>SVDN01000037.1 GCA_015057825.1 Lachnospiraceae bacterium
GTAATTGACGGATATCTTGTAGATCATGATGCACCACATATTATAGGAACAAAGCTTAGCAGAGATGGTATTAAATTTGCAGCCGGTTCGACAGTGCCTATTTATGATCCGGATACAAAACAGATTCTTAACTCAGCTGAATTAGATGATGATTTGATATTTGAGGTTGATAAATTCAACAAAGAGGTCGTTACTGAAGAGTTTAATATGACTGTTTTGGAAGAAATTGCAAAAGATATTGATCCAAACGAGCCTGGAAAAACACTTATTTTTGCGGTTGATGATGCGCATGCAGATATGGTAACTAGAATTCTCCAGGAAATATATTCAAAGCAAGGCGTTAGCTCTGAAGCAATTCTGAAGATTACAGGCTCCATTGAAAATGGAAATCAGAAGCGAATAAATGAGGTTATTCGTAAATTTAAAAATGATACATTTCCAAGCATTGTTGTTACGGTGGATTTATTAACAACAGGTATTGATGTTGAAGAGATTGTAAATCTAGTTTTCTTAAGACGTATTAAGTCTAGAATTCTCTTTGAGCAGATGCTTGGACGCGCAACAAGACTTTGTGATGACATCGGAAAAGATCACTTTGAGATTTATGATGCAGTAGGCGTTTATAATGCACTTGAGCCGGTAACAAATATGAAGCCTCTTGTAGTTAGTAATAAAACTACATTTGAGGATATTATTGATGGATTTGACTCATTAGAAACAGAATCTCAAAAAGAAAATCAGGTTGATATTCTTATTGCAAAAATGCGTCGTAATAAGAATGGAATGGGCGATGAAAACCGCGAAAAATTTGAGTTTTCAACCGGATTTGATCCGGATGAGTTTATTGCTCAGCTCAAGAAGAGCAATGCTAAACAGGCAGAAGAATTAATAAAGAAGAACCGTGAGGCATTTAAATATGTAAAGCGTATGCCTAGGGAGCGTGGAAAGGTAATCAGCGATAAGCCGGATGAGTTGATAGAGCATTCACGTGGCTATGGTGATGCAACAAAGCCGGAGGATTATCTTAAAGAGTTCTATGATTTCATAAATACGCATGTAAATGAAATAGAAGCTCTTAAGATAGTTAAGACAAAGCCTCAGAGTTTAACCAGAAAATCATTGAAGGAATTGAAACTGACCCTTGATCAGAATAATTTCAATGAAACAATGTTAAAAACTGCTTGGCGTAGCATGACAAACGAAGATATTGCTGCGGATATTATAAGCTTTGTTAGACAAAAAAGTATCGGAGATGCACTAATCAGCAAGGAAGACAGAATTCATAATGCAGTAGTAAAAGTGAAAAAAGCCCATCCGGAGCTTACTAAAATACAGTTAGGCTGGTTAGATAGAATTGAATCTCAATTATTAAAAGAGACTATATTGAATCGTGATACCTTTGATTCTGCGGCATTTAAAAACAAAGGTGGTTACAATGTTGTAAACAAAGCTTTTGATAATAAGCTGAAAGACTATATTGCGGAAATAAATGATGCAATGTATGCAGCACAATAAAAAATGGGAGAGTTATAACTAATGACAAACAATGAAATAGTAGCTAAGCTTTGGAATTTATGTAACGTATTGCGTGATGATGGAATTACATATCAGGATTACGTAACAGAGCTTACATATATTTTATTTTTAAAAATGGCAAAGGAGACAGGTGCAGAGAAGAATATTCCGGAGGAATATCGTTGGGACAATCTCAGCAGTAAAGACGGAATTGAATTAAAGAAATTCTATGCGACTCTTTTGCAAGAACTTGGAGAAAACGGCACTGGTAAGATACAGCATATTTATTCCGGTGCTAGCAGCAAGATTGATGAACCAGCCAATTTGAAGAAGATTATTACAAGTATTGACGACCTTGATTGGTATAGTGCTAAGGAAGAAGGACTTGGTAATCTTTATGAAGGATTATTAGAGAAGAATGCTAATGAAAAGAAGTCCGGAGCAGGGCAGTATTTTACACCACGTGTTCTGATTGATGTAATGACGGAGCTTGTTGCCCCACAACCAGGAGAAAGATGTAACGATCCTGCTTGTGGTACTTATGGATTCATGATTGCTGCTGATAGATATGTAAAGAAACATACAGACGATTTATTTGATTTGTCAGAAGATGAACAGCATTTTCAAAAGTATGAAGCATTTACTGGAGCAGAGCTTGTTCATGAAACACATAGATTGGCTCTTATGAACTCTATGCTTCATGATATTGAAGGAGAAATCTACCTTTGCGATACTCTTTCTAATCAGGGTAAGGTGCTTAAAAACTATGATGTTGTGCTTACAAATCCACCATTTGGTACAAAGAAAGGCGGAGAGCGTGCTAGCCGTGACGATTTAACTTTTATGACCAGTAATAAGCAGTTGAATTTCTTGCAGCACATTTATCGTTCATTAAATACTGATGGTAAAGCAAGAGCTGCTGTAGTACTTCCGGATAATGTGCTATTTGCAGATAATGACGGCGAAAAAATCCGTAAGGATTTAATGGAGAAGTGTAATCTTCATACAATTCTTAGATTACCTACAGGTATTTTCTATGCACAGGGCGTAAAAACAAACGTATTATTCTTCAATCGTGGAACTAGGGATGAAGGAAATACAAAAGATGTTTGGATTTATGATTTACGTTCAAATATGCCTTCTTTTGGTAAGACTAATCCTCTTACTAGGGAGCATTTCAAAGAGTTTGTTGAATGCTATTGCGCCGGTCATATGGAAGATCGTAAGGAAACTTGGTCAGAGGAAAATCCAGACGGACGTTGGAGAAAGTATACCTATGAGCAGATTCTTGAGCGTGACAAGACAAGTTTAGATATTTCATGGATTCGCTCTGGAGATACTGTTGATGACAGATCATTAGCAGAGTTGTTGGATGAAATCGAAGAGAAGGCTTCCAACATCAATAGTGCCGTAGAAGCACTTAAGGCGCTGATAGGCGATATTGAAGAAGAATAAAGCTGGAGAATTGAAATGTATAATCAAGGATTCAAAGAAAGTGATTGGAAATTGTTCAGGAAAAAGATTGCTGGGTGGCAGGAATCTTATATGGATAGACTTAACAAGGAATACATTGAGCTACTGAGCGGTGAAGGTAATCCATCAGATAAGTTCTGGGCACTGAATGACCGTATTAAAGAAGATAAAAAGTGTAAAGGTGTGCAGGCAAGGATGAGTAGATCAGAAATGGTATTCAATATACTTGGTCTTCTTAGAGAGGGAGCTATTACACTGGATGACCTTAGTGATTTTAGTGAGGAACTTAAGGCTTCAATAAAGGCTTTTACCGATAGGAATTTCCTGTCATATGATGATTGATAATAGAGGATAATACATAATATGGATACAAAAAAATTACGACAAAAAATATTGGATCTCGCTATTCGTGGGAAGCTTGTTCCCCAAGATCCGAATGATGAACCGGCGTCTGTTCTTCTTGAAAGAATACGTGAAGAGAAGAAGCAAATGGTTAAGGATGGAAAGCTGAAACCAAAGGATATTAAGAACGATACTATTATCTTCAAAGGTGAGGATAATTTACATTATGAGAAGTTCCAGGATGGGACGGTGAAATGTATTGAGGATGAGATACCGTTTGATGTGCCTGATGGATGGGAATGGTGTAGATTAGAATGTATATGTCCTTACGGAGAAACTGAAACTGTAGATTCTTCTGAGATCGATGATGATTCATGGATCTTGGACTTAGAGGATATTGAAAAGGAAACCGGAAGAATAGTTTACTTTGCTACTAAAGGCGAACGTGAAGCCAAGAGTAACAAACATAGATTTTTTGCAGGACAGCTTCTATATAGTAAATTACGTCCATATCTTAACAAGGTTGTGATTGCTCCCAGAGATGGCTTTTGTACTTCTGAAATACTTCCACTAAAACTATACGGGAGTATTTCCCCAGAATATATGCAATGCTTTTTAATGTCTGATACATTTTTGGCATATGTCAATCTTATCTCTTATGGTCTAAAAATGCCTAGGCTAGGTACGAATGATGGAAAAAATGCTGTTATAGCCTTACCACCATTAGAAGAGCAAACTAGAATTGTTGAAAAATGTCATAATGCTTTTGAAAAAATATATACATTGCAATCTGACGTAGATGTTTTAGAAAATGTTATTAATTTAAGCAAATTTAAAATACTAGATTTGGCAATTCAAGGGAAACTTGTTCCCCAGGATTTGAATGATGAACCAGCATCTGTATTACTTGACCGCATTAGATCTGAGAAAGAAGAATTGATAAAACAAGGCAAACTTAAGCGTGATAAAAAGGAATCTATTATCTACAAAGGTGATGATAACTCTTATTATGAGAAGGTAAATGGAACATCGGTTGAAATTAATGTATATAATGACTATGAATTGCCGATTGGTTGGGAATTTGCACGCCTAAAAACTATATGCAGTAAAATCATTGACGGTGCTCATAATCCACCGAAAGGCGCAATGGGTATAACGCCATATATAATGGCTTCATCTAGAAATATTGCTGACGATACAATAACAGATTTAGAGAATGTTAGATATTTGAATGAGGATAGTTTTATAAAAGAGAATCAACGCACTAATGTTTCAGTAAACGATATTCTTCTTACTACGGTTGCTACGTTGGGAAGATGTAGTATATACACTGGTAAGCCTCAAAACCTAACCTTTCAGCGGAGCGTTTCTGTAATAACAACATTGATAGACCCCGTATATTTAAAGGTGTTTTTTGATAGTCCTCTGTTTCAGCATCTTATAAATGTGGAGGCTACAGGTACTGCTCAAAAAGGCTTCTATCTAAATCAACTTGAGGATGTGATTATTCCTATTCCGCCATTATCAGAGCAGCAACATATAACCTCATTGGTAAGAAAATACAACACTCAGTTTAATGCTATTAAGAATTGTTTATAAAAGCTACCATGTTACAACTCTGTCAATTAAATCTTGTTGCTCGGAAGCAGTTTTTCTGAGGTATATTCGAGTGGTTTCAATACTCTCATGCCCCATAAGATCTGCGAGCAGCGCAATATCGTTGTACTTTTCAAGAAAATTCTTGGCATATAAATGACGAAAACTATGTGGATATATGACTTTTTTATCAAGGCCATACTTATCTGCATAGTTTTTTAATTGCTGTGATATACCGCGAGCTGTTATTTTGTCACCATATCTATTTAAAAACAGATATCCAGAACTACGACCGTCCTCTTTTAACCATTTTTCTGTTTCAATGCGCAGTTTCTTCGGAATATAGAGCCTACGTAGCTTACCACCTTTACTATATAAATCAAAATACCCAAGTTGAACATGCTCGATTTTGATTCTGATTAGCTCACTAACACGGGCACCTGTTGCTGCAAGGTACCACACCACAAAGTACCATTGCATATTATCATCTTTTTTTAGTTGCTTTTTCAAAAACTTATAATCAGCGTTACTTACAACATTTTCCAGAAAGTTTTTTTGCTGTATTTTTACTGCTGATAACCGCAACTTTTCTTTTCCAAGAAATTCAAGATACTTGTTTATTGCTTGTATACGTAGATTAACAGTCTTCGGCTTAAAGTATTCCATAAGGTATCCTTTGTACGCCAATAGATTACCTTTAGTCACGCCATCATAATTATTATTAAAATATTCTACCGTCCAAAGATACACAGAAATGGTATGGTCGGCTAAATTTTCTTTCTTTAAATAATTTTCAAATGTCATAATTCCTCCTGTTCCGGAGCGAAATTCCTTGTCATTTGAAATTATAAGCAATTGCTCACTTAAATATTACCTGTCAAGACTGTTCTCATCCAAAAGAAAATCTATCAGATTAATTCTTAGTATTCCTTCTTCGTCCAACCAGCTTTTTCCATAAGATTTGGATACAACAATTTTTTTAAAAGAATCCTTCACTGTTCGGAGAGGTCTAAGTTCGGTTTTCTCCTTTAATTTATCATCCATACTTAATGCAGACTGGATGTAATATTTTTTGCTTCCTTTTGTTGCAATAAAATCAATTTCACAATTCTTCTGTGTACGTTTCCCCATATTATTCTTTTCGACAACAGGAACAATGCCAACATCCACATGATAACCGCGAACGATTAATTCATTATATATGCAATTCTCCATAATATGTGTTTCTTCTTGTTGCCTAAGTCCCAAACGGACGTTTCGAAGACCGACATCTGTGCAGTAGTATTTTGATGGATATTCAAAGTACTTCTTTCCTTTGATATCATATCTTAACGCTTCAGAAAATAAAAATGAATCTGTTAGATGCGATAAATATGTGCTAATAGTTTCAGAGTCTACCTTTAGATTTTTGGTACTTTGCAGTGTTCTTGCAATCTTGTGGGCATTTGTAAGTGAACCTACAGAAGAGCATAAATCACTGGTTAATTCACGCAAAACACTAGGGAGTTTTATAGTGTATCTTTCTTCAATGTCTTTGAAATATATCTCTTCAAACAAGTTCAATAGATAATTAAACTTATCTTCATCTGAATTCAGATTAATCAGATATGGCATACCGCCATACATACTATACTCGTTATATGCATCAACTTTTTCCATATCAGCAATTGAATAGTATTCCGCAAAAGACAAAGGATATACTTTAACAACATCCCCACGTCCCCTGAACTCCGTAGATATATCTTTTGATAATAGTTTTGAATTACTTCCCGTCACATATACATCTATGTTCTTAATATGGAGAAAACCATTTAAAACGCTATATAATCTAACAGGAGCATCTTTCTGAATTAACTCATTTTTTGAAATAGAATACTGTATTTCGTCTATCAAAACATAATACTTCTGATTAATGTCTGATGCTCGTTCTCTTACATATTTTGATAATTCATCGGGGTCTCTGTATTTTGCATTAACATCATCATCTAATGCGATTGAAATGATGCAATACTCCGGAATGCCTTCTTCCAATAAATGAGATTTGAATAGCTCAAATAAAAGCGTACTTTTTCCACAGCGGCGTATTCCTGTAATTACTTTAATTCGTCCGTTCCATTTACGCTTTATCAATTCGTCCACGTATTTCCTTCGATTTATCATGGCTATCCTCCGACACTTAGTTGTATTTACGAGTAACTTTCGAATAGATTATATAACAGATATCCTCATGTTATCAAGTGCAAATTATATCCAATCGAAATTTTGTCGTATTTACAAGCAACTTTAGAATGCAATCTGTCACTTACATAATCATTTTCTTATCTCTCTTATTATGAGAAGTTCAGTGATAATACCATTATTAATATCAACAATGACATACCTTTTGATATCCCCGAAACTTGGTGTTGGAGCAGATTATCTTCGATATGTATTAAGGAGATAAAAAGAGGTAAGGCTCCAAAGTACAAAGAACAAAGCAGCACATTAGTATTTGCCCAGAAATGTAATTTGAAAAAGGGCGGCATTGATTACTCATTAGCACAATACTTGGATGATTCAAAACTTTCTAAATATGACGATTCTGAATTTATTAGAGTTGGCGATATTGTTATTAATTCAACTGGTACAGGGACTTTAGGACGAGTAGGATTTATAGATTCGCTTGTAGCTAAACCTATAGTTCCTGATTCTCATGTCACAATTGTACGCAGCAATGACGAAATAGCCTCATTTTATATATTTGTGCTGCTGAAATCATTACAACCATATCTAGAAAAAAGCGGGGAAGGTTCTACTAATCAAAAGGAATTAAAACCACATACTATTCAAGATATATACGTACCTATACCACCTATTGAAGAACAAAAGAAAATATGCGAAGTAGTCAGAAATAGCTTTTCTCTTTTAAAGAATATCGAGGGCAGCATCACTTGATGCTATCCTCGATATTTTTAAGTTCAGAAAACAATTTGCCTAAAATATTATTTATTCTTAATTGTTCTTGAGATGGTGGAATTGGAATAAATGTATCCAACATAATTTCTTTATCAACCCGTTGTTGTCCTACTACACCTGAAAAAGTATTATTTCCACGAGATATAAAGTATTCTGATTTTAAAAATGACAATAAATATTCACCCATAATATCGTTTGTATATCTCCGCAACACATATAATTCTGTTGTTCCTGAACCCATGTTATTGGAAAGCTCCTTGAAATATGCAGATTTTCTATTTTCAAAACATGGCGATATCTTTGCAAAACAGACATCACCTACAGCAAAATGAGTAAATCCTTTTTTGCATTCTTTCCATAGTTTTTTTTCATATGTATAGTTTCCAGAGAATCCATCCTCCAGTAAAGCCATAGGAATGAATGAAACAGGAGTATTATCATCCGCATTATTCTTAGGATTAATAATAAAAAGGTTTCGGAGCCGTTCCCAAGCCCAGCTATATGGTATTTCAAACGGTAAATCTGCATCAATACAACTTATAGTTCCATCAGATATCTTCTCATAATAAGAGTTATCATCACCTTTGTAGATAATAGATTCCTTTTTATCACGCTTGAGCTTGCCTTGTTTTATCAATTCTTCTTTCTCAGATCTAATGCGTTGTAACAAGACAGATGCAGGTTCATTATTATTTTGCGGAATAAGCTTGCCTCTAATTGCAAGGTCCAATATTTTATTTTTGGCTACAGAAACAACATCTGTTAAATCTTCTACGTTGTTAGCGATTTCATCTATGGATTGTATATACTTTCTAATTGCTTTTGCAATTTTTATTTGTTCATTATAAGGTGGCACTGGTATCCAAAGAGTCTTTAGGATAGCTGCTTTTATTCCCGCTACTGTAGTTCCTGTTTTCTTTTCATGCAGTTCATCTTGAAAAAAGTTACTTAATATAAAGTATAAAAACAACTCATTATACAAAGATATCTCTGCAGCATTGTAGTTTTGAAATGTAATTAGACGCTGCCCTGCACTGAATTTTTCTATATCAGCTAAAGCTGCATTCCCCAAAGGAGCCTCGGTTGTAAAAAGAATATCTCCTTTATGTGAAATTCCACGTTGTTGTCTCTCTTGATATTCTTCTTCAGATATATATTCATCAATTGAATAGTCTATATATCCACTTTTGACATTTTTAGCTGTTATTAGAGGCACTCCTGAAGATAATTTAGTAGGTGTAGCGCCTCTATAATCAATAAAGTTATAAATGTTATGTAATCTACACCATGCCCATCCATCAGGCACATCAAACGGTATCTCATCCTCAATACATTTCACCGTCCCATCCTGGAACTTCTCATAATGTAAATTACGTAATATTAGATTTGTATTTAGTAATAATTTGGAAAAGAATCCTAAATAACCTTATTCAATGCACTGTAGTAAAAAAATGTTGACGAATACTACATATTAAGCTACAATTCATACATGACTTGTCTATATGCATGAAATAACAAGCCTTTTCGAATTCACATCACGCCAAATCGGCAGGAATTCAAACTTTTACAATTTAATAACACTTAAGGAGGACAGAATATTGAATATGACTTTAAAATTGCTCTGGATAACGCCACAAAGAAAGATGATATGTATGAAATGTATTTCCCCCGTTCTGCGGTTATTTACGTAAGGCATTCCAAAAGCACACCCGACACTCTTAAAGTCAAAGTTATTTTTCCTGATGGTTCTAAGCATATCTACAGCATTCCAACCATGAAAATCCAGCAATACAATACCGATGAAATATTTGAAAAAGACTTGCTTATGGCATTACCCTTCCGTATAATAAAATATGAAGAGGATATGCCTCTTATAGCCAAAGATCCTGTCAAAAGGCAAGAGTTTTTGGATGATTACAATGACATCATTAACAGGCTTGAAAAAGCAAAAATGGTGTCGCAATCTGATAGTTTGTACAAAGATTTGATTGTCGTAATGCAGAAAGTTGCTGATTATGTGCTTAGAAATTATGATGATATTAGGGACGAGGTGGATAAGAAAATGAAAGGAATAGTTTTTGAATTACCATCGGATAAACTTAGAGAACAATTTGCAGAAGGTAAATTGGAAGAACAACTTGAAGTTTACAAAAAATGCATTGATGAAGGCATGTCAAAAGAAAAAGCCTTATATATTTCCGGGCTTCCGGAAGATAAAATACCTAAGGAATAATAGTCGAGAGGTCGCACATAAGGTGAGACCTCTTTTTTTGGGCAACGAGGAAAATAAACCATCTGCTATCTGCCATTAAATTTCATAATACCTTGTAAAAATGATAGCATAAAAGATTTACAAAAGATATAATAAAAGGTAGAAAACAACCTACCATTTAACCGGTTTTGAAGCTTAAATGATGATAAGAAAAATGTATGCCGTATGCGGCAACAGGGGGTAAAGAATATATGGAAAACGGCAAAATATCAGAGGCAAACAAATATGATGCGCAGGCAGGCAGAGAAGTTTACGCAGCCGTAAACAAAGAGTTCGAATCAGGGTATGAGCTTAATAAAGAGCTGCTTATGAAGATTCTTAAAGATAACAGTGCTACGGAATACGGAATAAAATACGGCTTTGCGGATATAAAAACCGTTGAGGATTATCAAAAAAAAGTTCCCGTAATCACATACGAAGATATCGCAGATGATATAGAACGCATGTCAAACGGTGAGAAGGATATTCTTACAGCTTATCCTTTTAAACATATGAATGAAACATCCGCAACTACGGGTAGCCCTAAACGCATCCCCATGACAGATGAACAATCCAAAGTTTTTTTAAAATACAACAAACGGTACTTGGACGGTTTGAAAGCTGAACTTTTGGATAATGGCTGGATGGAAGGAAGGGCATTTGCTACCACGGAAGGGAAACATCGCACATTACCTTCAGGTATTACTGTCGGTGATGCATCTTCGGTTATGGCTGATTATATAAGAGGCGGAAAAGAAACACTCGGAAGTATGATGGAAACTATATTTACATCACCTGTGGAGGCTACGTTTCCCGTCCCAAATACCGACACAAAATATATACATACAAGATTTGCACTTATGGATGAAAATATCACCGGTATGATTAGTGCATTCTACAGCATTGTTACGAACTATTTGAAATATATTGCCGATAATTATGAAATGCTTATTGACGATATAGAGCAGGGTACAATAAACAAAGATGTAAAAATAAGCGAAGAAGTGAGAAAAAGTCTGCTTGAAAAGATTAAACCGATGCCTGAACGCGCGGCAAAACTCAGAGAAATATTCAAAAACGGTTCTGATTTTTGTTTTGTACCGCATGTATGGCCAAAAATGATATATATAATCGGAATAGGCGGAGACGGTTTTTCGATATACGATAATATAATAAAAGAGCATTATACAGGTGATTGTTTAAAAAATATTTATTCCGGTGTTACAGCGTCCGAGGGACTTTGGTCGGTTCCGATAGGATTGGATATCGAGGATAGCGTAATGGCGCCTTGCAGTGCATTTTTTGAATTTTTACCGGTTGAATGCGGAGACGATTTAAGTAAATGTATAACAATGGATAAGCTTGAAGTTGGAAAAATATATGAAATAATCGCTACAAATCTTTGTGGATTTTATCGCTATCGTACAAGAGATGCGGTATTGATTACGGGATATAAAGGAACCACACCTACAGTGAAATTTATGTATCGTACAAACAGAACTATCAATATGGCCGCCGAAAAAACAACGGAAAAAGCACTTCAAGTTGCTGTTGAGGGTGCAATGAATGAGCTTGGTTTGGAACTTGCGGATTTTAATGTTTATCCGGATTATGCGGATATGAAATATGTTTTTCTTATTGAACCGATGGTAGATAATACGGGAGTGGGAGAAGAAAAATTGACCAAATGCATCTATAAGCATATGAGAGAGGCCAACCACGAGTTTGCAAATTATGTGGATACAGGGAGATTGAAAAACCCCGTTGCCCATTGGCTGCAACCGCAAACCAATTCTCTCTATCGTGATATAAGGATATTTAAGGGTGCATCTGCAAATCAGATAAAACCGGTGCGAATTATTATGAATGAAGAGCAAAAAAACTTCTTCTTTAATTTAATTAAATAAATCATAGGATGACTATAAGGGAGAAATACATTATGCTTGCTTCAAAAAAAGACGAAAAACCCTCTTTTATTATAAGCGGTATATTCCGTAAGATGCTTACCGTTCAGATTTTAACTATGGTTACGGGCATTGCCGGAAATCTGGTAGATGGAATGGTTACGGGAAAATTTTTAGGCGAAACGGCTATGGCTGCTTTTGGTTTTACCACAACCATGTCTTTAATCGTAGCAATTGTCGGAAGCGTGTTAAGTACGGGTACATCGGCAATTTGTGGAAAAAGCTTGGGTGAAGGAGACATAAAAGTTACACGGCAAATCTTTTCATCTTGCTTTAGTATGACGCTTTTGATATCAATAGCATTGGCAATCGTTATGATTGTTTTTGCCATTCCTTTCGTGCGGATTGCCGGAGCTGAAGGGGAAGTTGCTAAGCTTGCTGTGGATTATATACGAGGTTTTGCAATCGCATGCCCGGGCATCATATTTGTTTCTTTCTTTTTGCCGATTATGCAGCTGGACGGCGAGATGAACCGACTTATGATTGCTGTAATAATCATGACATTAGGAGATGTGGCTTTTGATTTGCTGAACGTATCTGTATTTAACGGTGGGATGTTCGGAATGGCCTTGGCAACGGCTTTCAGCTATTATATCGCTTTGCTGTGTTTACTTCCGTATTTTTTAAAAAAGAACGGTATTTTTTCCAAACCATCTTTTTTGTTGGATAAAAAAGCAGTAGGAGCAATGTTTAAAAGTGGGTCTCCCACTGCATTGACCCAGCTTGGCCGAATGATGTTGACTTTCATTCTTAACCTTTATCTTATGTATATCGGAGGTAGTTATGCTGTTGCGGCTCATGCCGTAATTATGTCTTTGGCTAATCTTTGTATGGTGCCGGGCACGGCAATCAGCACAACAACGCAAATTATTACCGGACTTTTTTGCGGAGAAGAAGACCGTATCGGAATAAAAAGACTGATTCGCACCGCTTCAAAATATAACATAACAGTAAATGGTGTCGGCATGATTCTTTTCTTGATTTTTGCAAAACCTATTGTAAATCTTTTTTATAACGGTCAAGCATCCGGAATAGATATAACGGTCATGGGATTTGCATTTTACGCTCTTTCCATGATATTTTACGGCTTTAATGTCATATTTCGCAGCTATTGCCAAGGCTCGGGGCAAACGAAAAAGGCCTATATCATCACGGCAAGCGAAAGCTTTGTTTGTCCTCTTATAACAGCTTTAATACTCGGAAGCTTTTTTGAAATTCCGGCAATATGGTTATGTTTTGCTGTGGGTGAAGCAGTGACGATGATTGTAATGTTGATTGTCTTTAGCACGAAAAATTCACATGAATCGGGTTTTGCAGCAGTTATACCATTTCCGCATTCCTTCGGTGAACACATCGAAGCGGATTTTGAGTGCACTTTTACGGAAAATAAAGTAAGTGAAGCGGTCAAAACATCAAAAGAAATAGGAAGTTTTTGTCTGAAGCATGGCGCCGATAAGAGAACGGCTTTTCTTTTGTCTTTGACAATGGAGGAAGTTGTGGGAAATGTTATGGAACATGGCTTTTCAGATGGGAAAAATCATTCAATCGAATTGCGTGTGTTAAAAAAATCCGAAGGCTGGATTCTTCGAGTCAGGGATGACTGCAAGCTTTTTGACATGAAAAAATATATGGAACAGTTTTCGGACGATGATCCTTTAAAAAATATCGGTCTTAAGATTCTTATTGGATTGGCAGGGGATATAACATATTTGAATACATTCAACCTTAACAATCTGACCATCAGGTTGTGATGTAAAGGTCAATGTTGTATGTTATGAGATTTTGTACAACCACATAATAGACAGAGAGAAAAAAAATAAAGGTTGGTAAGAGTAAAAATATTTAAAAAACCTATTGACATAGTAGGTAAGTAGTGATATATTACATTACAACAAATACAACAAACGTGAAAGGAGACGCAAAAAATGAATACACAGACATTAAGAACATTAGCAAATACAATGATGTGTTGTCGAATGAGTCATTCCCGGGCAGAAATGTGCGAAAGACCGTCGGCTTATATTTTGATGCGTCTTAAAACAACTCGATGTTTATAGTATATAGATAACGGATTGTATGCCATTTTGCTTGGGAGCTTAAGATTTTTAAGCTCCTTTTTCTTTTGCATTTTTTTAGATAAGAACCGTTATATGTTCGGTTAGACTTTTAAAGCTATGGGCTTTGAAACATTAAATTACAAAGAATAAAGCAAAAGACATAAGGAAAGCCATTTATCAAATATAAAGATTAATCAAAAACGAAAATAAGAATCAAACAAAATAAATTAAGCACAAAAGGAAAGAGGTTAATTATGAGCTTACAAAAAAATTCACTACTTATTCACGGAGGCATTGACGGAGATGAGGTTACCGGAGCTGTAAACGTTCCTATTTATCAAACTTCCACGTACAAACAAAAGGAACTTTTCAGTCATCCCAAATGGGAATACTCAAGAACCGGCAATCCCACAAGAGCAGCGCTGGAAAGCTTGATTGCGGATCTTGAAGGCGGAAAATTCGGACTTGCCTTTTCATCGGGCCTTGCGGCAATACATACGGTTATTTCCCTTTTTAAAGGCGGAGACAAACTTATAGTTTCGGATAACATTTACGGCGGAACATTCAGACTTTTGGACAATGTATTCAAACCACTGGGAATAACATACGAGTCGGTTGATACATCGAAGATTGAAAACATAAAGGCAGCTATTGATGATAGCGTTAAAGCAATATATATCGAAACACCGGCAAATCCATTGCTTAGTGTTACGGATATTGAAGCAGTTTCAAAACTTGCAAAAGCCAACAACAAACTTTTGATAGTTGACAATACATTTCTAACTCCTTATTTACAGCGTCCGATTGAGTTGGGCGCAGACATAGTTGTTCACAGCGGCACAAAGTACCTGGGCGGTCATAGCGATGTTATTTCGGGATTTGCCATTGTAAAAGATGAGGAAATCGCAAAAAAACTTTACTTCCTCCAAAACGCTATAGGCGCGGTACTTTCTCCGCAGGACAGCTTCCTGGTAATAAGGGGTATAAAAACACTGGGAGTAAGAATGGACAGACATGTGGAAAATGCCGTAAAAATAGCAAACTGGCTGGCAAAAAGTCCTTATGTTGAAAAAGTTTATTATCCGGGACTTAAAGAGGATCCGGGTTATGAAATCCAAAACAAGCAGGCGGATGGTCCGGGAGCAATGATTTCTTTCGTACTTAATAAAGAATACGACTACAAAGAATTCTATAAGAACTTAAAACTCATTACTCTTGCGGAAAGCTTAGGAGGCGTTGAATCTTTGGTATGCCATCCTGCAAGCATGACACATGCTTCAATACCCGAAGAAATAAGAAAGAAAGTGGGAATAGTGGACGAACTTATCAGATTTTCGGTAGGCATAGAGGATGCAGAAGATTTGAAGGCAGACTTGGAGCAGGCAATTAAGAATGCCAAAATCAGGTAAAAGAAAAAGTCTTTAATAATTAAATACAGTTTAACGAAGCAATTAAGCAAAAATGAAAGGAGAATCCGATT
Source organism: Lachnospiraceae bacterium (assembly GCA_015057825.1). Taxonomy (GTDB): domain Bacteria; phylum Bacillota; class Clostridia; order Lachnospirales; family Lachnospiraceae; genus RUG12871. Next base: position 15,634 of record SVDN01000037.1, read on the forward strand.
TAAGAAATTATCGGGTAAAAATACTATGGATGTACACATGAGTGTCCGAGACTTAATAGGACATACACCAATACTTAAACTTAACAATTTGCAAATAGAAAACAACGTAGGGTTATATGCAAAGCTGGAGCTTATGAATCCCGCCGGAAGCGTAAAAGACAGAGTTGGTGTCTATATGATAGACGACGCAAAAGAAAGGGGACTTTTAAAGCCCGGCGGAACGATAGTTGATGCAACTGCGGGAAACACAGGTATAGGAATTGCCATAGCGGCTCTTAATCAGGGATTTAATGTAATATTTACGGTTCCGGAAAAGTTTTCCGAGGAAAAGCAAAAGATTATGAGAGCTTTGGGGGCGGAGATTGTTCACACTTCAAGAGAAGGCGGAATGCTTGGAGCCGAAGAAGAGGCAAAGAAAATAATTGCCAAAACCCCAAATGCCATTTCTCTTAATCAGTTTAGAAACCCGGCAAATCCAAAGGCTCATTACGAAACCACGGGTCCCGAAATATACGAGCAGATGGATGGCAAAATAGATTATTTGGTGGCAGGAGCCGGAAGCGGCGGAACATTCAGCGGAATTTTGAAATACTTAAAAGAAAAAAATCCAAATATCAAAGGTGTTTTGGCAGACCCATACGGTTCCATAATCGGTGGCGGCGAACATGCCGACTACGATATCGAGGGAATAGGAAACGATTTTATTGCCGATACAATGGACGTTTCATTTATAGATGAAGTAATAAAAGTAAGCGATGATGAAGCATTTGCGGCAGTCAAGACATTGGCATTAAAAGAAGGCATCATTGCAGGATCATCATCGGGTGCGGCCTTAAGCGCAAGCTTAAAGTTGGCTGCAAAAGTAAAAGATGCAAACATTGTTACGGTATTTCCGGATAGAGGTGACAGATACTTAAGTAAAGGACTTTTTGATTAGATTAAATTTGTGTAGGGAGATTTGAAAATGAGTAACTTGTATGAACTCGTTAATGTATCGAAAGTATACAAAAACGAAGGAAAAGAGTTTGAAGCACTAAAGAATATCAACCTTTCCATTAAAGAAGGTGAGATATTCGGAATAATAGGAATGAGTGGTGCCGGTAAATCCACTTTGGTAAGAACCTTAAACAGGCTTGAAGAAGTTTCCGAAGGAAGGGTTGAATTCGAAGGTCGCAATTTAAAAGACTTAAGCAGGAAAGATTTAAGAAAGTTAAGACAGAAGATTTCAATGATTTTCCAGGGCTTCAATCTTCTTAATCAAAGGACTGTGATTAAAAATGTGGAGCAGCCCCTTAGGATTGCGGGCATCAATAAAAGTGAAAGAAGGCAGATTGCAAGAAATATGCTGAAAGTGGTTGAGCTTTCCGATAAGGAAAAGGCTTTTCCACAGCGCTTATCCGGAGGACAAAAACAAAGAGTGGCAATAGCAAGAGCCCTTGCTTCCGACCCTAAGGTTCTTCTTTGTGATGAAGCAACAAGCGCACTTGATCCCAAAATCACCAATGAGATTTTGGATTTGCTTAAAAAAATCAATGATGAAAGAAAACTAACAATCGTTATTATTACTCACGAAATGTCGGTTATTGAAAAAATATGTGACCGAGTAGCCATTATTGACGAGGGCAGATTGGCGGAAATAGGCGATGTTAAGGAAGTTTTCAGAAATCCCAAATCGGCTGCGGCCAAAAAGCTTGTATTCCCGGCAAATCCATTCTCACCTTCCGATTCTAAGGGAAGGCTTGCAAGAATCGTATTTGACGGAACTAAGGCAAGCGTACCTTTCATAGCGGACTTGGTTGAAAAAACAGGACAAAAAGTAAATATCCTAAGCGCCAATACCAAAAGTGTGGGTGGTATAGGATACGGACAAATGGTAATCGAGCTGCCGGCGGAAGAAGAAAATCAAAGGATAATAAAAGAGTTCTTCACAAAGGGCGGACTAACAATAACGGAGGTGAATTAAATGACTGAATACATTATAGAAACAATACAAAAGGGTATTTTCGAAACTCTTGAAATGACATTTTTCGCCTCGATACTGGCTTATTTAATCGGTTTGCCTTTGGGAATAATCCTTTATTCCACCGCAAAGGGAAGGCTTCTTTCAAACAGAGCGGCAAATTTGATTGTTGGACTAGTGGTTAACATAATGCGCTCTATACCATTCTTGATTTTACTGGTTCTTTTAATACCTTTTACAAGGCTTGTAACGGGTACATCCATAGGAACCGTGGCAACAATAGTTCCATTAACCGTAGGTGCCATTCCAATAGTTGCAAGAATGGTGGAATCATCTCTTTGTGAGGTATCCCCGGGCATTATTGAGGCGGCGACATCCATGGG
>SVDN01000038.1 GCA_015057825.1 Lachnospiraceae bacterium
GGTCTTTCAATTTCTGAAAAGATGAGAAACCAGATCAGAGGTCTTGACAGAGCAAGTGCAAACGCACAGGATGGTATTTCACTTATACAGACAGCAGAAGGTGCATTGAATGAGTCACACGCAATCTTACAGAGAATGTCAGAGCTTTGCGTACAGGCAGCAAACGATACCAACGTATCAACAGACCGTGCAGCAATCCAGCAGGAAATCGGTCAGCTGACAGAAGAACTCACAAGAATTTCCACAACTACACAGTTCAACAAAAAGAACTTAATTGATGGAACATTATCGGGAGCTAAGCTTCAGATAGGCGCTAACGAAAATCAGAGTATGGAAGTTACTATCGGCAACACAAGTGCAACAGCACTCGGAGTTGGAAACATTACAGTAAGTGAATTCTCTGATGCAAGTGCAAATATCACAGTAGTGCAGAATGCAATCACAAAACTTTCAGACATTCGTTCAAAACTTGGTGCAATCCAGAACAGACTCGAGCACACACAGGCTAACTTGGATACAACAAGTGAGAACACACAGGCCGCTGAATCACGTATTCGTGACGTAGATATGGCTAAGGAAATGGTAAGCTTCAGTAAGTATTCAATCCTTGCTCAGGCTGGCCAGTCAATGTTAGCTCAGGCTAACACCCAGACACAGGGCGTAATGAACCTTCTTGGTTAAGTTGTCGGATGCTTAATCGAATTAAAAAGAATCGGCCTCGGCCGATTCTTTTTTATGGAAAAATTGTCCTTAACATGAGATAATATATCAAGAGGAATTAAAGATGAAGGTTTTGTTTATTAAGAGGCATTCTCTTGGAAGGGAAGATATAAAAGAGGCATTTGAAAGGCTTGGTCATGAAGTCTTTTATTTTGATGGGGAAGCTGCCGACGACAGAATAAATCCGGATTTCGAAGACAGGCTTAAGCAGGCCTTGGATGAAAAGGCACCGGATTTTGCTTTTTCGTCCAATTTTTTTCCCATTGTTTCCGTTTGTTGTAACGAAAAAAACATAAAATACATTTCCTGGGTTTATGACTGTCCTCACATAAGCCTCTATTCTTACACTGTTTTAAATCCGTGCAATTACATTTTTATATTCGATAAAATAATGTTTGACGAGCTTGTAAAGATTGGCCTTAAAAACGTCTATTATGCGCCCCTTTGTTCCAATCCGGATCGTTATGCGGACAAAGGTTTTATAAGTGATGCGAACAAAAAGGATTTTTCGAAATTCTGCGCCGATGTGGCATTTGTGGGCCGAATGTACAGTGAAGAACATAATCTTTACGACGAACGCCTTGTGGGAATAGATGAATATACAAAGGGGTATTTGGAGGCTTTGATAGAAGCCCAGCTTAAGGTAAGCGGCTACTATTTTATCGAAGATGCCTTAAACGAAGACATTATAAATCGCTTGCAATCTGTGGTTCATGCAACGGCTACACCGGGCGGGGCGGAAAGCGTTGAGTATATATATGCCCATTATTTTCTCGGGCGTAAAATCACGCAAATCGAAAGAGAACGTTTGCTTAAGGCGGTGTCGCAAAAGTACGAGCTTAAGCTATATACGCCGAATGAAACGCCAACGATGCCAAAAGCCATAAATATGGGAACCATTGATTATGATGACAATATGGCCTTTGCGTTCAGAAATGCAAAGATTAATTTGAATATTTCTCTTCGTAGCATAAGAAGCGGCATACCTCTAAGGTGCTTTGATATTATCGCTTGCGGAGGATTTTTGCTCAGTAATTATCAAGCGGATTTTGCCGATTGTTTTGTGGCGGGTGAAGATTTTGATTATTACGTTGATGAAAATGATTTGCTTGCAAAAATAGATTACTATTTGACTCACGAGACAGAAAGAGAGCAAATGAGAGAAAATGCTTACGAAAAGCTTAAAAAATACCATACTTACAATAATCGTATAAAGGATATTTTGGATATTGTATTTGAAAAGTAGGAAATAATTATGAAAATATTTTTTGCAATGGGGGTTGTAATCAGCGAAAAGGCTATGGCGGATGCATTGGAGCGTCTCGGACACAGCGTGACGGTTTGGAAAAGCGAAAACCGCGATTTTGACTACAACACAGCTTATCTTGAAGAAGTTACAAAACGTGTCATGGAAGGAAACTATGACATTGTTTTTAGTTGTAATTACAAGCCGATTATTGCAAGAGCCTGCAAACTTCTTAAGATAAAATATGTTTCCTGGACGGTGGACAGCCCGCATTTTCCGCTGTTTTCAAAGACCTTGGCTTATGATACCAACAGGGTTTTTATATTTGACTATGCTTTGTATGAAAAATTTAAAGACTACAATCCGGGAAGAATTTTTTACTTTCCTTTGGGCTGCGATTTTTACAATTGGAGCAGGGTTAATCCAACCGACGAGGAAGCGAAAAAATACAACTATGATGTTTGTTTTATAGGTTCGCTTTATACTGATCTTTCATTGTATACACAGGCAAAAGAGATGATGAGCGAGCACACGAGAGGTTTTTGCGACGGGCTTATAAACGCCCAGTCCAAGGTATACGGATACAACCTTCTTAAAGATGTAATTGATAGAGAACTTGCAAAAAAAATCAAAAAAGAAATAGATTGGGAAGATTTTAAAGAGGATTATGAAGAAGATGATGCATATGTTATTTCCGAAATGATCCTTGGTACCGGGGTTTCGGCTCTTGAACGAATCGAGCTTTTAAATGCCATGGCAAAAAGATTTTCCACACATCTTTACACAAGAAGCGATACATCGGTTTTGAAAGATGTAAAATGCGAAGGTCTTGCGGACTCCATGACTATGATGCCTAAGATTTTCAGATCTTCAAAGATTAATTTAAACATTACATCAAAGCCGATTCAAACGGGCATCCCTCTTCGTGCTTTGGATATCATGGCTTGCAAAGGTTTTATGATAACAAATTATCAGCCGGAGCTTAATGAATATTTTGAAAACGGCAAAAATGTCGTAATGTACACATCTATCGAAGAGGCTTGCGATTTGGCGGCATATTATCTGGACCGTGAAAAGGAAAGAAGAGAAATTGCCGAAAATGCCTTTGAAATCGTAAGGGATAATTTTACATTTGAAATAAGACTTGAGAAACTTTTGGAGATGATTTAATGAATATAAGCGTTGCCATAATTACAAAAGATGAAGAAAATAATATCGGCGATTGCATCGATGCGGCAAAAAAGCAGGGCTTTGAAGTGGTTGTTTGCGATACGGGCTCCAAGGATAAAACAAGAGAAATCGCTGCATCAAAAGCAGATATTGTCTGCGATTTTAAATGGATTGACGATTTCAGCGCCGCAAAGAACTTTTGCGCATCCCACACTAGCAACGAATATGTTTTGTTTATAGATTCCGATGAGTTTTTGCAGGATTTTGAAAGGGAAGAACTCTTTAAGCAGATTGAAGAAAATCCCGAATCCTTGGGAAGAGTCAAGATCATCAACAAGTTAAATGATGACAATTCCCACTCTGAAACGGAATGGCTCAGTCGCATCTGCTCCAAAAAAATCTATCGCTATGAAGGCTGTGTGCACGAACAGCTTGTGCGAATTGACGGGGCGGAAAGCAGCTTTTACAAAACCGGCTTGTCTCTTATCCATACGGGATATTTTTTGGATGATGAAAAGCGCCTTAAAAAAGCCGAGCGAAATATAGCTCTTATTGAAAAATCCCTTAAGGAAAAGGGGGATAATGCTTACGATTATTATCAGCTGGGAAAAGCTCATTACATGAAGAAGGATTATCAAAAGTCGGGAGAGGCTTTTGAAAATGCTTTGGATTGTAAGGATTTGAACGAAAAAGCGGAGTACAGCCTAGACCTTGTAACCTGCTACGGTTATAGTTTGATAAATTCCGGCAAAGCGGCGGAGGCCATGAAACTTGAAGCATTGCTTGACGATTTTGGCTACAGTGCGGATTATTTGTTTGTCATGGGCCTTATCTACATGCAAAATGCACACTTCGAAAAAGCCGTTTTTTGCCTGTATGAGGCCAGCAAGATTCCGGAATGCATGGTAGTCGGCGCCAATTCATATCTAGCTTTCTACAATATCGGGGTAATATATGAGTGCCTGGGAAATGTGGATAAGGCAAAAAAATACTACGAAAAATGTGGAAATTTTGACAAGGCGAAAGAAAGACTAAAAGCCCTTGAGGGTTAAAGAAGCAATAAAAAACACCGAGAACTCATTTTTTGAGGATTTCGGTGTTTTTAAATGTAGTTATTATACATCATTCCGCTGTAGATAGAAGTCATATACGGATTTTGATTGATTGTGTTGTTTGGATTTGGATATGTAACCAAAGTCTTTTTGACATATTCCATCGGGTCCAAGGAAATCTGCGTAGCTTTCTTGCTTAAATCGCGATTGAAATTGTTTAGCGAATTTAAAGCTTCCGATAAACGTCCTTCGTTAATTGCCTGGGTAAACAAAGCTTTGTCCAAAGTTACAACGTTGTCTTCGCCGATCATAAGACCGTTGGATTCAAGAGCACTTCTGTTTTTGTCGGCCAGAAGGCTTATATCGTGTTCCAACTTTCTTCCGGAACTGACAACATCATCATCGGCTTTGGTAAGTTGCACCATTGCATTAAACTTGTTAAGGAGCAGCTGCACATTGTCCATTATGGCATCCGCATCGTTTTTGAGACCGATTGTAACAGGCATATTTTCTTCCGTTGTATCTTTTAAAGTAATGTCATATGCGTTGTTAACCGTAAAATTATTTGATGTTGATGTATTTTCTTCGCCGTTTATGGTAAAGTGAGCATCGCTTGCTGCGCTGTAAACCTTATTCAGACCAAAGAAACTAACCACGCCGGATGGTTCCTCCGGATTGCTCTCGGAAATCTTAAAAATCAAACCGTCATCGGTTTCGCCTGTTGCCAGGGATTGAATCTTAACCGCGCTTCTGTCTTGGTCGTTGACTGCCAATGTGGCTTCAAGACCTATATCCGATTTGTTGATTAATCTGACGATTTTCTTTTGACTGTCAACAGCCGTGTCGCCTTCATCAATGTTAAATTTAAATTCGTAATCGAATCCGTCTATGCTTAAGTCAAAGCTGTAAGTGCCGGGACTTAGATTGGATGAACGTTCCCCAAGGAAGTTGCCCAAGTTAACCTGCGGTCCCGCAAGATTTTTAACATCCAAAGTGATTTCGTTTAAATCGTCACCGATCTTATCCGCATCAATCAGATGAGCCTCAACTTTTGATTCATCGCCGGAATAAGCAACTTTTTTGCTGAATCCCCGAAGATCGCCGTGGTCGGCGGAAAATTCCTCTGCCGTGTTTTTAAGAAGCCTTGCGCTTTCTTTAAGCTCTACAACGTATTTTTGCACAGACTCATTTAAATCTACTTTATACAAAGGAGAGGTTTTGGCTTTTTTTACTATTGAATTGTAAACGGTTTTAAGTTCTTCTTTTTTGTGAGTGTCATACTTATTGACCTCGGAAGAACCATATGTGGAAATATAGTTGTTATAAATGCCAACCAACAATAGACTCACCTCCTTGTGAATAAATTTGATCTAAAGCAAAATCCGTTTCATCTAAAATACTGAAAAGAAAGCATAAAAGGGTAAAATTATCCACTTTTACAATTACATTATATAACATAAAAAACGAAATGTAAAGAAAAATTAATGGTTTTTTTGAAATTTTCTGAAAAATCTTGAAGAATGGATTTGGGAGTTACAGGAGTTATAAATCATAAGAGGTTTCTTATACAATCTTTTGAAAACCAACCGATGGCTGCATAAAAACGAGGAAAGGAGGGATTGTACATGAAACAGAAAGCTTCGCAAAAAAATCACACCTCTGGAAGTATGAAAATCAAACGAAAGGAGCCGGACAATGGCAATGAAACTGACATGCTATGAGCAGGAGACGATAATCAACTTTAACGCTGCCGAGAAAACAGCGGAGCTTTATACCAGAGATCCTGCCATTATAAGACAACTTGACTCGTTAGTTACCGAGTACCCCGATACCTTCAAGTGCCTAGGTGAAACAGATATCGACAAGACTTACGTAATGCCTAAAACCGCCGTTACTTACCGTAAGCCTAGACGGATATCCGACGCCAAGAGAGAGCGGGCCAGAGAGGCAATGAAAAAGATAAATGGTTGTGGATAATTGAATTGCAAATGTTCCACACAATGACTATAATGATATGTGGAGGATTTTGAGTATGTACAAGGAAAACAAGACATATTCTATGAGCATCCGAGTGAGCGAAGAAGAGCTTGAGAAGCTAAAACAGGTTGCACGGCTTGAGTCATATTCTTCGTATAGCGAATTTATCTGGAGGACAGCACTTATTGAGGCATCAAAAATCATAGAAGATGCCAATGCACGAAACCGCAGGAAATAGAGTCCGGATTATTGGACTAATAGCCTGATAGAATTATATAAAAGGTTGGAGGATGCCATGGATATAGAAAGATTAAAATTGCTTGTATCTCAATTTCAAAAGAGCAGAGATTATTATCATGACGCAAAGAATGCTTATAACGAGCAGTCTTGTAGGGATGAGTATATAAGTCCATTACTGGAATGCTTTGGTTGGGATGTACAAAACGCAAAAGGCAAGGAGCCGCAGTATAGAGAGGTAAGAGTAGAAAAAGTAACAAGGAAAACTGATCGCATCGATTATACGCTTACCTTAAACGGTGTAGATAAGATATTTATCGAAGCGAAAAAACCATTAGTGGACATTACACGAGATCCAGAGCCTGCACGACAGACTAGAAGGTATGGCTATAATGCAAAGCATAGCATATCCATATTGACCAATTTTGAAAATCTCATAATCTATGATGTTACCTATGAGCCAAAGGAAACAGATGATGCTCGGGTAGCATTGTACAAATGTTATAACTATCTTGAGTACGTTAAAAAATTTGATGAAATTGCTAGAATTCTGCTGAGAGATAATGTTTATAACGGCAATTTTGATGACTTAGTAAATTCAGAGTTCCTGACTGATACCAGAGATCGCGTTCAAGTAGATCGATTATTTTTGAAGTTAATCAACGGATGGCGAAAAGATATTGGTGTATATCTGTACTCTAAGGATGAAAAATACCACGATGAAGAAGTGCTTAACGATACTGTTCAAACTTTTATCAATCAGGTTATATTTCTGAGAATATGCGAAGATAACAATTTACCATTGTATCAAAACTTGAGGAAGGTTGCAGAAGATAAGGCGCACCTTAATACAGAGTTGCACGCCCTCATTTCGGCTGCTGACAGAAGGTATAATTCTGGCCTTTTTAAATCGGATGATGCAATCCTTGATTTAAGCGTTGAGGCTATTTGGAATGTTATTGATTCAATATATTATCCTAAGAGTCCATATCTGTTTAATGTGATAGAGCCAAGTCTGTTGGGAAAAATCTATGAGGCGTATTTGACTCAAAAACTTGTGATTAATTCGCGCAGACATAAAGTAGATTTGGGGAATAAAGAGGAATATGAATATCGCTCAGTAGTAACTACCCCTGTTGAAATTGTAAAGTCAATGGTAAGGCTTGCATTAGCCCCTTTATGTGAAGGGAAGACTCCGGAAGAAATAAAACAACTTCGAATTGCAGATATAGCATGTGGTTCGGGTGTATTTCTCGTGGAAACGTTTCAGTATCTGGTGGATTGTACAACAAACTGGTACTTAAAGAATAATCCGGCTCACCTTTTAGAAAAAGAAAATGGTGAGAAAGGTATCCCCTTTATAGAAAAGAAAGAGCTCCTTGTTAATTCCATTTACGGAGTTGATATTGATCCACATGCAGTCGAAACCGCAAAATTTTCACTGTTGGTAAAACTTTTAGAAAAAGAAACCGAGCCAACAATTTCTACAGAAGTACCGGCATTGCCGGATTTGGCAAATAATATTAGACACGGGAATTCGTTGGTTGAAAGAGCTGATATTAGGAGATCTACTCTTAACAAGGTGTTGGCTATTGTTCCATTTGATTGGAGTGGAATCAATGATGGAAATAAGTTTGATATCATTATTGGTAATCCTCCGTACGTTAAAACAGAAGACATGCGTAAGCTTGCAACAAAATATGAGTATGATATCTATCTTGATAAATACAAGTCAGCATATAAGCAGTTTGATAAGTATTATTTGTTTATAGAACGAGCAATGGGCTTGTTAAAACCGACTGGAAAGTTGTGCTATATCGTGCCGAATAAGTTCTTTACACTTCCGGCAGCTTCCAAACTCAGAGCAATAATTGGTGGTCAAATTGAGCATATTGCTGATTTTGGAGAAAAGCAATTATTTGAAGATAAGACCATATACAGCGCAGTCATATTGTTAACGCAAAGTGGTTGCGTATCGACTGTTTATAAAAAGTATTCTTCCTCACGTGAATTATGGCTTGAAACCTGCACGGAAGAAACTGAACTTGACACAAGTATTTTAGGTGAAGATCCATGGATGTTTTCTACTGATAATCAGGTGGACGATATTTTAGAAGCCATTGATGGGAGAACTGTTCCATTATCAGAGGTAGCAACTTTATTTAACGGAATACAGACTAGTGCCGAAAGGGCTGAAAAGTTTTCTGATAAAAAAGAAGTGTACTGGTTTAGTAGTGATGTTATTAAGGGCGAAACACCGGATACATATCGTATAGAAAAATACGGAAAAGAATATACGATTGAGAAAGCTATTTTAAAGCCTTATTTTAAGCCCACTAAACAAAGTGAAAAGGGGATGGATAGTTATAGTGTTTTACAGACAGATAAATTGATTATTTTCCCTTACAATACGGATGGAACGCTTATTTCTATTGCTACTATGAGGAGCGATTATCCTGGCACATTTGCTTACCTTACTGATTGCTACGATAGACTAATTCCTAAGGTGCTTAGTAGAAGAAATCAAGGAAGAGATGTTAAAGATGCAACCGCGGATACTTGGTATAAGTATGGGCGGACTCAAGCCCTTACCTCTTTCATCAACACTCCTAAGCTTATAGTTAAAGTTTTATGCAAGGATCAACCCATGTACGCTTATGATGATAACGATTTCTTGATTGCATCTGGTGGAACTGCTGGATATTGTGCCATAAGCGCTAAAGAAGACTCTGAATACTGTCTTGAATACATTCAAGCATGGCTTTCGCATCCGTATACGGAGCAGGTTGTAAGATTACGTGGAAGCATCTTTGAAGGAGGGTTTGTATCGAGAGGAACCAACGTCTTGTCCAATCTGCCGTTTGTAAAGCTTGATTTTACCGAATCTAATCAGAAAAAATTGTATGACGTTGTTGTAAAGAATACAAGAAAGGTTTATGAAATCAATAAAAGAATCATTTCAACAAATGATAAGGCTAAGATTAAGATTTTGAGTGAAGAAAAGTTGGTTCTTATAGGGCTTATCGAGGAAGCCATCACAAAAGTATATAAAAAAGATTTTTAGGTGAAAGCATGATTTTAAAAGAAGATAGTACAGAGCAAAAGTTAAGAGGTGCCTACTACACACCAACACGATTGGCTCAGTATATTGTTCATTTGGTAAAGGATCATTATGCTGGTGGCGGTATACTTGAACCAAGCTGTGGAGATGGTGTGTTCATAGATGCTCTTGAATCAGAGTGCGATTTAAAAAAATTAGATAGTATAACTGCTGTCGAAATCGAGAAGGTTGAAACTGCCAAGTTGAAGAAGAGATATAAGAGCAGTTCTAACATAAAGGTTCTCAATAAAGATTTTTTCGATTTCTACAAAAAGGAAAACTCGACAAAGTATGGTCTTATTGTCGGCAACCCGCCATATATTCGATATCAATACTTGGAGAATAAGCAGCGTGAATTGTTGTCTGGAATAATAACGGAACACGGAATGAAGCCCAATAAACTAATTAACACTTGGGTTGCATTTACTGTTGCTTGTGTTCACATGTTATCTGACGAGGGAACAATAGCATTTGTAATTCCAGCGGAAATTCTACAGGTAGCATATGCCGAGGAATTGCGAGTTTATTTGGCTAAGACATTAGAAAAAATCACTGTAGTTACTTTTGAGCAGTTGGTTTTTGATGATATTGAGCAAGAGGTAGTTGTTCTCATTGGGAAAAAAGGAAAAGGAACAAAAGGGATAAGGATTGTACAAAGGGCGGACTTAAATGATCTTTTGAATAAAGATATAGACGAAGATTATCAGCCTATGCAGGATGTTCATGAAAAATGGACAAAGTATTTTACATCCATTAGTGAAAACAAATTAGTTAGTGATATTAAGCAGGATGATAGGTTTTGGAAATTGTCTGATGCAGCGGTAATAAACGTCGGAATTACTACAGGAAATAATAAGTATTTTTCGGTGACGCAAGACACAGTGGGTCAATATGGATTAGCCAATGTATGTCGTCCGTTAATTGGACGTAGTTCACATGCTAACAGTTTATTCTTTGAAGAAAAAGACTGGCAAGAAAATGTGGATAGTAAAAAGGCGGCATACTTGATAGATTTTCCTGATATTCCCCTTTCGGAATACGATGAAGGTCATCGTGAATATATTAAAAAGGGTGAGGACGAAAAAGAAAACGAAGGATATAAGTGTAGAATACGAGATAGATGGTATCGGATACCGTCAATTTGGGTTCCGGATGCATTTTTCTTGCGGAGAAATAATATTTATCCTAAGTTTGTTATTAACAAGTGTAACGCTGTATCAACTGATACAATGCATCGCTTAAAATTCAACAAGGGAGTAGATGGTAAGAGAGTTGTTTTGTCGTATTACAACAGTATATCATTCGCGTTTACTGAGTTATGCGGAAGAAGTTATGGAGGTGGAGTCTTAGAAATTCTTCCTGGTGAAGTCGGGGAGATTATGGTTCCTAAATTGGATCATGTTCCAGATGATGTTATAGATGATGTCTTATCTGAAATAGATCAAATTATTAGAGAAGATGATGATATAGAAAAGGTTTTGGATATAGTTGATAAAACAATTCTTGAAAATTATCTGAATATATCAAGTCAAACATGTATATCGGCTCGAAAAATCTGGAAAAAGCTACAAGCCAGACGTTTGGGCCGCGGATAAAGTTTTTTACACAAACACAAGAACGTTTTCTTGACGGTTGTGAGTGATCTTAAGATCTTTCGCCACCGTCTTTCTTATACCCAAATTGCCGATTATAGCACACATATGAAAGGAGATCCGTTATGGAGCAGAAAGAAAAAACAGCAAGAGAAATGCAGGCAGAGGAGCAAGTGAGGCAGGCATCCATACCATCCGAGGTGACATTAACCGAGACATTATTGCAAGGAACGCTGTCATAGATGTGGCCCGTGTTGCTTACGAGAAAGCCAAGGAAGGTTTAAGCGCTGCCAAGGCTATTTCGGTTGCTATCGGTAAGGCAATCAAGAATGAGATCATTGATGTGATCAGAGTCGTGGCACAGCGGAACCATGACCGGTTGACGTTGCCTATTATGGGGTCCAAGTATCTGAGGTTGATTTCGGACAGACCTTCCATGCAGGACAGAGCATATATGGAGCAGTTTGTTTCCGATATCGGAGTCACCACCTTTGAGGACCTGAAAACATTCAAGAAGGAGCAAGAGGTCAAGTATAATGCGATGGTTTCCGAACGTTCGGGGATGCGTGAACGCATGGACTATTTCGAAGGCCTGCTGAGGGTTTATGAGAAGTATGAGCCGTATATCAAATTCCATAAGGAACAGTGGGAACTGAAAGGCTGGGAGCACAAGAAATATGAGCGTAAGCACATGGTTGAACTTGCCTACTATGACACCTACAGAAAGGGCCTTAAGGAAATGATAACGGAGCTGGACAAGAAGATCACGGCCGGAGCATGGAGAAAGGAACTTGCATCCCTGCAGATGGCCTATGAGAAGAGTACGACACCGTATGCGGAAGTCGTTACGGATTTGGCTTGTGTCGAAGTACTTCAGCACAACCGAAAGGATCTGGATGGGATGCTTGAAAACGAAAGCCACAAGAGAACGCCCCACAAGGACAAGAATATAACAATTTAAGAACGGAGGAATTTGGTCGAGGTTATTCGAGGGAGACGCTCAGAAACACAAGAAAGTTTTATCAGGTGTATCAGGAACGAATTTCCCAAACGCTGTTTACGGAATTCGTAGGACAAAAATCCCAAACACTGTTTGGGAAATTGAAAAAAGAAAACCCGTTTAGGCTTTCATGGTCACACTATCTAATTCTGATGCGAGCTAAAAGCCAAGAAGAGCGTGACTTCTATGAAATCGAGGCGGCTGACGGTAATTGGTCGGTGAGGACGCTCCAAAGACAGTATGGCAGCTCGCTTTATGAAAGATTGTTATTAAGCACAGATAAAGATAAGGTAAAAGAGATTGCTGAAAAGGGACAGATAATAGAGAAACCACAGGATGTGGTAAAGGATCCGCTCGTACTTGAATTTCTTGGTCTGCAGGAAAAAGCGGAGTATTCAGAAAACGAACTTGAAACACGCATTATTGATCATCTTCAAGAGTTCCTTATGGAAATGGGAAAGGGCTTCACATTTGTTGATCGTCAAAAGAGATTTACTTTTGATGAGGACAGTTATAAAGTTGATCTCGTTCTGTATAACAGACTGCTTCGATGTTTTGTTCTGTTGGATTTGAAAATTGGAAAATTAAAGCATCAGGATCTTGGGCAAATGCAAATGTATGTGAACTACTATGACCGATATGAAAAGACTGATGAGGAAAATCCGACAATCGGAATATTGTTATGTAGTGATAAAAATGACTCAATGGTGGAATTGACACTTCCCAAAGATGCAAATATATATGCGTCAAAGTATGAGTTATATCTACCAGATAAAAAGGTGCTTCAAAAGAAGTTAAAGCAATGGCTTGAGGAGGAAGGAGCCGACATAGACTAAGATACAGTCAAACTATACATTGTTACCACAGACGGTGGCGAACGATCTTAAAAGATTATTCGTCCCCGCCTTTTTTTATCCCAAAATTGCCGGAAACGGCACAACAAAGAAAGGAGATTTTAAAAATTGAACAGAAAACAATCACACCAAAAGAACAGAGAGCAATCGATAAGGTGAAGCGTGCTAATGCAGAGTTTTCTGCTTGAAAATAGTTATGTTAGAAGTGACATTCTTGTAGTGACAAAATGTCACTTCTAATGTATAATTATGTCACTTCTGAAGAAGGTTTGAATCTAACTGAGAAGACTATCCTGGCAATCTTAAAGGCAAAACCTGATGTGTCAAGAGAAGAACTTGCCGAAAAAGCATCAAAAACGGTAAGAACCGTTCAGAGAACCTTGAATTCTTTGAGAGATAAAGGATATATTGAGCGCGAAGGCGCAAAGCAAAACACCGTTTGGAAGGTTAAGAAATAATCATTCTATTATGATTTTGTAGAGAGGATCGGAGCCAAACCCGGTCCTTTTTTCATGTCAGCATTTAGAGCGGCTTTCAAGTACTTCCACAAGAAAAAGTACAAGATACTATTGACAATTAGCAACAGGTGTGGCGGACTTGTACTAACGGTATTTGCCAAAGGCTATGGAGAAATGGCAAGCGTTATGATAATATTATATGAAAAGAAAAAAGTAAAATTTCGGTGGGAATAATATATGAAAATATCAATCGGCATATTAACCGGCGGAAAAAGCAAACGTATGGGAGCCAATAAGGCGTTTTTAAAATATAATGAAGAAAAGAATTTTTTGGAGCATGCCTTGGATGAGGCTTTGGCTGTATCCGATGATGTTATTCTTTCTGTCGATGAAGAAGGGAAATATATTAATTTTCTGAAAGGAAGAGAAAAGGCGGGTTTAAAGCTTGTTGAGGATGAGAGGAAAAATTACGGTCCTCTTGAGGGTTTATACCGGATTCTTAAAGCCGCAAAAGAGGATTATTGTTTTATTTTTGCTGTGGATATGCCGTATGTGGAAAAGGCTTTTGTTGATGCTTTTGTTTCTTATATAGAAGATGCCGGAAGTTTTAAAGACATTTTTGTTGTGAAAAAAGGGGATAGAAGCGAACCACTGTGTGCGATTTATTCCAAAAAACTAATTCCTTATATAGAAGAAATGTTTGAAAAAGAAGAGCATAGATTAAAAATGCTTTTGGATACGGAAGGTTTAAGCGTTGAAAGTATTGATATAAACAAGCTGGGTGCTTGCGAAAACATCGCCGAAAACATCAACACTCCATCGGACTACAAAGAATTGTTTCTTAAATAAAGCAATAATTAAAAAATAATTGTTGACTTAAGATTACTTGCTATGTTATATTAAGTAGGCACAAAAGGGCAACGACCCTTTTTTTTGTGTCGCATAAATGCGACAGGCAACGACTTAACATATTCATCAAATTTAGTGGAGGTGGAAACCGTGAGAGTAAAAATTACTTTAGCTTGTACAGAGTGTAAGCAGCGTAATTACAATACAACAAAAGAAAAAAGACTCCATCCGGACAGAATGGAAACAAAGAAGTATTGTAGATTCTGCAAAACACATACTTTACACAAAGAAACAAAATAGTTTCGATTATTAAATGTACGTACGAAAGGGTTCATTGTTATGGGTGAAACATCAACAAAAAAGGGATTTTTTAAATCAGTAAGAAAAGAATTCAAAAAGATTATCTGGCCTGATAAAAAATCTGCGGCAAAACAGACTATTGCTGTACTTATTATTACAGTAATATTAGGTGTTATCATTAAACTTCTTGATACACTTATTCAGACAGGCATTGATGTCATTTGTTAGAAAAAGCGTGGAAAGGTGATAATATGGCAGAAGCAAATTGGTATGTTGTTCATACATATTCAGGATATGAAAGCAAGGTAAAAAACAACCTTCTCAATACAGTTAAAAACAGAAGACTGGAAGATCAGATAATAGATGTTTTGGTTCCTATGCAGGACGTCGTGGAAATCAAAAACGGAGCAAGAAAACAGGCTTCGAAGAAAATGTTTCCGGGATACGTACTTATTAACATGATTATGAATGATGACACTTGGTATGTTGTTAGAAATACCAGAGGTGTTACAGGCTTTGTTGGCCCGGGATCAAAACCGGTTCCTTTGTCACCGGCAGAAGTTGAGTCTTTGGTTAAAGGCGCAGAAGTTGTTTGCGACTACAATGAAGGCGATCTTGTTACTGTTATCAACGGTGTTTGGGAAGGAACAGTCGGCGCGATTAAGGCTATTAACGAAGGAAAACAGACAGTTACGATTAACGTAGAAGTATTCGGCAGGGAAACACCTGTTGATATAGGTTTTGCGGATATCCGCAAAATGGATTAATTAAAGGCAGTGCTATAATTAGCATTACAAATTGTGGGAGGGATTCCCGCTAATACCACATAGGAGGTGCCTAAAATGGCAAAAAAAGTAGAAGGATACATCAAATTACAGATTGAAGCCGGCAAAGCAACACCGGCACCACCGGTTGGTCCTGCACTTGGACAGCACGGTGTTAACATTGTTCAGTTTACTAAGGAGTTCAACGCAAGAACAGCTGATCAGGCAGGTATGATTATCCCTGTAGTTATCACAGTTTATGCAGACAGAAGTTTCAGTTTCGTATGCAAGACTCCACCGGCAGCAGTTTTACTTAAAAAAGCATGCAAGATCCAGTCAGGTTCAGGTGTGCCAAACAAAAACAAAGTTGCCTCAATCACAAGAGCAGAGCTTCAGAAAATCGCTGAGATCAAGATGCCTGACTTAAATGCAGCATCAATCGACGCAGCAATCAGCATGATTGCAGGTACAGCTCGCAGCATGGGTATTACAGTAACAGATTAATTACAATAAGTGGGAGGCTTGTCCGCTATTACCACAAGGAGGTTCTTGATAATGAAAAGAGGAAAAAGATACGCAGAGATCGCAAAAAATGTTGACCGCGCTAACCTTTACGATGTTGAAGAAGCAATCGACTTAGTAAAAAAAGGTGCAGTTGCTAAATTTGATGAGACAATAGAAGTTCACATTAGAACAGGTTGTGACGGACGTCACGCAGAACAGCAGATTCGTGGTGCTGTAGTTTTACCACACGGTACAGGTAAAAAAGTTAGAGTACTTGTATTCTGTAAGGAAAACAAAATGCAGGAAGCACTTGATGCAGGTGCTGACTATGCAGGCGGCGAAGAATTAATGCACAAAATTCAGTCAGAAAACTGGTTTGAATTTGACGTAGTAGTTGCTACTCCTGATATGATGGGTGTAGTTGGTAGAATCGGTCGTGTACTCGGACCTAAAGGCTTAATGCCAAACCCAAAAGCAGGAACAGTTACTATGGATGTAGCAAAAGCTGTTAATGATATCAAAGCAGGTAAAATTGAATACCGTCTTGATAAAACAAATATTATTCATTGCCCTGTTGGAAAGGCATCTTTCTCACAGGAGCAGCTTAAAGATAACTTCCAGACACTTATGGATGCTATCAACAAAGCAAAACCATCAACACTTAAAGGCCAGTACTTAAGAAGTGTTACACTTACATCTACAATGGGTGCCGGCGTAAAATTAAACGTTGCAAAAATTACTAACTAACAGTAGTAAGAAAAAAATAGTTGCAATTTTAAATTGAATATGTTAAAGTCGTAAATGCCGAAGACAGCAGGTACATAAAATGTATAACGTAAATCAACCTGCCGAGGATTGTAAAAGTTAGATTTTTATGCCCTCTTTGTCTAAGCAAAGAGGGTTTTTTCTTATATCTTTACAATATGAATCGGCCAAAATATTACAGGAGGAAAAGATTCATGGCAAAAGTTGAAATTAAAAAGCCTATAGTAGACGAGATTTCCGAATTACTTAACGGCGCTGCAACAGCAGTATTGGTAGACTACCGTGGACTTACAGTTGCTGAAGACACAGCTCTTCGTAAATCTTTAAGAGAAGCAAATGTAGTTTACAAAGTTTACAAAAACACAATGATTAATTTTGCTATTAAAGGAACAGAGTTCGAAGGACTTTCATCACTTCTTGAAGGACCTACAGCTATCGCAGTTTGCAAAGATGATGCAACAGCAGCTGCAAGAGTTCTCTGCAAATTCGCAAAAGAGGCACCTGCTCTTGAAATCAAAGCGGGCGTTGTTGAAGGTGTTCAGTACGATGCTGACGGAATCAAACAGATTGCAAGCATTCCATCAAGAGAAGAGCTTCTTTCAAAACTTCTTGGAAGTATCCAGTCACCTATTACAAACTTTGCTCGTGTTATTAAGCAGATCGCAGAAAAAGAAGAACCTGCTGCTTAATTAGCAAAAGTAAAGTTTAAAGAAACAAATTAACAAGAAAACAAGTTATCGATTTCGATAAAATTAATTATGGAGGAAAACAAAATGACAACTCAGGAAATTATTGAAGTAATCAAAGGTTTATCAGTTTTAGAATTAAATGAATTAGTAAAAGCATGTGAAGAAGAATTTGGTGTTTCTGCAGCAGCAGGTGTTGTAGTTGCAGCAGCAGGTGC
>SVDN01000039.1 GCA_015057825.1 Lachnospiraceae bacterium
TGCATCACTATTTACACTGATATAGATGTCATCCGTAAGTTCATATCCCGGTGGGGCTTTAACTTCTTTCAGCACATATTGTGTGTCAATATCCAGCCTTAGCTCCTCTCCCGAATTTATATCGTAAAACGTCATCATTCCCACGCTTCCCGCAGAAACATCCGAGCTTGTGACTTGCGATATCAATGTTTGCGACGAATCACCGTTTATTTTGTATAATTCGAACCGAGCACCCGCAAGGGCCAAGGGCTCGATTGCCTGAGTACCGTATTTTCTGGCGGATATACCAACCGTCGGCGGCATCTCTTCATCATATACATACAGATTGAGGATTTCTCCGTTAAGGCTTGCATACCAGCCTCCCTTTGTTGCATTTACAACATCCAAGGTCGGATATCTTCCCCCATCTTCCAATATGTTGCCGTTAATGTTTATTTTATTGTCATTATCAACAGTTATGGTTATTGCACCATCCATCAGATAATAATTATCCGGTGCTGCGCTTTCTCTAAGAATTGCCGTTGAAATTCCACCATCCGCATTGGTCATGCTAAGCACAATACCGTTGGAATCTTTTATAAATGAACTTCCGCTGTTTTCATCCGTTACTGCGCTTCCGTATATATTCGACCCGGAATTTGGATCCGACAGCGTAAAGGTCGCGCCTCCCAATGGATTTGTAAATCCGTTGTCGGAGAATTTATGAACAGCTATTTGATAATCCTTTAGCTGAACAATCTCTTCCTTGGAGTTTTTAATGTTAAGGACTATTTCTTTTTCCATCAAATAGCCTTCATCATTAAAGCTATTGTTTATTGTTTGTATCGTTTCGCTTAAGATTCTTCCGTTTGCACTAACCTCAACCACCGATACATTTTGTCCGCTTGTACTGTCAATGGTGTGATAGATGTGTATGTCGGCAATTCTTCCTCTTACTATGTAAGGATCACCCTCAGTTTGCTGCGGTGCCGTTTCCTCTGCCAATACATAATAACCATCATCAATCATAAGTTTTCCGTCGTTGCTGTCTAAGTAAATATAAGTAATACCCGTGTCCAAGCCGTAGCTTTCGCTACCGGATGGTAACGAACCGCCTATTTTTGTAAAGTAGGTCTCATTTGGATCAAAGCTCTCTTCTGCTCCAACCTGTCGGAACTCGTTTTGCTCGTTTATGTAGTAAACTTTGTTGGCTTCGAAACCGTCTGTAAGTTCCTCCTGCTTGTAGAGTCTGAAAACCGCACCGTTAAGAGCGAGGTTTGGATTTTCAAAATCCTGTTTCAGAATCTTCACACTGTAAAATTCTTTATAAGGTTGCTCCGGATCGCTTCTGTCCGTATATATAAGGTAATTGTAGTTTTGCTGTTGTCTCTTCTCGCCAGGTGAATCCGATGATTGAATAATCATCGTCTGACCCATAACATCTACATATGTATAAGTCTGCGAGTACTTATCCGCCTGATATCTCGGCCAATTTGCCGGAGCACCGTTGGAATCAAGGTCGTTGCCTTTTTCTATATCAAAGCCTTCGGATATTAACAATCCTTTGGTGGTATTTATAAAATAACTACCGTATGTATAGAACTCTTCCTGGCTTATTGTTACATCCGACCCACCAACTGTCTGGGTCACATTTTCAACAACCGTGTGTCCGGTACAGACTGCTTTTGCATCCGGATATGCACTGTCAACATCTATATATCCGTCGCCCGTAACAACCAGTCTTCCGGTTACCTTTATATAGTGGGTAACCGTACTTGCCCAGTTATTCTGATTTAAATAAACAATGCCGTCTATATCTACAACACCTTCGATACCGAAATATCCATAGTTATAAATCGCATTGGCCGTATTTACACTATTTCCGGCTTTATCCGTATATGTCTTGCAATCGATTGTAGCTTTTGGCTCTCCGCCAAGTTCTTGTGCTTCTCCACCCTTTATATAGAAGTAACCCGGAGTACCATCACCATCGATATAAACCGCTGCACCTTTTGGTGCATTGCAATTGGTAATTGTTCCTCCATACATATTAAATGTATTTGTTTTGCTTCCTCCCGACTGTGCCGGAGCAAGGTATACGGCGCCGCCCTCCTGGCTTGCGCTGAAGTTTCTTATCGTACCTCCGTACATATTGAATACGTTGCTTCCCTGCATTACGTCGTACATCCATACACAGCCGCCTGTTTGCGCCGGTGACGCAACATTAATTCCATCCAAAGTTCCGGCATACAAATTAAAAGTACCCTGACCGTTAAAGCGAACCAATTGCGTTGATGCGTATATTATTCCGTTCTTTTGGTCGGATGTATCGGTAATATTTAAGGTACAGCCCTTGTTGTAAATCATAAAATAAGAACCGTTACCGTTCATTGTCATTGTGTGACCGTTTAAATCAATGGTTAATTCTCCGTTTGGCATGCAGGTTCCCGTTGCGCTCACATCGCCGTCCAATATATAGTAACCGTTTTGCCAACTGCTTATATTCTGGCTTCCGCTTACGTGTTTTGCATTTTCCGGGGTTTGGGCACTCACAAGAAAACTCATCCGGTCACCGCCAAAAAGCAAAGTGACAATGAGCAAGAGTGCAGATATTAGAAAGAATAAGCTTTTTACTCTACGCATAATAATATAACCCTCTATTTATACATAATTTATTTATACATAATTTATTTATACAAACTACTCACCTTTATCTTTGTCTTAATTCTACCGCCCCGAGAATTTTTATCAATGTCATTAATTAATATTTTTATGTATAAAATTTAATATATTTAATTTAGTAATGAACAAAATATAGGTTATTTATCACAAACTTTATTAAATTTTGAACATTATTTAATATTATTTTAACCGAGATTTTGTTACGAAATTATTAAAATGTACACTTTCGATAGTTTATTGTATTTAACTCATCTGTAATTAAGTATATATTTGATATGTGTATTATTTGTTTCCGCAAGTTGTCGCAAGCATTTTTTCCCTTAGGTTTACTTTTGCAAAAAAGCATAAAAAAATAACCACATCCGTGTGATGCCTGAAACATCACGATATTCGGTTATGGTTATTTTTTAACTTCATATTGTGCTAACCTCTTTTGGGGGCAGCTTTTTTGACTTAATAATTTTTTAGCTGATAATAAATTATTAATAAAACGTCAAATCATCAGAAACAAGATCTGTGATCCGTATCATTAAGACCTACATAGAAATCATCCTTGTATTCGTTGTAAACTTCAGGCAGAATCTTTGCAAGATGTCTAAACTCTTTCACATTGTGGATGAGTAATGCCTTTGCAAGCATTTCAGGTGTGTCAAAATCAGGAATCTTTGTGTATTTGCCGTTTTCGTAAGCATAACCCAAATAAAATCTTGTTCTGAGTTCGCAGCCTGTAGCTGTAGGTCTGATAAAGTGAATCATTGTTGCAGGTGCAGGAGTACAAACGATTGTACCCTTGAATGTTTTAAGCTTTTCAGGATCGAAGCCTACTTCTGTAGGATCAACGAAGTGTAAAACAACATCTACAGGAGCTTCGCCATCCAGTAAAGCTTCTTTAACGTCATGAGTAGTACCTACATAACGTTCTCTCATTGAAAGCTTGTCGTTTAAAGCCTGCTCAACATTACGTGTCTGTGCGTAATAATGATCGTCTTTATCCCATATTTTGTAACGCATTGTTGAAAGTGCGTGCCATGCAAACCACCAATCGAACATTTCCGGTGTTACACCCGGCATATCCGTAAGGTTTGCCAAAGACAATCCGCCGTCCTCAAATCTGAAGATACCGAATTCTCCATCAAGGTAGCCGTCTTCAAACATGCGGTTCAAATCGTTTGGATGGAGGCCCTTGGCGTCGCCAAAGTCCCCATCCATGATTTGTTTGAAGATATCCGCCGGAACAGGCGCGATATCTCGGTCGAAATATTTTTTTAATGGAGATTTTAATTCCTCTTGAGTTAATTCAACTGCCATAAGTTGTCCTTTCTTTACGGAATCTTCTTAGCGAATACCCAGCAGAATCCACCGATTGCCATGAATACACAAAGTACGATGATTGCTGCGGTATTACCTGCTGTCTGTAAGATGAATCCCATAAGGATTGTACCGATTACAGAACCGATATTACCAACTGCATTTCTGAAGCCGTTAACAACAGGGATATCAGAAGGAACTTCTGCAATATCCGGAGCACAAGCTGAACTCATACCTGCAACGGAACGTGGCAATGTACCGAATACGATTACATATAACCAAACCATACCTGCAGGAACGAAGAGTAAGAGAAGAAGTGCGATAATACCTGTAAAGAAGGAGAATGCAGCAAGTTTTCTCTTTGTCTTCATAACGTCAGATAAGATACCGAATACGATCATAGCTACGATACCGATAACTGATGTCATTGAGTAAGATGTAGCAGCTTTTGTGAATGCAAGACCTGCCATTTCCGGTGGAAGTACTGCCATGTATTTAGGAGCAAGGAAGTTAGTGATAACGAATGCTGAGAATGAAACGATTGCGATGTTGAAGAATACAAGCGCAATAGCAACAAGCCAGCTGTCTTTACTCTTGAATACACGAGCTGTCTGTTCTTTAGTAGGTTTAACATCAGACTGAGCACCACTCATCTTAAGTGAGCTTGGAACGATGAGAAGCCAAATAGCCAAAGCTACAACGAATGCAATAAGGATACCGATGAAGATTTCCTGCATTGTGAACAAACCTGTGCCGAATTCAGGGTTAATAAGGAGTACACCTGATGCTGCTGTAAGGATAACCTGACCAAGCATACCGAGTGTAACCATGAATGATACCCAGAAACCAACGCGGTTAGGGCTAACAAGGTTTGTAGTAATTGAGTGACCAACAAGACCCATAAGACCATATCCGCCACCTTCGATTACACGTCCGATAAGGAAAAGAACGAATCCGTTAGGACCTGCGAAGATTTCCATTAAAGAGCCGCCGATAACAAGTGCGAATGCTATAAGCATGCTGGCTTTAACAGGGAGTTTTCTGGCCATAAATCCAAATGGAACTGTACAGATGATGATGAACCATAACTGAGCTGAGTTTAAGATACCCCATTCACCTGTAGTGATTCCGAAATAGTTTTCAGCATAAGCTTCCATAGGTAAGAGCTTGAACATACTGAAACCAAGTACGAACATACAAATTGTGATAGCAACGAGAATTGCTTTCTTTCTTCCCGGTGTATACTGATTTGCCGGAGAGTTCATAGCGTTGTCCATTTTTTACATTACCTCTCTTTTATAATACTTAAATTTTATAGAATCCTGCCTGTGCTACCTTGCAATAAAACACAGGCAGGAATTTCTAACTTTGCATACTAAAATTACCTAAAATATTTAACTTGATATATGATATCAAACCACTATATCTTAGAAAACAGAATATGTTTTCTTTAAGCAGTTTTCCCACTCTTTTGTGAAATCAACAACGATTTCTTTGCAGGATTTGATTTCGTGGATAAGACCGCAAACCTGACCTGAAAGTACTGCACCGTGTTCTTCAACTTCACCTTCAAGTGAAGCGATTCTGAGTGAACCCTGTGAAGCTTCTCTAATCATATCAGCTGCCTTATCCCATGGATTGTCAGCATCGATCTTAAGAAGTGTTTCAGCAAGTTTGTTTCTGATCTGCCAGCTTGGTTCGCCTGTTGAAGCGCCGCAAGCAACGATATCTCTGTCTGTAGCTTTAACAACTGCATTCTTAACGTTGATATGTACAGGGCATTCCTGTGAAGCCATGAAGATTGTACCCATTTCTACACCTTCGGCACCAACTACAGTACAACCTGCAGCCTGTCTTGGTGTAGCGATACCGCCTGAAGCAACAACAGGAACTGTCTTAACATTTTCGCAGATTTCGGCAAGAAGGATACGTCCGCCGACTTTTGTACAATGTCCGCCACCTTCAACACCTTTAGCGATGATAACATCAGCGCCTGCTTTTTCAGCAACAAGTGCATCTTCAAGGTAGTTAACTTTAGCAACTACTTTGATACCTGCTTCGTGGAAAATATCATAATGTTTCTTTGTGAATTCATATTCAAGAAGGTTAAGGCTGTCAACATATGCTACAGCAGGTTTTCCTTCCAAGATTGCAGAGATTCCTTCTTCAAGTTCAGCGCCCGGATCAAGGAAAAGGTTAGCTGCGAAAGGTTTAGAAGTCATGCTTCTAACAGCTGCCATCTGCTCTAAAATAATAGGTTTTGGCATAAAACCACTACCAAGTACACCAAGACCGCCTGCTTCCGAAACCGCAGCTACGAGTGGTGCCATAGATGTCCATGCCATTGCACCCTGGATAATAGGATATTCAATTCCAAGTGCTTCACAAACTCTGTTTGCCATAATAAAAATTCCTCCTAGTTAAACTTTGGTGGCTGAACGTCGTAAGTTTCGATAGGTACTCTTTCTTTATCGAAGTTCATTTCACCGTTTTTATTTGTAACAATAATCCAATCAAGCCAGTTTTCGTTATCCATCATCGGATAATCTTCTCTTAAGAACCAACCACGTGATTCTTTTCTGAGAAGAGCCGCTCTAAGGAAGAGTTCAGCGCAAAGTACCATAGACTCTGCTTCGTGAGCGTAAAGCATCTGATGGAAATCATCAGCTTTAAGTTTTGCAACTTTTTCTTTAGCTTTAGCAAGTTTCTTAAGAGCAATGTTCAAACGGCTCTCTGACATATAGATACTGTTTTCAACAGGACATAAGATATCCTGAACGTTACCGATTACTTCTTCAGGTAATACACCTTCTTCTCTGTAGATAGGTGCATAAGCTGCATCTTTAAGTTCTTTAACTTTTGCATCATCGATAGTAGGATCTGCAGCGCCTTTGATATATTCAGCTGCGTTTTCACCACTTACGATACCTGCAAATACAGCATTTAAGATACCTGAACCTCTGTTACGTCCCGGAGGAGCCGGAACCGCACCAGGGGCAGCGCTACCTGCGTAGCTTACATCGCCTGCAGCATAGAAGCCTTTAAGTGATGTTTCCATGTTTTCGTTAACACGGATAGGTGACATTTCACCAACGAAGCCCGGAACCATTTCGAATTCAGGGTCTTTTCCGGCAGCTTTACCGATATCTGCTTTCCAGAACGGCATACCGTAAGGACGATCCCAAATCTTTGTTAAGCCTTCTTCGTCACGCATTTTAACATGAACAGTGATAGGTCCTTTACCCTGTGACATCTGCTCGTACCACTCACGAAGAGCTGTAGCCGAAACGTCAGCTTCAGGGAAACGACGGAAGTTCTTTGTTACATTCTGGCCGAGAGCGTTGTACATGCTGTTATCGCAGAAAACGTCTTCCTGGAATGTGTTTTTCTTGTAAAGCTGTGAGAAGTTACCGAACTCTACGTTTCTAAGTTGTGCACCTGCACGATATGCTGCAGCGATACCATCGCCACGGCCGTTACTCCACATAGGAGCAAATTTGTAATCCTGGCTACCTGTAGCAAGGACGAAAGCTTTTGCTTTGAATGTGTAGAATGTACCATCTACAATGCTGTAACCTACAGCACCCTGGATAGTATCACCGTTTGTTAAGAAGTCACAGATTGTAACTTTATCAATGATACGAACACCAAGTTTTGTAGCTGTCTTACGCATATTGACCGTAACATTAAGGTCAATACCCACCATATATGTCATAGGACCTGTAGGGATACGTTTTTTAGGAATTTCAACTCCCCATCCATCCATACGGTCTAACATTTCGTTGTTCATTGCAACGTATTTTTTCATTACATTCTGGTCGCCAAGATAACAACCAACAGAATGTGCATGATACTGAACAAAATCTTCCGGTGTCATGTGTTCAAGATCGAAGTACTGTAACACACCGCCACCTTTGTTGGCTTTACCGCCGAATCCTGTTGTCTGTTTTTCAACGATCAAAACATCAGCATCGGGATTTTTCTCTTTGGCAGCAACAGCAGCAGTTAAACCTGCGATACCGCCACCAACAACGATAATGTCCGCTTGTTCATTTATTTCTTTAATATCGAACTGTTTCATTGTTCCTCCTTATAATATATGTTGCCTTTAACTTGTTTTCATAAGATGATTGCTCTTTAGTCCCGTCGATAACCATTTATGTTAACTGTCTATGGGCAATTATTTTTATTAAACCTGTGAAAAGATTATCTATAAATATCGAATGACTGTCTGAATTTCTGGCTTGCGAAATCAGGTATAACTTCGATACATCCGCGTTTGCAGGATACTTCGCAGTAATTGCAGTGTTCGCATTCGGATACGTATTTAAATACAGGTTTCTTGTTTTCTTCATCCCAGCTGATTACGTCTATAAAACAGGCTTTGTAGCACATTTTACAACCAACGCAGTTCTCAGGGTTAAAATTGATAACGTGTTTTGTATTTATCACTGCAACTTACCTCCGTTCTCTTCATAAAGTTTTGGAAGAACCTGTCCAAGTTTTACAAATTCCATAGTATTCTTTGCGATATATCCAACCGGTAAAACAGGTGGCATGAAGAATCCATCAGGAAGTGCTTTTCTTGGAAGTCCATACATCATTGTCCAACCAATCCACTGATATGTTGTAACTTCAACTCCGCCATCTTTTTCTTTTAAGATGTGAGCTACGAAACCATCAGGACCTGCCATAGGTGGTTCACCCTGGTCAAATGTTCTGTAGCAGATAAGTTCTTCGCCATCTTTAAGGGCAGATGTGTCAAAGCCGATATCTGTCGGGCATTTGAAGTTCTGATAAGTTGTTACGGGACCCATCTCGCCAAGTTTTACGATTTCCTGAGTTGTGTCCCAAAGTCTTTCATGAATGTCAAGGTCTTCATCGAGGGATTTGCCTACTTGCATTGACTGAGCGCCAAGATTTTCTTTAGGGTCGAGATTTGTGTAATTCTCGCGTTTAAGACCGCGCCATACAAACCACCAATCGAGCATGGCAATGTTTACGCCCGGAATAAAGTTAACGTCGCAAACATAACCTGTGCCGTCGAGTAATACACATGTTCCGACATCTTCCGGACCTGCAGCTTTTGTTAAGATTTTTCCTTTTTCAGCGAAGGGTACTGCTGCAAAAGGATTAACTGCCTGTTTGAATTTCTCCATATAAAAAAATTCTCCTTTCTTATTGTTAACTTTAATTTATCAGATGGAAGATTTAATTTGAAATGCTTTAAAATTATGAGGTTATATTTTTGGATTTATAAGAAGTTATGATGTTATGAGATATTTTTATTTGATGTGGATTTGTGGAGAAAATGCGGCGGATTTGTTTGCTTAAGTATGCCGGTTGCTATAACTTGCTTTGTGGCCTGCGGCTTGTGTGTGATTGTAGACTTTGGCTAAGGCAACTGTTTTGGCACCCTCTTAGCCGATATTTTAGTTTGTTTTAGGTTTTATTCGGGATTATTTAGGCTAAAGCCGCATTTTTTAGGCTCTCTTAGCCGAAAATTTAGCTTGCTTTGGGTTTTATTCGGGATTATTTAGGCTAAAGCCGCACTTTTTAGGCTCTCTTAGCCGAAAATTTATTTTGTTTTGGGTTCTTCGCGGAAATATTTCGGCCCAAATCAACAATTATCATAATAATAGGCCGAAGCAGCACAAAAGCATGCATTATTTAAACTACTTTACAAATAGGTTTTTTAGATTTATTATATTTTTTAGGGTTCGAAATTGATTTCCTTTAATTATTTACAGAGGTTTTCAAATCATATAACAAGACTTTTCTAAATAAACAATACATATAATAATGAAAGACATGAAGCATGTTAATCAAATTTGTTTTGCAAATCATTTTTTAATAACTTAGCACAAAACAACAATTCAAAACCTTGCAGCATGTCGGAAAAGAGGTTTAAAATGAGCATTAAAATCGGTATTGTAGGTTACGGTAACCTTGGTCGCGGTGTGGAATGTGCCATCGCAAAAAATCCTGATATGGAGCTCGGCGCAGTATTTACACGTCGTGATCCGGCTTCTATCTCAATCAAAACAGAAGGCGTAAAAGTTTATTCTTATAATGAAATAAAAGATTTCAAAGGCAAGCTTGATGTACTTATAATCTGCGGCGGTTCTGCAACAGACCTTCCAAAGATTACACCGGAACTTGCAAAAGATTTCAATGTTATCGATAGTTTCGATACACATGCAAAAGTGCCTGAACACTTTGCAAATGTTGACGCTGCTGCAAAAGCCGGCGGCAATGTTGCAATCATTTCTTGCGGATGGGATCCGGGAATGTTCTCGCTTAACAGACTTTATGCAAATTGCATCTTGCCTGACGGCAAAGATTACACATTTTGGGGCAAAGGCGTAAGCCAGGGACATTCTGATGCAATCAGACGTATTGAAGGTGTTGTTGATGCCAGACAGTACACAATTCCTGTTGAAGCTGCACTTGAAGCTGTTCGTTCGGGATCTAATCCTGAGCTTTCAACACGTGAAAAACACACACGCGAATGCTTCGTAGTTGCGGAAGAAGGCGCAGACAAAGCAAGAATCGAAAAAGAAATCAAAGAAATGCCAAACTATTTTGCTGATTACGATACAACGGTTCACTTTATCACAAAAGAAGAATTGGACCGCGATCATGCAGGCATTCCTCACGGCGGATTCGTTATCAGAACAGGTCAGACAGGTTGGAACAACGAACACAAACACACTATTGAATACAGCTTAAAACTCGACTCAAATCCTGAATTTACAACAGGTGTACTTGCAGCATGCGCACGTGCCGCAGTAAAAATGAACAAAGATGGTCAGACAGGCTGCAAATCAATGTTTGACGTACCACCTGCAGCACTCAGCCACTACGACGGCGACTACTTACGCGCACATATGTTATAATAAATTTGAATTTTAAAATGTGGGATGAATGATATTAGATAACACGGATTGTTCCGTGCTACGCACTCCCACAATCCTACAAAATATTCGGATATCGTGCGAAATATCGCACTTTTATCCTCATATTTCGGCGGGTCTTAAAATCATTTATCCATTTTCAAGCAAGCTTGAAACGGATAAATGATTTAAGACCCTGTCATCTATATATTAGGGAGAAACAGTTTATATGAACAGTATGCACTTGGAGTGTTTTTTTGCGGCCATGGAAACACTCAACTTCACGACGGCCGCACAAAACGTTCACATCACGCAACCGGCCTTCAGCCGAAACATCGCTTCTTTTGAAGACGAGCTGGGCTATACTTTGTTTTGGCGAAGCAAACAGAACGGACTGAGAGTCACACCTGCGGGGCTTGCTCTTTACAACGGACTAAAAAAAATAAGACAGGACTATCGCGATCTTCTTAACAAAACCCGCTGTATCAGCCGCGGAGACGAAGGCAAGCTTGTAATCAGTACTCTTAACGGATGTTGTATGGACAGTACCACTTTTGAATGCATTAACCGTTTTCAGGAAAAATATCCAAGTATAGATATCACTCTTAAATGTTGCACTTTTGCGGATATGCTCGGAAGCGTGGAGCGCGGAGAAAGCGATGTATGCTTTACTGTTGTGGATGCTATAGAAAATAAGAATTCTCTTATATATGAGGTAGTTTATGATGTTGAAAGTTTTCTTGCCGTACCGTCCAAGGACGGATTTGACGCGGGAAAGACCTACAAAATGAGCGATCTTAAAGAGGAATGCTTTATTTTATCGGAAGATTCTCCTCATATTAACGAGTTATTTTTGGAAAGTTGCAGAATAGCAGGTTTTGAGCCAAAAACAAGAATGGCTCCGGACTACGAAACCAAGATGCTTTGGGTTGAAGCGGGGCTTGGTGTTGCCGCAAATTCCAGCGAGCATTATTTAAAGGACAGTGCATATGTTGATTTCATAAGAGTTGAGGAATTGCACAATCTCGACTATGCAATGGTATGGTTGAAAGATAATTACAATCCGGCCATCGCGCTGTTCTACTCTATGTTTGATGATGTAACAAGTTAAAAATAGACATTTTAAAACCGACGGTAAACCGTCGGTTTTATTATTCCGTAAACTAAAATTTCATATCCACAAACTTCTGTACCGTGTTATCCCAGTATTCTTCCAAGGATTTGTCTAAAGTGAAGGTTTTCATGGAAAGTCCCGTTGTGCAGACAAGTACATCACCTTCGTAGCGAACATTTATAAACAGGGCATTTACATCTTCCGTCGTGTAAGAAAGCCCCGAACTTTCAAGGGTCTTTGCCAGGTTTTCTTTCGAAAGAAGGAAGACCATCTTGAATTTGGTCGGAGTTTTCTTGCCCTTTATTATATCAAAGCAAATAGGCTTTATATGGGCCCAGTTTACATAACCCTTCTCGGTCAAGGCTTCAAACTCTTCTTCCGAATAAAAGGATTTGTTGATTTTTCCTGAGATATTGAAGCTATTTCCCATGCAGATTTCAGCATCGGAAACAAGAAAGTTGTCAAAGTCATTTCCTATGAACAGTTTTTCCGTAAATACTTTTTTGTTTTCGATAATGATTGATCTCATCTATATCTTCTATTCTCCCTTTTTGTGTGACTCTTGTTTCTGTATCCATTTATAATCTATGTGGTTTACATAATTTCTAATCAGAGTCTGTTATTTCAAGTTAATCAATATTTAAAAGTTCAAACAATTAAGCCAAAACAATATTTCCGATTACTTCCACACCCGCTTCGTTGTATTGAACCACGCGCTCAAAAAGCTCTTTTCTTAAGGTTTTGCCAATGCGACTAAGGACAAGACACGCATCTTCCTTGGTCCATGCGCTTACGAAATCGGCGCGTTTTGCAAAGTCGGATGATACAACAATATCAAGGCCTTTGCCTGCAAAAGCTTCTTTGATTTTTGAAAGTGTATCCGCATCGAGCTCGTTTTCGCCAAGGTCAATAAGAAGACGCTTAGAGCCAAAGTTTTGTACGGTTTTTATGATTCTTACATAAGTCATTTCGTCGTCAATGCCCGGACATTTCTTTAAAGAAGACTTGTCCAAAGCGCCTGCTTTGGCAGAAGTTACGGCTATTGCAACATCCTTTGTGCTGACATCCAAAACATCGTATACACTAAGGATTTTTCTTGCGCCGTAGGCAACATAGACAAAGCCCACAATCAAAGCCATAACGATTCCAACTGCCACGGAAATTGCGATTTCTTTTTTGCCAAGCATGTCGCGCCAAGAATATGTATCGTTAACGCCTGCTTTAGAGTCCTGCTCAGAGCTGTTTGAATCTGCTGACACAGCCTGATTTTCATCTATAACACCAACCATGGATTTATCTTCAACGGTTAATGCAAGGTTCGTATATTCCGTAATCTGAGTCAAAGTATTTTGAAGGGCTGTGTAAATATCAACCTGAGACTTGGACATTTCGGCTTCCACACGTTCACTTTGAGTTTCACTGAGTAATTTGAAGTCAAAATCACCAAGGCCTGCCTTTAGTTTTTCGGCAGTGGCTTCAATGCGTTGGCTAACCAAGCTCATGACCTGAGAACGCATAGAGTCATCAAGGTAAGAAACGCTAATCTGAACGCAACCGTTGACACTGGCAACCGAAATAACCTCATTAAGAAAATCCTTTTTCAAACCCTGAATATTGTTTGCAAGGCTATCTATAAAATCAATTGAATAAACATCATTTTGAAGAGCAAGAGCGATGGTATCAACCAAAAGTCTTGTTTCTTGGGCGTCTTTTGCGTCGGTAGAAACAATATAGATGCGTGTGGTTGTCTGTCTGCTGTTGCTACCCTGCATCTTGTAGGAATTGCTTAAGTAGTTTTCGTAGTATTCGGCCTGCTGCTGAAGGTTGTGAATGGCTCTGTTGAGCTGACTAACGGTAAGCACAGCACCGGCTTTTGTGGTAACGGTCTGCTCCACCGTGCCTTCGTCGGTAGCCACGGTCTTGGCGTTAGCCGTACGAGCCTCGCCTCTTGCCTTGTAAACATTGTAGCCTAAAGCAAGACCTGCAAAAATGATAAAAACTATCAAAAGCAAAAGCCATTTTTTAAGCATCCCTATCAGAATTGATTGAATTGAAATCTCTCTTGTCATGTTGGTTTCGTCTTTCTCGTAATTTATTTTGGATTAATAAGATTATTGTTAAATCTTAAAAAATATATATTTAATCAAATATGCTTCAAGCATAAATAATTCAATAATCAATATTGCCGAAATGCCCCATCAAATATAAGTATTAGTTAGATGTAGTTTCGGAATTATTGTTTTGACCGGCGTTTGGATTGGCGGATGTATCCTCTGACGATGTTTCCGGAGTCTTAGTCGTAGTGGTAGTCTCCGGCGCCGTTGTGGTTGTTGTTTGCGGCGGAGTCGTAGGAGCCTGGGTTGTAGTGGTCTCTTTAAGTAAATCGTCAGCCGCAGAACCATAGTAGGCAAAGTCTAGATCTACATAGCCGCTTATACCCGGCAAAATCCCCTTATCCGTGTACTGCCATACATTGTAGCTTGTAGCATTGTAGGATGTATGTGATGTTTCCGGATATGGCGGACTTGGATAATGCGCTACCCAAACCTTGTAACCTGCTGCCGTCAAGCTAGCCGTGTTAATGCTGGATGTAAGGTGGGATTTGCTTGCATAAACCATGCCTTGATATCCATGTGCGGAAACCGCATCCAAAAAGCCTCGAATGGCTTGTGTTCTGGAATTATTATCCGTGTAATAACTTCTATGACCTTCTATAACAAAATCCTCGTAGTCACAAACCACCGGATATGTAACATTATAGCCTCTTATAAATTGGCAAACCCACTTACCCTCTTGTACGCCCTCTTCGTAATTGCAGGCAGTTGAGTAAAAATAAACACCAACATTAATGCCGGCTGCAGATGCGCCTTGTAAATTTTGAATGGCGGTTTCATCCGGGACCAAGGTTCCCGTGCCCCAACCGCGATAGCCCACGCGGACAAAAGCAAACTTAACGCCGCTTGCCGCAACCTGATTCCAATCGATGTAGCCTTGCCATTTGGAAACATCTATACCAAAGTATGTACCTGCAGGCGGCTCATAGTAATCCACATAGTATTCCTCACCATATCCCGCCGAATCGTTGCCGGGATTAACATCCTCAGCCGCATACTCCGCCGGATCCACCAGCACAAACTCTTCCTCGGCGGTTAGGTCAACCGCAGGATTGGTAGGCTGAGCGATTGTTTGAAAATCAACAGTTGTGGTGGCATTATTGGTCTGTGCGAAAGCACTTTGATTTCTGTTGTGAAGGTTGATGCCGATAATAATGCCTGCACTGACAAGGGTAACTGCCACAACGCCAATGATAGACGTAGCAATTTTATGTGATGCAAGCTTTGCAAAAAAGCCGCTTTTTCCGACATCTGATGCAGACGAAGAAAGCAATTCATCTTCTTCAAAATCGGCTTCACAATTATGTAATCTTTCATCAGCTCCCGAAACATTCAATTTATCAACATCACCAAACAAACCGGTGCCCGCTAGTTTTTCGCCTTCTTCGGCAATATAAAAGCCATCGGGCTTAACAGGCTTTTCCAGTTCGTATTCGAAGACTTCGTCATTAAGCGATTCTTCTACTGTTTCGGCTTTCGAAGACTCAAGCGGTTCATCTATACTTGCAGCTTCGACAGATTCATTTATTAAATCATCAGTTTCAGTTATATAGTTTTTATTATCTTGCACCGACTTTCCATCAGTGTCATTGTTGTTAAAAAAGCTTAAAATTCCCAAAACAAAATCCCCTTACATTGTCTCTTTAACAATTATACTTGGAAATACAGTTTTTATCTACCATAAGTTTAACTAAAATCTTTAACATTCTTTACTTAAACAATTTTTTCACTATCTTGTCTGTTATATAGGAAACGCCTTACTTCCATGACCCGTCACCTGTAAAACGAGATGCAACCCCTCTCGTTCCGGCCTGAGGCCATAGTGGGTTGAAAGTGAACACCTTCCGG
>SVDN01000003.1 GCA_015057825.1 Lachnospiraceae bacterium
TAAAGGTATTAAGTATGCTGATGAAGTTATTAGACGTAAAGTTGGTAAGACTGGTAAGAAATAATTAAAGGAGTGACGAAAATGGTTAGTAAAAAATCAAGAAGCGAAGTTCGCTTAAATAAACATAGAAGATTACGCAATCGTTTCAGCGGTACAGCCGAGAGACCTCGTCTTGCTGTGTTTAGAAGTAATAATCATATGTATGCTCAAATTATTGACGATGTTGCCGGAAATACTTTAGTTTCAGCTTCAACAGTTCAGAAAGACGTTAAAGCAGAATTAGAGAAGACAAATAACGTTGATGCAGCAGCATACTTAGGAAAAGTAATCGCAAAGAAAGCATTAGAAAAAGGTATTAATGAAGTAGTATTCGATAGAGGCGGCTTCATCTACCAGGGAAAAGTACAGGCATTAGCAGAAGCAGCTCGTGAAGCTGGACTTAATTTCTAGGGTAAGGAGGAAGAAACATGAATCGAACAATCATTGATGCCAGTCAGTTTGAATTACAGGAAAAGGTTGTAACTATCAAACGTGTAACTAAGGTTGTTAAAGGTGGACGTAATATGCGTTTCTCAGCTTTGGTAGTTGTTGGTGACGGCAATGGACACGTTGGTGTAGGACTTGGAAAAGCAGCTGAAATTCCTGAAGCTATCCGCAAAGGAAAAGAAGATGCTATGAAAAAGCTCATCGAAGTACCACTTGATGCAGCTTCAAGTATTCCTCATGATTTCCTCGGAAAATTCGGCGGCTCAACAGTATTACTCAAGAAGGCTCCTGAAGGTACCGGTGTTATCGCAGGCGGTCCTGCTCGTAACGTACTTGAGCTTGCGGGAATCAGAAATATTCGTACAAAATCTTTAGGATCAAACAATAAACAGAACGTTGTACTTGCAACAATCGATGGTTTATCACAGCTTAAAACACCTGAACAGGTTGCTAAAAACCGCGGTAAATCAGTTGAAGAAGTACTTGCATAATAGGAGGGTGAGAAAATGGCAAACAAATTAAAAATTACATTAGTAAAATCTCCTATAGGTGCTATTCCAAAGCAGAAAGCTACAGTTGAAGCTTTAGGACTTAAGAAACTTAACAAAACTGTCGAACTTCCTGATAACGATGCTGTAAGAGGCATGGTTTGGCATGTAAGACATTTAGTTAAAGTTGAAGAAATATAATAGACCGATAAGGAGGTGCTAAAGATGGACTTATCTAATTTACATGCAGCTGAAGGCTCAAAACAGAGCAACAATTTCAGAAGAGGCCGTGGACATGGTTCGGGAAACGGCAAAACAGCTGGTAAAGGACATAAGGGTCAGAAGGCTCGTTCAGGAGCTCCTCGTATTGGATTCGAAGGTGGTCAGATGCCACTCTACAGAAGAATTCCTAAGAGAGGCTTTACAAATAGAAATACAAAGGATATCGTTGCAATCAATGTTTCGGCATTGGAGAGATTTGACAACGGTACAGACGTAACAGTTGAAATGCTCATCGAATCAGGTGTTATTAAAAACCCACAGGATGGCGTAAAAATCCTTGGTAAGGGAGAATTAACCAAAAAGCTTAACGTTAAAGTTAATGCAGTAAGTGAATCTGCAAAAGCTAAAATCGAAGCTGCCGGTGGAACTTGTGAGGTGATCTAATGCTGCAGACTGTTGTTAATGCATTTAAGGTAAAAGAAATCAGAAAAAGAATATTATTTACATTCTTTATTTTGGTAATAGCAAGACTTGGTTGTCAGATTCCTATTCCGGGAACTGACTCCACAGTCATTGAAAGTGTAATGAGCGGTATATCCACAGGAGCATTCTCGTTTTTGGATGCCATGACAGGTAGCTCATTCAGCACGATGTCGATCTTTGCATTAAATATTACAACATACATTACAGCATCCATCATCATACAGTTATTGACAATAGCTATTCCTCGTCTTGAAGAAATGCAGAAAGATGGCGAGACGGGTAGAAAGAAAATTCAAAAAATTACTCGTTACCTTACAATCATCTTAGCTGTTGTTGAAGGTTTGGCTTATTCAATTGGTTTCGGTAATCAGGGTGTATTCGGCGATGTGTCCGCAATGGGCACGGGTCAGTATGTATGGACAATAATAGTCTCAGTATTTGTTATGACTGCAGGTGCGGTCGTTTGTATGTGGCTTGGTGAAAGAATAACAGAAAAGGGTATTGGTAACGGTATCTCAATGATACTTCTCTTCAACATTATTTCCGGTATGCCGGGCACATTCTACGGATTATACAGAGATTTTATTGCAGGCAAAGATATGGGTCCAAAGATCCTTGCCATCGTAATAATCGCAGCGGTTGTTATTGCGGTTATCGTATTTATCGTTTACCTTCAGGGTGGCGAAAGAAGAATATCCGTACAATATGCTAAAAAAGTAATTGGTAGAAAAACCATGGGTGGTCAGAACACACATATTCCGATTAAAGTAAACACATCAGGCGTTATCCCTGTAATCTTTGCTTCATCGTTATTGCAGTTCCCACCGCTTATTGCAAGCTTCGTTTCCGACAATCCGGGAAGCTGGGTTAACTTCTTTAACTCAAAGTATTGGGTTAATCCGGATTACCCAATCTATTCGTTGGGACTTATAGCTTACGTACTTTTAGTAGTATTCTTCGCATATTTCTACACATCCATAACGTTTAATCCTATGGAAGTAGCAAATAATATGAAGAAACAGGGTGGTTTTATTCCGGGTATCAGACCGGGTAAACCGACACAGGATTATATAACAACAATTTTAAATAGAATAATCTTTATAGGTGCTATAGGACTTTTAATAGTAGCCCTTATTCCAATCGCGGTTTCGGGTTGGTTTGGCGCATCATTATCATTTGGTGGAACATCAATTATCATTATCGTTGGTGTTGTAGTTGAAACACTTAAACAGGTTGAGTCAATGATGCTTGTAAGAAATTACAAGGGATTCCTCAACGACTAGTGTAGGAGGAAAATGAAATGAAATTAATCATGTTAGGCGCACCGGGTGCCGGAAAAGGCACTCAGGCAAAAATGATTGCTGAGAAATACAATATCCCTCATATCTCAACAGGTGATATTTTCAGAGCAAACATTAAAGAGGGAACAGAGCTTGGAAAGAAAGCCAAATCTTACATGGATGCAGGCGGACTTGTTCCGGATGAATTGGTTGTGGATTTGGTAGTAGACAGAGTTGGTCAGGCAGACTGCAAGAACGGTTACGTACTTGACGGTTTCCCAAGAACAATTCCTCAAGCCGAAAGTCTTGATGCAGCACTTGCAAAAACAGGTGACAAAGTTGATTATGCTATCAACATTGAAGTACCTGATCAGAATATCATCGACCGTATGGGCGGAAGAAGAGCATGTGTAGCTTGCGGTGCAACTTATCACATTGTAAACATTCCACCTAAAAAAGAAGGTGTATGCGATAAATGCGGTGAAAGCCTCATTCTTCGTGATGATGATAAACCGGAAACGGTTAAGAAAAGATTAGAAGTTTACCATGAACAGACAGAACCGTTGATTAAATACTACAAAGCAAAAAATGCCGAAGTTGAAATCGACGGAACAATGGATATGAATGACGTATTTGATGCCATTGTAAAATTATTAGGAGCTTAAGTGATATGTCAGTAACAATAAAATCCGAGAGAGAAATTGCATTAATGAGAGAATCCGGAAAAATATTGGCTGATGTTCATAATAGGTTGGCTGAAGAAATAAAGCCGGGCATTACAACCAAGGATATTGATAAGTTCGGTTACGAACTTATCAAGAAACATGGTTGCATACCTTCTTTTTTGAACTACAATGGATATCCGGCTTCGATATGCGTATCCGTGAATGACGAAGTTGTACACGGAATACCGTCAAGTGAGAGAGTACTTTATGAAGGCGATATTGTTAGTCTTGACGCAGGAGTAATTCATAAAGGATATCACTCGGACGCTGCAAGAACATACGGCGTCGGAAAAATCAGTAAAGAAGCTGAGCAACTGATTAAGGTTACCAAAGATAGTTTTTTTGAAGGAATAAAGTTTGCAAAGGCCGGAAATCATCTTCATGATATTTCCAATGCAATCGGCCATTATTGCGAAAGTTTCG
Source organism: Lachnospiraceae bacterium (assembly GCA_015057825.1). GTDB lineage: Bacteria > Bacillota > Clostridia > Lachnospirales > Lachnospiraceae > RUG12871. The sequence goes on from SVDN01000003.1 coordinate 4,108, forward strand.
GATACGGAGTTGTAAGAGATTTGGTTGGTCACGGAATCGGCCAAAACTTGCACGAAGATCCTCAGATACCTAACTTTGTAACAAAGAGAAAAGGTATCTTGCTTCAACCGGGAATGACATTGGCCGTTGAACCAATGGTAAACATAGGACGCCCGGACGTATGCTGGCTGGATGATGATTGGACCGTTGTAACGGAAGATGAATCATTATCGGCACATTACGAAAACACTATTTTAATTACTACAGGTGAACCTGAGATTTTATCACTTTAATGAGGTGCGTATGGAACGTTACGAGATTGGTTCGTTTGTATTTTCCAAAGCAGGTCACGATATCGGAACAATATATCTGATAATCGATAAAAGCGCCGGACGGCTTATCTTGGCGGACGGAAAGCAAAAAACACAGGAGAATCCAAAAGTTAAAAACGTAAAACATGTTTCATGGATTAATTACTGTGATGAAGCTTTAAAGAAAAAGCTTGAAGCAAAACAAAAAGTAACCGACGAGGAAATAAAATACGCAATAAAGTGTTATAAGCACACCAAAATTTTGGAGGAAGTATAAATGTCAAAAGCTGACGTTATTGAAATTGAAGGAACAGTTGTTGAAAAATTACCTAATGCCATGTTTCAGGTTGAGCTTGAAAATGGACACAGAGTATTGGCACATATCAGTGGAAAGCTTCGTATGAACTACATTCGAATCTTGCCTGGAGACAAAGTAACAATAGAATTATCGCCTTACGATCTTTCAAAAGGAAGAATTATTTGGCGAGACAAATAAGTTTTGCTTGCATATTGAATTTGATAGTGATATAATGCAATGTGGACTTTTTCTGAAAGGAGGATTTACTGTGAAGGTTAGATCATCAGTTAAACCAATTTGCGAAAAATGCAAAGTTATCAAAAGAAAAGGTAGTATCAGAATAATCTGTGAAAACCCAAAACATAAGCAGAGACAGGGCTAATACCTTGTTTTTTGCATGTAGCAAAGGCGGCTGGCAGTAAATTTATTTTTGCTGTTTAAAATATTAATAAAATACTAATGGAGGTAATACAAATGGCTCGTATTTCCGGTGTTGATTTACCAAGAGACAAGCGTGTTGAAATCGGCTTAACATACATTTACGGTATTGGTGTTGAAAGCTCAAAGAAGATTTTGGCAGAAGCCGGTGTAAACCCAGATACACGCGTTAGAGATTTAACAGATGATGAAGTTAAAAAACTTGCTGCAATCATCGAAGAATCTTACACAGTTGAAGGTGAATTGAGAAGAGAAATCGCTCTTAATATTAAGCGATTACAAGAAATAGGATGTTATAGAGGCATCCGCCATAGAAAAGGACTCCCTGTTCGCGGTCAGAAAACAAAGACCAATGCAAGAACAAGAAAAGGTCCTAAGAGAACTGTTGCAAACAAGAAAAAATAATTGTTAGTTTTATTCGGGCAACAGTGTTGTCGTGCGTAAGCACATTTTTTTAGAAACACGTAAACAAGAAATAACAATAAGGAAAGGTTAGTTTTAAAAATGGCTAAAAAAGTTACAAAAAAAGTGACAAAAAAGCGCGTTAAGAAAAACGTTGAACGAGGACAGGCACATATTCAGTCATCTTTTAACAACACAATTGTTACACTTACAGATACTGAAGGAAATGCTTTATCATGGGCTAGTGCCGGTGGTCTTGGATTTAGAGGTTCAAGGAAATCTACACCTTATGCAGCTCAAATGGCGGCTGAAACTGCTACAAAAGCAGCTTTGGTACACGGACTCAAAACAGTTGATGTTTTCGTAAAAGGTCCGGGATCAGGAAGAGAAGCAGCTATCCGTGCATTGCAGGCATGTGGACTTGAAGTAACAAGTATTAGGGACGTGACACCGGTTCCACATAACGGATGTCGTCCACCAAAACGTAGAAGAGTCTGATAGGAGGTGCAATTTAGATGGCAGTAAATAGAGTTCCTGTTCTTAAAAGATGCAGATCACTTGGATTAGATCCAATTTATTTAGGAATAGATAAAAAATCAAAAAGAGAATCAAAAAGAGCCAACAAGAAAATTAGTGAATATGGTCTTCAGTTAAGAGAAAAACAGAAAGCTAAATTTATCTACGGCGTACTTGAAAAACCATTCAGAAATTACTATGAAAAAGCTAAACGTCAAAAAGGTCAGACAGGTGAAAACCTTATGACAATGCTTGAAACAAGACTTGACAATGTAATTTTCCGTATGGGATTTGCAAGAACAAGAAGAGAATCAAGACAGGTTGTTGATCACAAGCATGTTTTAGTAAACGGTAAATGTGTAAACATTCCTTCATACTTAGTTAAAGCAGGCGATGTAATCGAAATTAAAGAAAACAGCAAGTCAATGACAAGATTTAAAGAAATCATGGAAGTTACAGGATCAAGATTGATTCCTTCATGGCTTGATGTTGACCAGGAAAACTTCAAAGGTACGGTTAAAGAGTTACCTTTAAGAGAAAACATCGATGTACCTGTAAACGAAGTGTTAATCGTCGAGTTATATTCAAGATAATAAATGCGGCTAGCACATAATAAAGAATGAAGGAGGGGCTAAGTAGTGTTCGATTTTCAAAAGCCAAATATTGAGACAGCTGAAATTTCAGAAGATAAAAGATACGGAAGATTTGTTGTAGAACCTTTGGAAAGAGGTTATGGTACAACATTGGGTAATTCTTTAAGAAGAATTATGCTTTCATCTTTACCGGGTGCTGCTGTAAGTCAGGTTAAAATTGATGGCGTTTTACACGAATTCTCATCAATACCGGGCGTTAAAGAAGATGTTACGGAAATTATCATGAACATCAAATCTTTGGCAATCCGCAACAACAGCGAATCAGATGATCCGAAAGTAGCTTACATCGAATTTACAGGTGAAGGCGTTGTAACAGCTGCTGACATTCACGCTGACTCAGACATTGAAATATTAAATCCTGATTTGGTAATTGCTACACTTAACGGTGGAGCAGACAGCAAATTATACATGGAATTGACTATCACTAAAGGTAGAGGATATGTAAGCGCTGACAAGAACAAAAACGATGAATTACCAATCGGAGTTATCTCAATTGATTCAATTTACACACCTGTTGAGCGTGTAAACCTTTCAATCGAGAATACTCGTGTAGGTCAGATTACTGACTTTGACAAGCTTACATTAGATGTATACACAAACGGAACATTACATCCGGATGAAGCTGTCAGCTTAGCAGCAAAAGTTTTAAGTGAACACTTAAGTCTGTTCATCAATCTTTCGGAAATCGCAGAGACCGCAGATGTTATGGTTGAAACAAAGAGCGATGAAAACGTTAAAGTTTTGGAAATGAACATAGATGAATTAGAATTATCTGTTCGTTCATACAATTGTCTTAAGAGAGCCGGTATCAACACTGTTGAAGAGTTGACCAACAAAACATCTGAAGACATGATGAAAGTAAGAAACCTTGGACGTAAGTCATTAGATGAAGTCCTTTTGAAATTAAAAGAACTTGGATTGAAATTAAAGGAAAGCGAAGAATAATCCTTTGATATTCAAAACAATTAGGAGGTTTAGACATGGCAGGTTACAGAAAACTTGGAAGAACTGCAAGCCAGCGTAAAGCGCTTATTCGTGGCCAGGTAACTGCTTTATTATACAACGGAAAAATTGTTACAACAGAAAGCAAAGCAAAAGAAATCCGCAGAGTTGCTGAAGGTTTAATTGCCGCTGCTGTTAGAGAAAAAGACAATTTTGAAGAAGTAACCGTAAAAGCAAAAGTTGCCCGCAAAGATAAAGACGGCAAGAGAGTTAAAGAAGTTGTTGACGGTAAGAAAGTAACAGTTTTCGATGAAGTTGACAAAAAAATCAAAAAAGACTCTCCATCACGTTTACATGCAAGAAGAGAAATGCTTAAAGTTCTCTATCCTGTAAAAGAAGACGGAAAAGACGTAGACATGGTTGCAAAATTATTTGATGAAGTAGCACCTAAATATGCTAACCGTAACGGTGGTTACACAAGAATCGTTAAGATTGGTCAGCGTAAAGGTGACGCAGCTATGGAAGTATTACTTGAGTTAGTATAATTTAATTAATATTTAAAGAGTCAGAGCAGCACTTACAGTTTGTAGGTGCTGCTCTTTTGTGTTGAAAATAAGGGACAAATCATATATAATAACTCTTGCAATATTAAGGAATTCGATAAAAATGAGTATAGTAAAATCAGAAAATTTATTTTTTGAATATGAATATATGGATGAGAGCGCAGAGGAAGTCAAAAAAACTCATGCGCTTATTGGCGTGGATATAGATATTAAGCAAGGCGAGTTTGTGGCCATTGTAGGCCATAACGGATCGGGAAAATCAACATTTGCCAAACATATAAATGCAATACTTCGTCCCACAAAAGGAAAAATATTTGTAGACGGTATGGACACGGCAGATGAGAAAAAGCTTTGGAATATCAGACAGGAAGCGGGAATGGTTTTCCAAAATCCGGATAATCAAATTATCGGTTACAGCATTGAGGAAGATGTGGCTTTTGCCTTGGAAAACATCGGCGTGGAAAGTAAAGAAATGCATAAAAGAGTGGAAGATGCCCTCATTGCGGTAAACATGCTTGACCTTAGGGAAAAATCGCCAAATAATTTATCCGGCGGACAAAAGCAAAGAGTGGCAATTGCCGGTGTACTTGCAATGAAGCCAAAATGCATAGTTCTTGACGAACCGACGGCAATGCTGGATCCGGGCGGCAGAGCGGAAGTAATAAGGACTGTTTTGGAACTGAACAAAAAAGAACATGTAAGCATAATATTAATAACTCATTATATGGAAGAAGCGGTGGATGCCGACAGGATTATTGTAATGGATGATGGCAAAGTCGCAATGAGCGGGACGCCCAAAGAAGTTTTTTCAAAAACAGAAGAGCTTATTAACTTGGGTCTGGAACTTCCGCCGGTTACCAAATTGGCCTACGAGCTGAAAAAAGAAGGCCTTGATTTGGAAGACGGCATAATAACATATGATGAATTGGTAAAAGGATTAAAGGGATTAAAAAGATAATGCTTTTAAGTTTAAAAGATTTAAGCTATGTCTATTCAAAGGGCACACCTTTGCAGACGGGGGCTTTAAAAAACATAAATTTGGATATAGAAGAAAACAGCTTTATAGGCTTAATAGGGCATACGGGTTCCGGAAAATCAACCCTGATTCAACATATGAACGGGCTTATTAAGGCAACAAGCGGAGATGTTATCTTTGAAGGAAGAAGCATATACGAGAAGGGCTACGATTTAAAAGAACTAAGATGTAATGTTGGACTTGTATTTCAGTATCCGGAACACCAGCTTTTTGAAGAGACGGTTTTTAAGGATGTTTCTTTCGGCCCGACAAATCAGGGCCTTTCGGAGGAAGAAATAAAGGCCAGAGTCGAAAATGCCTTAAGGATTGTGGGAATCGGTGAAGAGTATTGGAATATGTCGCCTTTTGAACTGTCCGGCGGAGAAAAAAGAAGGGTAGCGATTGCCGGTGTTATGGCAATGCAGCCAAAAGTTCTTATACTTGATGAACCGACTGCAGGTTTGGATCCCAAGACAAAAAACTCTATACTCAGTCAGATAAAGCAAATTCACGAAGAGGTAAAAATCACCGTAATTTTGGTTTCTCACAGCATGGAAGATGTGGCTGAATATGTTGATAGAATCATTGTAATGAACGACGGAAGCGTTATGTATGACGATGAGCCGAAAAAAGTATTCTCTCATTACAAAGAGCTGGAAAAAATAGGGCTTGCAGCACCTGCAATGACCTATATAATGAACAAATTAAAGGAAAACGGCTTTGAGGTATCCACGGATATAATAACCGTTGAAGAGGCAACAAAAGAAATATTAAACTGCCTAAATAAGGAAAAACAATGTTAAGAGATATGACACTCGGACAATATTATCCGACCAAATCGAAAGTTCATAAAACAGATCCCAGAGTGAAATTGCTTGCAACACTACTTTTTGTTGTAGGATTGTTTTTGGTAAATTCATTTTTAAGTTATATCTTTTCCATTGCCATTATAGGAATAACCATAGGCATGTCAAAAGTGCCGTTTTCATACATGATAAAGGGAATGAAATTCATTCTTGTACTGCTGATAATAAGTGCCGTTTTCAACATTATATTTACAAACGGCGAGCATATGTATTTTGAATACGGAATAATAAAAATATCGGCGGAAGGCCTTAAATGGGCGGTATTTATCGTTATAAGGCTTATGCTTATTGTTTTGGGCTGTTCCATCGTAACCTATACAACCACGCCAAATGACTTAACTGCCGGCTTGGAAAAAGGCCTTTCTTGGATGAGAAAAATAAAAGTACCGGTGCATGAAATAGCCATGATGATGTCCATAGCGTTAAGGTTTATTCCCATACTTGTGGAAGAAGCGGACAAAATCATGAAGGCTCAGTCTGCAAGAGGAGCCGATTTTGACAGCGGAAATATAATTGCAAAGGCTAAAAACATGATACCTGTAATTGTGCCTTTGTTTATATCGGCATTCAGAAGAGCATCGGAGCTTGCAACGGCCATGGAATCCAGATGCTACAGAGGCGGCGAGGGAAGAACAAAATTCAAACCCCTTGTATATAAACTTTCGGACAAACTATCATATGCCTTTTTGGCGCTGTATTTCGTTATAATAATAGACCTTGATCTTATGGCAAGAAATATAGAAGCCTTAAACTTTATGATGGCTAAATAACTGTTTAAAGGTTGATTTCGGGAATAAAAATGAAAAGAATAAGATTGATTGTTGCCTACGACGGCACAAATTACAGCGGCTGGCAAAAGCAGGACAATGCCCTTGCAATTGAGCAGCTTTTAAACGAAACATTAAGCAAATTATTGAATGAAGAAATAGAAGTTATAGGCGCAAGCAGGACGGATGCGGGGGTACATGCATTGGCAAACGTGGCGGTGTTTGATACCAATTCAAAGATTCCGGCGGATAAGTTTTCTTATATGTTAAACCAATGGCTTCCAAAGGATGTAAGAATAAGAAAATCCGATGAAGTGGACCCGGATTGGCATCCAAGGGCCGTGGAAAGCGATAAAACATACGAATACAAAATCTTCAATGCTCGCCATGAAATCCCCCTTCTTATGAAAGATTCATATTTTGTATATTTGAAAATGGATATGGAAAAGATGAGGCAAGGGGCAAAATATCTGGAAGGAGAGCACGATTTTACAAGCTTTGCATCCAGAGGCGGTAGCGCAAAAAGCACTGTAAGAAGCATTAATTCCATAGAAATAAAAGAAGAAGCAGTTGATGATTTAAATGAGCAAGAACGTTTAATAAGAATAAGAATAAACGGCAACGGCTTTTTATATAACATGGTAAGAATAATAGTCGGAACATTGGTACAGGTGGCAACGGGCCTTAGAAAACCCGAAGATATAGTGAAAATTCTGGAGGAAAAAGACAGAGATGCGGCAGGACCGACGGCACCCGCCAAGGGATTGACATTAATAAAACTAAATTACCATGACTAATTTATCAAAAAACTTTACATTGGCTGATAATTGTAGTATATTAAGCGCGGATGGTATTCGTAAGGAACCATACCGTGCTTAATATTTTTCTTAATACCATTTGCCAAAGTTACGCAAGCCTTGATGAAAACAGGGACTAAGCGCAAAAAAGAAGGTGGTAAGATGGAAGCTAAGAATTTAAAAATTGCTTTTATAGGTGCCGGAAGAGTAGCTTTTTCCCTAGGCCGTTATTTTGCGGAAAACGGACTGAATCTATTGGGATACTACAGCAGAAACAATAAAAATGCGGAAGAAGCGGCACGATTTACAAACAGCGAAAGCTTTTGCAGTATAAAAGAAATTGTTGAAGCCGGGGATGTTATATTCATAACAACATCCGACGGGGCAATCAAAGAAGTTGCCGATGAAATATTTGCTCTTGGAGACAAATATGACAAGAAACACGAAGGAATAAGTATTAAGAATAAAATATTTTGTCACTGCAGCGGCGCCATGTCGGGCGCGGTCTTTACGAATCTTGAGGAGGCCGGAGCATTCGGTTATTCCATCCACCCAATGTTTGCATTTAACGATAAGCAAACATCATTTAAGGAACTTTCAAAAGCATATTTTACAATTGAAGGAAATAAAGAAAAACTTGATGTTATAAAGGGAATGTTTGACATTCTCGGGAATAACTATCAGTTGATAGATGCAAAAAACAAGACTTTGTATCACGCTGCGGCGGTAATGGCAAGCAATTTGGTTATAGCTTTGTATTCGATGGCGGCGGATACCTTGAAAAAATGCGGTTTTGCAGAAGAAGACGCCATAAAAGCATTAATGCCTTTGTTTATAAACAATGCTCTGAATTTGGAGAAAACCTCGCCCCAAAAAGCTCTTACGGGCCCCATAGACAGGGCAGATTATAAAACCATTGAAAAGCACCTTGCAGAGCTTGATGGAGATTACAAAGAAGTTTACATAAAACTCTCAAACAGACTTGTGGAAATAGCAAAGAATAAGAGACTGGAAGAGGGAAGCTTAACAAATGAAGCTTCGGAAAACTATCAAAAAATAATCAATCTTTTAAATAAAGAGCCGACAGCGCAGTAAGTCGCGGGAGAAAAGAAAGGGAAGAAAATGAAGAACACAGTATTAACTTTTGCTCAGGCAAAAAAAGAAGGAACAAAAATCAGCATGTTGACAGCTTACGATTATTCAACGGCAAAACTTATCAACGATGCGGGGGTAAACTCCATATTGGTAGGAGATTCCTTGGGAAACGTAATGCTTGGTTATGAAGACACAATATCGGTAACAATGGAAGACATGATTCATCATGCAAGAGCCGTATCAAGAGGCGCAAAAGACGCAATGGTGATAGTGGATATGCCGTTTATGTCATACCAAACATCAACATATGATGCTGTTGTAAATGCGGGACGCATTATGAAGGAAGGCCGCGCAAATGCCGTTAAATTGGAAGGCGGAAGAACAATAGCACCGACAATTAAAGCAATTGTGGATGCGGGAATTCCGGTATGCGCCCATATCGGTCTTACACCGCAGTCAATTAATGCTTTTGGCGGACATAAAGTTCAGGGGAAATCAATCGAAGCAGCAAAGAAATTAATTGACGACGCACTTGCGGTACAGGAAGCGGGAGCATTTACGGTGGTAATCGAAGCCGTACCCGCAAAGCTTGCAAGTCTTATAACACAAAAGCTTGATATACCTACAATCGGAATCGGCGCAGGCTCCGGCTGTGACGGACAGGTTTTGGTTTACCAAGATATGGTAGGCATGTTCTCTGACTTTACACCTAAGTTTGTTAAGAAATTTGCAAATGTTGGAGAAACAATGAAAGCAGCATTTAAGCAGTATGATGAAGAGGTAAAAGCGGGAACATTCCCTGAAGAATGTCATACATATGCTATAGATGATGAAATAATAGAAAAATTATATTAGAAAAGAAAAAGGAAATAAACATGATTAAAGTAGTTCACACAATAAAAGAAGTAAGACAAGAAGTTGAAAATTGGAGAAAAGAAGGCAAGTCCGTGGGCTTTGTTCCTACAATGGGATACCTTCACGAAGGACATCAAAGCTTGATTGCAAATTCCGTAAAAGACAATGACAAAACCGTTGTCAGCGTTTTTGTAAACCCAATGCAGTTCGGAGTGGGAGAGGATCTTGAAAGCTATCCGAGAGACCTTGAAAAGGATACAAAGCTTTGCGAAGAAACGGGAGCTGATTTAATCTTTAATCCGGAACCGGAAGAAATGTATGCAAAAGGCTTTTGCTCTTTCGTTGACATGAACGGACTTACAAAAGAACTTTGCGGAAAAAGCAGACCTATACATTTCAGAGGCGTTTGTACGGTTGTAAGCAAACTCTTCAATATTGTAAGACCGGACAAGGCATATTTCGGACAAAAGGATGCTCAACAGCTTGCGGTAATCAAAAGAATGGTAGCTGACTTAAATATAGCCGTTGAGGTAATAGGATGCCCGATTATCAGAGAAGAAGATGGCCTTGCAAAAAGCTCAAGAAATACATATTTAAGCGCGGAAGAAAGAAAAGCGGCGTTAATACTTTCAAAATCAATCTTTGCCGGCAAAAAAATGGTTGAAGAGGGAATGAGAGATTCAAAAGAGCTTATTAAGGCAATGACGGATATAATAAATACGGAAAAACTCGCAAAAATCGACTATGTAGACGTAGTGGATTTCGAAACAATCGAAAAATGCGATAAAATACAAGGCGAAACCTTGGTGGCAATAGCGGTTTACATCGGAAAAACAAGACTTATCGACAACTTTATCGTAGATGTTAAATAGCAAAATTCAAAAGATTCTTTGAGGCAAGTTAAGCATAAAGAGGAAAAAATATGTTAAAAGGAAAAAAAGTAGTGCTTGGAATAAGCGGCTCCATAGCGGCTTATAAAATGGCAAATCTGGCAAGTATGTTAATCAAGCTTGGTGCGGATGTACATGTGATAATGACGAAAAACGCAACAAACTTTATTAATCCCATTACTTTCGAAACTCTGACAAATCACAAATGTCTTGTGGATACATTTGACAGAAACTTCGAATTCCATGTTGCACATGTTTCTTTGGCGCAGTCGGCGGATGTGATTATGGTTGCGCCGGCATCGGCAAATATAATCGGCAAGATGGCAAACGGAATAGCCGATGATATGTTAAGCACTACCGTTTTGGCGGCATCATGCAAAATAATAGTTGCACCGGCAATGAATACAAATATGTATGAAAACAAGATAGTGCAAGACAATATCCAAAAGCTTAAGGATTATGGAATGGAAGTAATCGAGCCTGCATCGGGACGCTTGGCTTGCGCAGCCGTAGGCAAGGGAAAACTTCCGGATGAAGAAATATTGTTGGAATACATATCCAAGGAAATAGAGTGCGAAAAGGATCTTGCCGGCAAGCATATAGTTGTAACCGCGGGACCTACAAGAGAAAAACTCGATCCCGTCAGATATATTACAAATCTCTCCACGGGTAAAATGGGTTATGCCCTGGCAAAAGCGGCAATGCTAAGAGGAGCTTTTGTTACGCTTATATCCGGACCGGTTAGCATTAAAGCGCCGAGCTTTGTGGAACTTGTTGAAATCGAGTCCGCAAGGCAGATGTGCGAGGAAGTGCTAAAACGCTCAAAAGAAGCCGACATTATAATAAAAGCGGCAGCAGTTGCGGATTATACGCCAAAAACATTCAGCGACGATAAAATCAAAAAAAGCGATAATGACTTAAAAATAGAGCTTGAAAGAACAAGAGACATTTTAAAAACCATAGGCGAAACAAAAAACGATCATCAAGTGCTTTGCGGCTTTTCCATGGAAACAAAAGATATGCTTGAAAATTCAAGGAAAAAGCTTGAAAAGAAAAATTGCGATATGATTGTTGCAAATAACCTAAAGGTTGAAGGCGCGGGCTTTGGAACGGACACCAATGTTATAACCATAATAACAAAGTCGGATGTTAAAGAATACGAGCTGATGTCGAAAGACGAAGCAAGTCACAAAGTATTGGATGAGGCATTAAAACTCTACAAAGCCAAAAACGGAGATTAATTATGATTCTTGCAATAGATGTAGGAAATACCAATATAGTAGCGGGCCTTTTAAAGGAAGGCAGCGTAAGCTATGCAAAAAGGTATGAAACCGGAAAAAGCAAAGGTTACGAATATCACTATAAAGAGCTTAAAGGCTTTATAGAAGATATTAAGAGAGAAAGCAACAAATCGGTGGATAAAGAGATTGAAGGAGCGATTATTTCAAGCGTTGTTCCTCCTTTAAATTCGATTTTGAAAAAAGCCGTAAAGGATGCAATAGGCTGTGAGCCGCTTTTTGTGTCACACGCGCTTGAGACCGGTTTACAAATCAAATATGACGATCCATCAAAGCTTGGTGCGGACCTTATATGCGTTGCGGCGGCAGCGGTGGTAAAATACGGTGCACCTGTGATAGTTATCGATATAGGTACGGCAACAACTTTCTCCGTGGTAAACAAAAACAAAGAGTATTTGGGCGGAGCCATAGCACCGGGACCTTATACATCCCTTAAGGCATTGGGAAAACTTGCGTCACAGCTACCGGAAAACGGATTTGAATTTACAGACAAGATAATAGGAACAAACACCCTGTCTTGTATGAGCATAGGAGCATTTACGGCACATGCGGCAATGATAGACGAAATGTGTTTCAGAATGTCAAAAGAACTTGGCGGGGAAAAAGTAAATCTTGTGGCAACGGGAGGACCGGCAGGCGAAATAACATCCATGTGCAGAAATGAGATTAAATACGACAGAGAATTGATGCTTACGGGCCTTTGGGAAATATACAAAATGAATGCCGAAAAGGTTAGTAAAAGCACAAAAAGCAAGAAGCAGACAATAAAAAATTGACTATTGACATAAAAGGATGCAAGTACTATAATGTCTTAATGTGACGACTTATGCGTGGTAATACTCAATGCCATTAGCCCCGGTAAGAGTATTGGGCGTCGAATCGGTAAAAGAGAATAAGCGGTTATTTGATTGAATCGGTCTTTTAAGTCGAAACTTATACGTTGTTTAATTGCAATATACATTTAATGGAGGAAAAACCAATGAATACATATATGCCAAACACAGCAAATGTTGACAGAAAATGGTATGTGGTTGATGCAGCAGGTTGCACACTCGGCCGTTTATCATCTGAAATTGCAAAAGTGTTAAGAGGTAAAAATAAACCGGTTTACACACCACATGCAGACATGGGTGATTATGTAATCGTAATCAATGCAGAAAAAGTTGCCGTAACAGGTAAGAAAATGGATCAGAAAATCTACTACCATCATTCAGATTATGTAGGCGGAATGAAAGAAACAAAGCTTGCAGAAATGATGGAGAAAAAGCCTGAAAAGGTTATAGAACTTGCAGTTAAGGGAATGCTTCCAAAGGGACCTTTGGGAAGAGAAATGTTCAAGAAGCTTTTTGTATATGCAGGCAGCGATCACAAGCATGCAGCACAGAAGCCTGAAACATTGACATTCTAAGACTGAAAGGAGGATATAATAACCATGGCAAAAGAAAAATTTTACGGAACAGGTAGAAGAAAAAAGAGTATCGCCAGAGTTTACCTTGTACCCGGTAAAGGCGAAATTACAATAAACAAAAGAAATATCGATGAATATTTCGGACTTGAAACATTAAAAGTTATCGTACGTCAGCCATTAGTTGCTACAGAAACAACAGACAAATATGACGTAATCGTAAACGTACACGGTGGTGGCTTTACAGGTCAGGCAGGCGCAATCCGTCACGGTATCTCAAGAGCACTTCTTCAGGTAGATGGCGAATTCCGTCCAACACTTAAAAAAGCAGGCTTCTTAACAAGAGACCCACGTATGAAAGAAAGAAAGAAATACGGTCTCAAAGCTGCAAGACGCGCACCACAGTTCTCAAAAAGATAAGTATTATCTGCGGAATGTGGATATCAAAAAGGACAGAGCAAGTTTACTTGCATCTGTCCTTTTTTATGTCCATAATTCCATTGGAATGCAAGAAATGGTGAGCATAAACACTTGTGTTTATGCGAATTCATTTCTAGCATTCCGCAGATAACTCCTCTCTCACCCACCAAATATCTCCCCAATAGACATCTTATTCAAAATCTCCTTCACAAATCCATCCACATCATTTCTTATCGCCTTCCAGTCAATTTTCTCAAATCCGTAAAGATACTCGTCCTTACCCTCAAAAACATCCTCACTAAAGGAAGACTTCATAACATCACCTTTAAAATAGCCGGTGCAAAGAAGAGAATTATCCTTGCGTAGGGAAAGATTTTTAATATACAAATCAAAACCATTATCATGATTTTCCCATTCCAAAGCGGATTCCAAGGAATAAACCGCATCCGCATTGGTATAATAAATCAACTTACAATCCAGATAGTTTTTATATTCATTGCTTCTTTGGACAATAAGAGTGGCTTTTTCATTATCCGGCAGTTCGTAGCTGAAATTAACTTTCTCCATGTCACATCCTTCAAGCACAACATAAGCTCCGGGGAGGATAGGCGAAAGGTCAACTTCAATCTTCCTAAGCTTGTTTGAAGGGGTGAGATAGGCAGTAAAAGCAATATCAAAATCAGGGTCTTCCATATCCAAAAGCTCCCATATAAAATGCCCGGAACCTTTATGAATCGTGGATTTGAAAGCATCGCATTTAACTCCCTCAGCATCTGTGTAGTCGCTCTCAAGAGCTTCAACATCCATTTCCCTAATTAATTGAATGATATTCCAAAGGTTATCACTATACCATTTGCTGTCCGGATTATCCGTCAAATTAGGCATTTTCGGGAAAAAGTTAATTACGGAATCGAAGGAATAACTACTGTTTCCAAGGATTGGAGCATCCATGTAAAGAGAGCTGTTTTCCGCATAAAACTCAATATTGCCTGCTTCAAAAACCAGTAAGTTAAGCCCTACATCAGCGCTTAAACGCTTTTGATCAAAGGATCTTTTGGCGGAAATATCGGAAAAAACGGAAGCATTAAGCTTTTTGATGTCATTTAAGCCCATTTCACCCTTTATTTCAACATCCGAATTAAAATACTCGCGACATAATTCCATCAAGTCCACATCATAGGCAAGGAAATCATTCTTTTGCATGGTATTATTTTTAAAGTCCAACACAGAAAGCAAAAGTCTGGACTTTGGTCTTTTACAAAAAACAGATACGGCAATCAGTAAAGCGATAATTACAATTGCCACAATAATAAGAATACGAAATAATTTCTTTTTGTTTGTTTTCTCCATAACATAAACATCCTAACATTTTACTAACAATAGAATAATGCCCTGAGACAAAATATGTCAAGAAAGGAAGTTTGGTTGTTTTTTGTATACTATTATGCTAAAATAAATCACGCGTCGTAAGATGCGTGATTTATTTTAATAAAGGTAAACTTAAGTGAAATCAAATAAATTAAACATTTTTATTATCATCACTTGTGCGGCGGTAGTAATAGGATTTATATTCTTTAACACAGGTGCGGATAATTTACTGGAAAACTTAAAAGAGCTTAAAATCGGATGGGTGATTTTGGCGGTTTTGTGCATGGTTTTGTACTGGTTTTTCGAATCCATAGTATTGCATATAATGCTAAAACCAATGCACAAGCAACAAAAATACAAAGACACCCTTGCCTTGTCCGTTGGCGGCCAGTATTTTAATGCAATAACCCCTTTTTCTACCGGCGGGCAACCTTTTCAAGCTTATATATTAACCAAGCAGGGCGTTGCTTTGGGAAAAGGCATTAATGCCTTATTTTCAAAGTTTATAGTATATCAGATAGCGCTGGTATTGCTGACCGCAATACTTTTGTTAATGCGCCTTGATTATTTTAAAGAAAATATCAGCAATTTTTCTTTAATAGTATTAATCGGATTTTTGGTAAATTTGGGTGTTTTGTTCTGGCTTTTGGGAATAGCGATTTTTCAAAAAATCACAAGAAAGATAGCCGGAGCCATAATAACATTTCTTGCCAAAATCAAAATACTTAAAAGTCCCGAATCCAAAAGAGCTTACATAGATAAGGAACTGGAAACCTTCGGCGTGTATTTTAAAGAAAGAATAAAAGATATTCCGTCGTTTTTGCTGGCCTTTTTGTTCAGCGTTTTGCAACTCCTTTCTTACATGGCGGTGCTTTATATGCTTTACAGAGCCTTTGGATTGAATGAAATGGACTTTTTGACAATCATATCCGCCCATGCATTTGTAATGACCATGGCTGCATTTATACCGGTACCCGGAGCGGGTATAGGCGCGGAAGGTTTCTTTTATTTCTTTATGAGGCAGTTTTTCGTAAAAGACGGACAGCTTGGAGTTGCAATGATTCTTTGGCGTCTGATTACCTTTTACTTAACAATAGTGGTTGGCGTGGTGTTTGCATTTATATCAAATAAAACGGCAAAGCGTATGTCAAAAGAAAGAACAGAATCGGAAGGCCAAGAGGCAATAGAGGAAGAAAATGTATAAAATAGGCTTATTTAATGATTCATTTCCGCCATTTATCGACGGTGTATCCAATGCGGTAATGAATTATGCGAAAATATTGCAAAAAAAATATTGCGACATAGTTGTAATCACCCCACGTTATCCAAATGTTGTGGATGATTACCCTTTTGAAGTATACAGATACCAATCTCTTAAATTTAAGGGAGATATGCCGTATCGTGTGGGAAATCCATTCTCGCTTCTTGCAATAAGCGAAATCCGAAGGAAAAAACTGGATTTGGTACATGTTCATTCGCCTTTTGCATCAAGCGTTATAGCTAACAGTGCATCATTTATAAGAAGCAAAAGAATCCCTGTGGTATTAACATATCATACCCGTTATGAAATTGATTTGGACAGGTATGTGGGCAAAAGACTTTTTAAGTTTATCGCACACTTATTTGTCAGCAAAAACATCAACAGGGCAGACGAAGTGTGGGTGGTTTCAAAAGGTTCCATTGCAAGTTTGAGAAGCTTTGGATACAAGGGCTCCATAAGGCTTATGCCAAACGGAACAGACTTTGTTAAGGGAAAAGCGCCTGTTGAACATATAAAAGTAGTTGACCGCATGTATGAAACCGCCGATGAAGAAAATGTATTTTTGTACTGCGGAAGAATGTTGTGGTACAAAAATATAAAAATAATAATAGATGCTTTGAAAATAGTAAAAGAATCGGGAATCAAGTTTAAAATGCTTATGGTGGGAGATGGTCCGGACCGTGCACTTATTGAGCAATACAGCCACAGACAAGGACTTGCCGATTGCGTAATCTTTACCGGTGCGATTTATGACAGAGAGAAGGTTAAGGCGTTTTTCAGTCGTGCAAATCTGCATTTGTTCCCGTCTACATATGATACTTCGGGATTGGTTGTTATTGAGGCCGCAGCCTGTGAATGCGCATCGGTTTTGATAAGCGGAAGCTGCGCCGCGGAAGGCATAACCGACGGAGAATCGGGCTTCCTTTGCGAAAAGGAAAGCGGAGACAGCTTTGCCAAGGCAATAATAAGAGCCATTTCCGATAAAGAAAAACTAAAAAAAGTCGGTAAAAAAGCCCAGGAAGTTCTCTTTTGCTCTTGGGATGATGCCGTTGCAAACGCATATAAAAGATACGAAGAAATATTGGACGAGTTCCACAAAAAAGGACGCAGACGCTTCAGAAAATCTCAAAGAGCTGCCAATACGGAGCTTTAAAAAGGAATAATCATGAAAGTACTTTTGTACACGGAAAACGAAAAAATGCTTTCCAAGTCCGGTTTGGGAAAAGCCGTAAGGCACCAACAAAAAGCCTTGGAAGATAATAACAGCGGCTATACCAAAAATCCAAAGGATGATTTTGATATTGCACATATTAACTGGTACGGAATCAAATCCTACAGATTGGCGAAATGGGCAAAAAAACATGGAAAAAAAGTGGTATATCATGCCCATTCCACAGAGGAGGATTTTAGAAATTCCTTTAAGTTATCAAATCAAATTGCGCCCCTGTTTAAAAAATGGCTTATAAAATGTTATAGCTTGGGAGATGTAATCATTACCCCCACGCCGTATTCAAAAAGACTTTTGGAAGGCTATGGTTTAAAAAACATAAAGGCGATTTCAAACGGAATCGATACGAGTTTTTTTGTAAAAGACGAAAAGGCCGGCAAGTTTTTCAGAGAAAAATACGGCTACAAAGAGGATGAAAAAGTCGTTATGGCAATAGGCCTTTATCTGGAAAGAAAAGGCATATTGGACTTTGTAGAGCTGGCAAAAAGGATGCCCGAGTATAAATTCATATGGTTTGGATATACAGATCTTAAGCTTGTGCCGGCAAAAATAAAAAAAGCGGTAAACACAAAGCTTCCAAATCTTTGCTTTGCGGGATACGTAGAGCCTGAAATGATAAAAGCGGCATTAAGCGGAGCCAATCTTTACATTTTTCCGACTTTGGAGGAAACCGAAGGTATACCTATTTTGGAGGCATGTGCCTGCAAGCAAAAAGCCCTGATTAGAGACATAGGGGTTTTTGAAGAATGGCTGGAAGACGGGAAAAATGTCTATAAAGCAAAAGATGTGGATGAATTTGAAAAAAAGATCAGGGATATTTTGGAAGAAAAGTTGGAAGATTTAACGGAAGAAGCTTATAAGCTTGCTTTGGAAAAGGACATTAAAACAGTTGGAAAACAACTGATAGAGGTCTATAAAAGTTTAACAAATATTTAAAAAATTCTTAAGAAATGTCAAAACACAGCGATTTTGTATTTAAAAGCCAAAAAAACAGCGAAATAAGCCAAGCGGACACTATTGACTAAGAGTGCCTTAAGGATTAAAATAGTAGTTGAGCGGCGGGAAAACGAGCTGTTCAAATATTTTATAAAAAGAGGTAGAAAAAATGGCTGGATACAAAATTACAAAAAAAGATGGCTATTATACTTACACAGCACCTGGTCACAATGAGTGCAAATGCACAAGACTTCATGACCCACAGGATGTTGAAAACGGTCGTCTTATCAATGGTTTAACACACTTCCTTCCTGCAGGTGGTGGTACAGAATTCGCAGCTAACCCTGCTGAATCAATCTATTACATCATTCACGGAACAATGGAATTCGAAGGCGAAGATCATGTTAAAACTGTTCTTGAAGCAGGTGACAGTGTTCATATCGCAGGTGGTTCACCAAAATGCGTAACAAACGTTGGTCCTGATACAGCTCAGATGCTTGTTATCCTTTTACCACCGGCTCAGTAGAGATTAATTTAATATTTAATATAAAACAAGAGCGGAAATTCCGCTCTTGTTTTATATTAAATAATTATTTTGTTATTATTATTCCCGCGCAATCAAGGTCGTTGGCAAGGTCGTAAATATTGCCGCTTTTAATTCCCACGACGGTAGGCCTTAAAATGCAAGTATAGGTATTTTTGATTACGACCGCCTTTTCTCCGTTACTCAAATTAACAATGGAGTTTACCGGATAAAGGATTACGCTTCTTAAGAAACAATTTAAAGATTCAAAATCTATTTCGTCCGTCATGGACATCAATATTTCCACAGCTTCGTTTTTTGCAAAAGCCTTTTTGTAAGGCCTGTCGGTAACCAAGGCATCAAAGATATCCGCAACCGTAAGAATCTTAGCATATTCGCTTATGCGGCTTCCGCAGGCGCGATGAGGATATCCGCTGCCGTTTGTTTTTTCGTGATGCTGTAAAACGGCCAATTTTACGGAATCGGAAATATCTTTTTTGTTTTCCAAAAGCTGAAAACCATAAAGGGAATGGTTTTTCATCTCTTCAAATTCGCTGTCGGTAAGCTTGCCGGGTTTAAGCAGTATCTCGTTTGGAATCTTGGTTTTGCCAAGGTCGTGGAGAAGACCCGCAATACCGATATCGTATATTCTGCTATCGGTATAGCCCTTGTTTTTGGCCATAACCATAGCAATGGATGCAACATCCACACTGTGTTTGAAGGTGTATTCATCGCTGACTTTGAGGGCGTCGATATCAAATGCCAATGCATCGTTATTGGTAATGGCGTCCATCAAATCGTCGGCTATACGTCTGGTTGTATCGGAAAATTCTTTGGATGATGTGTCGTCAAAAAGCTTTTTAATGCCGTTTTCAACATGACTTTTGATTGTTGAATTAAGGGCCATCTTCTTTTTGTCCTGAATCATGTTTTCGTTAACGATTTTTTTGATATGAGCGGGAACCACAACTTTTTTGTTTTTTCTGTATTCCAAAAAGTCATCGTCACCCACAAAAGCGCCGTCGAGACCTCGAGAGCGCATGGAAAGAATTATGTAATTGTCAAGAATTGTCCCTCTGTTAATAAGCTTTCTGCCCTTGGAATCCATAACGTGTTCCGCAACACGCATCCCGGCCTCAAGCTTGTTAACGCTTACAAAAGCCTTTCTTGCCATACAAATAAACCCACCTAAGAATTATACATACAAACAAATTACACATATTACAAAAATATAACATAATTATTAACTATGATTAAATATTTTACTCCTTTGAAATAATTAAATCAAGTTTTTAGTTGAGTTGTCTTTAAGTTTCAAAAGAGGAACGGCAGGACTGTAAAGCCAGCCTTGATATAAGTCGCAACCAAGCTTAACAAGCATTTCTTTTTGATCTTCGTTTTCAACATATTCGGCAACCACTTCAAAACCGAGTTCCGTTGAAAGACTTGTAATGGATGCGATTATCTTTTCGCTTCGTGTATTTGTTAACATATCTTTAACTATGGCACCGTCAAGCTTGACTTGGTCGAATAGATTACGTTGAAGATACTTGATGGATGTGCTTCCCATTGAAAAATCATCGATGGCAAGCATAAAGCCCGCTTCTTTCCACCAATTGAAATGTTCCAAAGTAGCTTGGTTGAAAGAAATAGCAATTTGTTCCGTAACCTCTATACATATATTTTTAGGTATGATAGATCCTTGAATTACAAGGCCGTTTAAAAGAGCATTAAACTTATCCGATTGGGTTGCAAGCGGAGTAAAGTTTACGGAAATACGGAAGTCGTCTCCCATGGTTTCCAAAATATAATGCATATCGTCCGCAACTTTTTGGATAATAAGGCATTCCAAATCCTCCAAAATATTAATTTCTTTTGCAAGCTGAATAATAAGCGGAGGATAGATAAAGCCGTAAAGCGGATGCTCCCATCTAAGCAAAGCCTCTGCACCGACACATTCGCCGTGAGCGTTAAATTGCGGCTGATAATATATTTGGAATTGATGTTTTCTTACCATTATTCTTAATTCTTCCGAAAGAGAACGTGCAACAACGCCAAGATATGTGCCTTGGTCTAAAAGATTGATGTTTTCGTTTGTTTCTTCGGCACGTTTCAATGACATAACAAGGCTTTCCATTTGGACATGAGCGTTCTTAACTTTTTGCCTGTCAAAGATTCTGATAAAAGGAAGATAAATTAAAAATCCTATTACAAGGTTTACTGCTTGCATAATAGTACCCGCAATGGAGCCTGTGGCAATATAACCCGATAAGAAAATCGGGGTTGTCCATTCAACCGGATTTGATACGTAAGGAACCCATCCCATATAAGTTGCAAATGCTGTTGTCAAAGTAAAAACAATAGGTGTAATAACGAAAGGTATAAAAAGAGTAGGGTTAAAGCAAATCGGCAGACCGAAAATAATCGGTTCGTTTATATTGAAAACTGCGGGAAAGATAGAAAAACCCGCAAGATATTTGTTGCTTTTTCTTCTTGATAAAAACAATAAAGCAAGAATAAGACAAATGGTTGCGCCACAACCGCCCATTAAAGCGAATGAGTCAAAAAACGTTTTAGAAAAAACTTCCGTAGGCTCAAAGTTGTATTTTGTCAAGGCTTCGTTAATTTGTTGACCCGGAACGAAAACATGATCCGATATGTCCTGTAAAACATTGCCGCCGTGAATGCCGAAAAACCACAAAATATGCGTAAATAACATAAACATAATTGCAGAAGGCAAGGTACGGCTGGCGCTGCTGAATCCTTTATCAAATGCCAAAAGAATCAACTCGTTAAAACTGCTTATATCAAATATGGCTCTTAAAAGAATCATAATCAGCGCAAAAAGCAAAACTATTACGGAGCATGGAATCAAAATGTTGATGGCGGATTTAAAGTGACCGTCCGCACCGTTTGTATAGATAAGTATATTTCCTTTAGCTTTGGATTGAAGCAAATGATATAAAAACGAAGCCAAAAGAGCACAAACTATAGCGGTAAATGTTCCTTTAACACCAAAATTTTCTATTGTAAACTTATATGAACCCACACCGGAAAAAATCAAAAAACAGACAAGAGATGTAATTGTGGCTCCGTAATTGGCATTTGTGGAGTTGGGATTTGAAAAAATTCGATTGTAGCTTGATGCTACGGCACAACAAAGATAAATAGCGAACAAACCGGTTGTTGCATTAATAATAATGGTGAATAAATCACGCAAAAAACCGCCGGCAAACTCTGCTATAAATTGTTGATAAGCTTCAATGGGAAAGGATTTGAGCACCAAAGCGAAACTGCCGATGAGGATAATAGGTATAACCATAATAAGCCCACTTTTTATACATTGAAAAAGTCGGATCTCGCTTATTCTATTAAAGAAGTTAACGGAAACTCGCTCATTACCATAGCGATTAAGAAGTTCTTTTTCCGATGAACTATACTCTCTCATACCCGCTCCTTAAGATTTACCCATAAAAAATACATTATTATAATAACATGAATTCGGCAAAAAATTCAACTATTTTGAACATTTGTAAGGAAATGACAGACAAATTTTAAAAATCATTTATAAAAAAGTCAAAATCATGAATAAAAATGTGATACAATAACAGTGATACTCCCTAAGGGTTAAGGAGGCTTGCAAGTGTATATTAAAGACTATTTAAAGGAAAACATACTATTAACCGACGGCGCCATGGGCACCTATTTTGAAGAATTGAACTTTGATAAAGGCAGAGTTTGCGAAGAATGCAATATTACGGATCCTGATTTGATTAAACAGATTCATCTGCGATATATAAAAAGCGGAGCAAGGCTTATAAGAACCAACAGCTTTGCTTTAAACAGGCAGTTTGCCATAGACAGAAGAATAGATGACAAACTGGCCCAGGAAAGCTATCTTAGGACATCTGTCAAAAAATCTTATGAAATTGCTCGGGCAGTAGCCGATGAAAGCGAAAATGAGATTTATATTGCGGCGGATATCGGGCCTATTCCAAAGAAACTGTTTGAGGATGAAAGCTTGGATAAAATGAGTGAATACAGGTTTATTGTTGATGCATTTTTGGATGCGGGAGCTTGTATTTTCAACTTCGAAACTTTCGGTAGCGCAAAAGAAGTAAAAGAGCTTGCCGTATATATAAAAGAAAAACTTCCAACAGCCTTTGTTATGCTTAGTTTTGCAACAAACAGAATGGGCTATACCACAAAAGGCCACAGCTTAAAAAGGCTTTTGGAGGAAGTATCGCAGATTAAAGAAATAGACAGCGTGGGTTGCAATTGCCTTATCGGTGCGAGCCATATGTATGATATTTTAAAGAATCTGGAATTTTATGATACACAAAGCCTGCAGGTTCTCCCTAACAGCGGATATCCGGATATAGTAAGAGGAAAAACCGTATATTCCGACAGCAGCGAATGGTTTGCAAAAAAGTTGGAGCAAATCATAGATTTGGGCGCCGATATAGTGGGGGGATGTTGCGGCACAAGCCCAAAACATATCGAAGCCTTGGCTAAAATAATTAAGGGCAAAAAGCCCGTGGCCAAAGCTTTAATTAGCCAAAAAAGCGAAGAAAAGTGCGTTAACAAAACAAGAAACAACGAATTTCTAAGAAAACTGGAGGCCGGAAAAAAAGTAATAGCCGTTGAGCTTGATCCACCTTTCGATCAGAATGCGGAAAAGGTCGTTGAAGGTGCTTTTAAACTTAAAAAACACGGCGCAGACATAATAACAATTGCGGATTCGCCCCTTGCAAGAGCCAGGGCCGATTCGGTGCTTTTGGCAAGCAAAGTTGCATCCATGGTGGATATTGATGTTATGCCTCATATAGCATGCAGAGACAGAAACAAAATCAGCATGCATTCAGTGCTTTTGGGAGCTCATATAAACGGCATAAGAAACTTTATGGTTGTAACGGGAGACCCGGTGCCTACGGCCGAAAGAGAAGAAACAAAAGCGGTATTTGATTTTAATTCCGTTTCTTTTATGGAATACATAAACCAAATCAATAATGATATGTTTACGGATGATGCCTTTGCTTACGGCGGAGCTTTAAACCAGGGCCGAAAAAACGTGGACAAAAACATAGAACGTATGCAAAAAAAGATTGATGCGGGTGCATCTTGGTTTCTTACACAGCCGATTTATTCGGATGAGGATATCGAAACAATTAAATACATAAAAGAAAAAACGGACACTAAAATATTATGCGGTCTTATGCCTTTGGTAAGTTATAAAAACGCTGTGTTTATTAAAAACGAAATGCCGGGAATCGATGTGCCGGACGAGGTTGTGGCTCTTTATAATCCGGATATGTCAAAACAAGAGGCACAGGATATTGCGGTAAAAATCACTAAAGACATAATGAAGAAACTTGAAAGCATAGCAGACGGATACTATTTTATGGTGCCTTTTAACAGGGTAATGCTTATCTGCGATATTTTAGACAGTATGTAAAAGGAAATAACAGTGAATAAGAAAGAATTTCAAGAATTTACAAAAAATAAATTAATATATTTGGACGGAGCAACGGGAAGCAATTTGCAAGCCCACGGTATGCCTACGGGAGTTTGCCCGGAAAAATGGATTTTGGAAAATGAGGATGTACTTATTAATCTTCAAAGAGAGTTTGTTAAGGCCGGCTCAAACATTGTATATGCTCCGACTTTTACGGCCAACAGAATAAAATTAAAAGAATACGGCTTGGAAAAGGACATAGCAAGAATCAACGAAGAGCTTCTGGCGCTTTCAAAAAAAGCCGTAGAAAACAAGGCATTTGTGGCAGCGGATATGACCATGACCGGGCGCCAGTTGGAGCCTGTGGGAGATATGCCTTTTGAAGAACTTGTGGATGTATATAAAGAACAGGCAACCATTCTTTCGAAAGCGGGCGCCGATCTTTTTGTTGTGGAAACCATGATGAGCATCAAAGAAGCAAGAGCGGCTTTGATTGCAATAAAAGAGGTATGCGATTTGCCGGTTATGGTTACATTGTCCTTTAGGGAAGAAGGAAGAACATTTTACGGAACAAGTCCCGAAGCGGCGGTGGTAACACTGCAGAGTTTGGGTGCGGATGCTATAGGCGCAAACTGTTCTACGGGTCCGGACAGCATGGTTGACATAATATCAAGAATGAAAAAATATGCTTCGGTTCCGATTATTGCAAAACCAAATGCGGGTCTTCCAAGACTTGAAGATGGCAAAACCGTTTATACAATGGAAAAAGAAGATTTTGCGGATTGGTCTCTTAAACTTGTAAAGGCCGGCGCATCCATTATCGGCGGATGCTGCGGAACAAGACCGGATCATATAGAAGAAGTCGTAAAAAAAACAAAGGATGTTAAACTGCCAAGCTTTAAAGTATGCGAAAACGGCGTTTTATCTTCAGAAACGGATATTGTTGAAATAGATAAGGACGCTCGTTTTATTGTAGTGGGAGAAAGAATTAATCCTACGGGTAAAAAAGCTTTTCAAGAATCTTTACGAAAAAAAGATACATCCATAGCTGTAAAAATGGCGGAGGAGCAGGCCGAAAAAGGTGCAAAAATTCTTGATATCAACGTGGGAATGGCAGGAATAAACGAAAAGGAAATGATGGTTAAAGTGATAGAAGACGTGGGCCTTGGCGTTTCACTTCCTCTGTGCATAGATTCAAGTTATCCTGATGTGGTGGAAGCGGCATTGCGAATCTATCCCGGCAGGGCTTTAATTAATTCGATTTCCTTAGAAAGCGTAAAAATCAAAGAACTTATGCCTGTTGCCAAGAAATACGGCGCAATGTTTATTTTGCTGCCGGTTTCCGATGAGGGCATGCCAAAAAGCTTGGAAGAAAAAAGAAAAATTATAGATGAAGTCTTGGATATAGCAAAGAAAGAAGGCTTTGACAAAAAAGATATAATTGTGGACGCTTTGGTGGGAACCGTGGGTGCCAATATAAATTCGGCGAAAGAAAGTATAGAATTAATCAGATATTGCAAAGAAGAGGCAGATCTTGCAACAATATGCGGCCTTTCAAACATTTCTTTCGGTTTACCGGGTCGCCCTCTTGTAAACAGCGCATATGCCGCAATGATAATAAATGCGGGTCTTACAATGGCAATAGCAAATCCCTCAAACGAAATGTTGATGGATGCGGTTTATGCGGCAGATATGCTTGCGGCAAAGGACGGCGCCGATTTCGCATATATCGAAAGAGTGGAGAACGCTCCGGAAAAAGAAATAATCATTAAAGAAAAAAGTCCGGAAAAAGTCAAAGAAAATGATTCGGAATCTTCTGTTTTTACGGCGGTATTAAAGGGTAACAAAACAGGCATTGTAAAAGAAATAATCAAGGCATCGGAAACTAAAAGTCCGGAAGAGATTATTAATGAAGACATGATTCCCGCAATAAAAAAGGTGGGGGATCTTTTTGAAATGCAAAAATATTTTCTTCCGCAGTTAATGTCAAGCGCCGAAGCAATGAAAATCGGTGTGGAGTATTTGGAGCCGAAAATACAAAAGAAAAATAGCGGTGTGGCAAGTAAAACCGTTGTTATTGCAACGGTTGAGGGGGATGTTCATGATATCGGCAAAAATTTGGTTGCCCTCATGATGAAAAACTACGGTTTTAAGGTTATTGATTTGGGTAAAGATGTGCCAAAGGAAGTGATTGTTGAAAGAGCAATAGAAGAAAAAGCAGATGTTATAGCACTTTCGGCCTTGATGACAACCACAATGGTTCGCATGGAAGAGCTGATTAAATACGTTAGGGAAAAGAATCTTGATATAAAGGTAATTATAGGCGGAGCGGTTGTTACGCAAGAATATGCCGATGAGATAGGAGCGGACGGATATTCAAAGGATGCGGCAGCGGCGGCAAAGCTTGTGGACGGTTTAAAATACAATAAAAAGAATGATTAAAAAATAGTCTAAAGGCAAGGTTTGTGGTAGAATATATCTAGATGTATTTAATGTATAAAAAGAAGGTTGGTTGGCGTTAGTCGGCTGTATTTGGGGATTTTTATGAGAAAAAAATTAAAAAGATTTATTATATTCATTCTGTGTTTTATTGCGGGAACGATTATGGTGCCCGCTATAGTTTCGGGTGCCGATGCATCGTCTGATATTATCAATATCTATTGTTACAATGATTTAGAAAAAATAAAAGACAATCCCTCGGCTTCCTATCGACTTATGAGCGACATAGATTTTACGGATAAAGACTGGGAACCCGTTGATTTCAGCGGAAGTTTTGACGGAAACGGTCATGCGCTTTTAAATGTAAAAGTCACAAGCACCACTAAGGAAACAAGGCTTACATATGACGGAAATATGATAAGCTATGATACTCATTTTGCGGGCTTTTTCGGCATAGTGGAAAATGCAAGCATAAAAAATCTCAAACTCCTTGGTATCGAAGTGGACGTAACAACAAAAGAAGACTGCTTTGCGGCCTGTCTTGCGGGATTTATGGAAAACAGCCAAATCGATTCTTGCGAGATATACGGAAAAGTAACTCTTAAAGTTCAAGATAAAATGTTTGGTGTCGGCGGCATTGCGGGCTTTGGAAACGGAAGCATCAAAAACACCGACGCCAATACAACGTTGGTTTGTGTGGACGAAGACAAAGAAAATAAAGACGAACAATTTATGGGCGGAGCTTATTGCGCGGGCTACATAGATTTGGACGGCAATACCATAACAATAGACGGATATGATTCCGACCACGGATATGTACATGACGGCGGTCTTGTGGGAATGTACATTTTGTATCCGGCAGGCACATCTTATTCGGGATATATCAACAATAACAAAGTTAAAGGCACCATTCATTTCTTTGAAGACAATACAGACAGAAGAGCTTATTGCAGCGAATGTGTCGGTGAAGTTATGAATTGGACATACGATTTTAGCGGAAATACAACAGACTTTACAAGGGATGAGGTGTTTGACTATTCAAAGGATTTGTATCCTCACGGAAATTGCGAAAATACGGAATTTCGAACCACTCAATCACCGGCAACTTGTGATGAATACGGCTATACGAACTATATCTGTGATACATGCGCATACGCATACAAAGGCAATTTCACGCCAAAGCAGCATGTGGTAAGACAGTGGGCCGAGTTTAGAGAAGCTACGGCCACGGAAGTGGGACTTAACTCCGGTGAGTGTTCCCTTTGCGGAGAAACAGTATATGAAGAAGCCGGCTTTGACACATCCAAAGAGCTTGATGATAAAGACGAGGCTGCAACGAAAGTTAAAGAAGAAAAACAAATTTCCAAACTTCCGATAATAATCATTATAGTTATTGTTGCGCTGTTTTTAACGGTGCTTATAATAAGAACTTACAATATTAACAAAAGAAAGAAAAGAAGACGTAAGAAAAATACGAATTCAAGGAGGTAAAACTATGAGATATTCAATTGAGGGAGAACCCTTGCCGGTAGTCATCTGCGAACTTGAGGCAGGTGAAGGCATGAAATGCGAAAACGGAGCAATGGGCTGGATGTCACCTAATATGGTAATGGAAACAAAAGGCGGCGGATTTGGTAAGATGCTTGGACGTGCATTCTCCGGTGAGAGCATTTTCTTAAACTACTATACAGCACAAAACGGACCGGGTATGATTGCTTATCCGTCATGCATGCCGGGCAGCATCAGAGCTTACGAAATCGGACCGGGAAAAGAAATCATAGCTCAGAAAAAAGCTTTCCTTGCAGCTACAATGGGTGTTGAACTTTCCGTTCACTTCCAGAAAAAGCTTGGCGCAGGCTTCTTTGGCGGCGAAGGTTTCATTATGGAAAGACTTTCGGGACAAGGTATGGCATTCTTGGAATTTGACGGCTATATTAAAGAATACAATCTTCAGCCGGGACAGCAAATAGTAGTGGATACAGGTTATACCGCTGCAATGGATGCTTCCGTAAATATGGAAATCAAAACCGTTGGCGGTGTTAAAAACGCACTCCTTGGCGGTGAAGGCTTCTTTAATACTGTTCTTACGGGCCCGGGACGTGTATGGATTCAGTCAATGCCTGTTGCAAAACTTGCGGACAGCATAAGACCATTTATGCCTTCAGGTCACTAAAATGAGTAAAATAGCCATTATAGGTGCCGGACTTTCGGGCTTGACTGCCGCAATCTATTTAAAAGAACAAGGCCATGACGTATGCATATACGAAAAAAATGACTTTGTGGGAGGAAGGCTCATATCCAAAGAAGGAAATGATGCTTATTTCGAAAACTACATAAGAGGACTGGCGGGCTGTTCGAAGAATGATAAAATGTACGAAGTCTGGGAGCACATAGGGGCAATTAAAGATACAAAATTTATAAGGCTTAAACGTTTTCACAGTGTAAAATCGGGAAATGACGAGCTTGTCTTCTGGCGAGATACACAAAGAAGCAAAAAAGAAATGATAGCAAGGTCTCCCGAAGATGAAGAACAGATTACAAATCTATTGGATGCGGTGGCATCTTTCGGAATCGAAAGAATAAATGTCAAAAAGCCAATAGATATGACAAATCAGTTCGAACTCATGGCAGGCGGGGTTGTAAGCGGCAATGCAAACAAAAAGCTTGATTCTTACGAAAATATGAATATAGGCGAGCTTGCCGCCAAATTTAACGACCCTCTTATAAGACTTGCGATTATTTCGCTTATGGGAACGGATGCAAAAGCATACGAATTTATAGCTGCATATGGGAATTTCGTGGCTGCAAATGCGGAAATTCCCATAGGCGGTTTTTTGACCATAGCAAAAAATATTGAAAACAAATTCAAGGCTATGGGGGGAAAAATCTTCTTAAATTGTGAAATCGTAAAGGCCGAAATAAAAAACAAACGCGTCATATCCATAGAAAGCGCCGATGAAAAGACGGTAACGGCGGATGCTTATATATTCGCCGCAGACGCAAACTATGTATTTATGAATCTTTTGGGCGAAAAGCACATGCAAAGAGATATGAAAAAAGCCTTTTCGGGGACAAAAGATTTTAAAGTTGAAACAGTGTTTGGCCTTTCTTTTTTATTTGAAGGAAAGACAGAAAGCATGTATTCAAACGGCGCCTTGGAAACGGACGCTTTTATGCTTGGAAATGATATGCGATCCATAATTAACTATCGTTTGTACGACTACGACGAAACTATGGAAAATGAGAGTGTAACAAGGCTTTTTTGTTTTGTAAGGCAAGACGAAGAAGATTATTTATATTGGAAAAGCATAAGTATTGATAAGGAAAGCTTGGAGGCAGCAGCCATGCAGGCGGCCGAGAATATCAAATTCAGAATTGAGGAAGCTTTTCCGGATACAAAAAACAAGTTAAAAATCTTAAAATGTTATACACCGATTTATTTTGAGGAGAATTATAATTCCTATTTGGGAGCCGTAAGGGGATTTTGCCCCGGCAAAAAAACAGGTAATTATAACGTTTCCGGAAATATTAAAGGCATAAAAAATGCCTTTCTTGCGGGAAGTTTTTTAGGCGGAGTAACGGGAATAAGAGGAGCGGTTATATCGGGTAAATTTGCGGCTTTAAGGCTGCAAAAAGTTTTAAAATAGTTTTAAGGAGGAAAAAGCATGAACGAGACAATCAAAACTTTGATTACAAGAGGAAGTTGTAAAGAATATAAGCCTGACAAACCTAAAAAAGAAGATTTGGATCTTGTGCTTCAGGCAGGCCTTAAGGCTCCTTCGGGAATGAATATTCAGACACCGCGATTTGTGGTGATTCAAAACGACGATGTTATAGCCAAACTTTCAAAAATGAACGCAAAGGTTATGGGTGCGGACATCGATCCATTCTACGGTGCACCTGCGGTAATTGCGGTATTGGTAAAAAAAGAATGTACATATGCATATGATGGAACACTTGCTCTGGGAAATATGTTGAATGCGGCATATTCATTGGGAATGGGCGCAAGATGGATTCATAGATGTAAAGAAGTATTTGAAAGCGAAGAAGGCAAAGCGCTTCTTAAAGAGTGGGGCCTTGAAGATGATGTAGAGGGCGTTGGCTTTTGCATCATAGGATATCCGGCAAATGAAGTGCCGACACAAGAAATCAAAGAGGGCAGAGTATTCTACGTATGAGTTTCACATCTTGGTTACTTAGAGAGTCCTTCCTGGCAATACATATAAAAGACGGAAAAGAAAAGGCGGTTTCGATTATAAGTAAAAGCACCCTGCCGCGAATAATGCGTAAGGAGCACATTGTGGAGGAACTTTCTTTTTACGGTTACAAAACATATAAAATAGCAAAAAAAGAGGGAAACAAAAGAGCAATGCTCTTTCTGCACGGCGGAGCCTACGAAAAAGGCTTTGCCATGCCCCATTGGGTGTTGATTGAAAGGATGCTTAAAGCCTTGGACATAGATGTCTATGCGCCGGATTATCCTTTCCTTCCCCACAAGTGCGAAGAAACCATGGATATGGTTGTTGAAGTCTACAAAAAAATGTTGAAGACTTATGACAGCAAGGATATATTTTTCATGGGAGATTCGGCGGGCGGCGGCTTGGCCCTTGCCCTTTGCATGTATCTTCGAGATCACGATATGCCTCAACCGGCGAAAAACGTTATGATTTCCCCTTGGCTGGATGTTTCCATGTCAAATCCGGATATGGAAAAATACGACTTTTTCGATCCATGGCTTAACAGGGAGGAATTAATCGTAACGGGGAAAAGATATGCGGGAAAGCTGGGTGTAAAACATCCATATTGCTCGCCTATTTACGGAGATCCAAGAGGTCTTTGCAAAATGTATATTACCTTCGGCACATATGATATTCTTTGCCCGGATGGGCTCAAATTTAAAAAAAAGTGCGAAGAATTGAAGGTGGATTTAAGATTTGATCTTAAAGAGGAAATGCTTCATACCTATCCGATGTTGCCTGTTAAGGAGGCAAAAGAAGCAAGAGAAAAAATAGTAGAGTTTATCATGGAGTCGGAGTGATATGAAGGATGCGGATATAAGAGAACCCTTGTTTGACTATCTTGATGAAAGATATGGAAAAAACAGGATTTTTGAAGAAAAAATGATTGGCCAATCCCGCGCCGACATAATAATGATAATAGAAAACGAGTTTGTCGGCTTGGAAATAAAAAGCGATGCGGATACTTACGCAAGACTTGAAAGACAGATAGCCGATTATGACAATTATTGCGACAAAAACTACGTTGTGGTGGGGAAAAGCCACGAAAAGCACGTTGAGGAGCATATTCCGTCTTATTGGGGAATATTATGTGCATACGAGGATGAGAGCGGCGACACAAGGATTAAGGAAAAAAGAAAACCGGCA
Source organism: Lachnospiraceae bacterium (assembly GCA_015057825.1). Classification (GTDB taxonomy): domain Bacteria; phylum Bacillota; class Clostridia; order Lachnospirales; family Lachnospiraceae; genus RUG12871. The sequence continues at coordinate 36,212 of SVDN01000003.1, forward strand.
CAAAGCCCCAAAGCCACCATAAATAAGCAAATACAGCTTTTGTGGCGTCCTGAAATAGCCTTGATACAAGAAAAATACTCTTTCCCCAAATATGCGGGCAAAAGCAAAAAGTTTGTCATGAATTATCTTATTGAAAAGCTTGAAGAAGTGGAACTTAAATCCTGTATCATAGAGCTTTTGTTTGAAAGAGATTACGACAAAATGCTCGAAGAAATAAAGACTTTCAAAAAACAAAAAAGGGCAAACAGAAGAAACGTGGGGGCAAAAAGAGGGGCAAAAAGAGCAAGACGTGCCATGAAATAAAAAAGCATATTTATTAAAAATAATAGTTTTTTAGTCTTGACAATTATAAATATGGCAATTATAATCTCTATCAAGAAAGATTTACGAAAGGTGTTTAATCATGACAGCAAAAAAGAATATGAATACAAATACATATTACTTTTTTAGCTTCCAGGGCTTTTATTACGGCGCTGGCTTATTTTGTTGCGATTAGACATTAAATAGGGATTTGTAAAATATAAGATTAAAACTAATCCGATGTCTGATTGCAGGCATCGGATTTTTGTTTTAGGAATGGAGAAAGTTATGAGCATGAAAGAACTTATTGAAAACGCATTGAAAAACACGGAAAATATGCTTCCGAAAGAGGCATCAGTAGCATGTCAGGGAGTGGAAGGAGCTTATTCGCAGCTTGCGGCAACCAGAATATTCAAAAGCCCTAATATAATGTATTTTAAAAACTTCGAAGGTGTATGTCAGGCGGTTGATAAGGGACTTTGTGATTTTGGTGTACTTCCCATCGAAAACAGTACGGCGGGTTCGGTAAATGCAATATATGATTTGATGATGAAATATGAAGCATACATTGTAAAGAGTGTAAGAGTAAAAGTCGATCATTCTCTTCTTGCAAAACCGGGAACAAAGCTTGAAAACATTAAAGAAATATATTCACACGAACAGGCGATTTTACAGTGCTCCGAGTATTTGCACGAGCATAGCGAAATAAAAGCAAGCGTTTACGAAAATACGGCAATGGCGGCAAAATTCGTTGCCGATTCCGACAGAGACGATATTGCGGCTATTTCATCAAGAGAATGCGCCGAACTTTACGGACTCAAAACAATAAAAGATTCCATTCAGGATAAAGGAAATAACTATACAAGATTCATTTGCATTTCAAAGAATCTTAAGATATATCCGGGGGCGGACAGAACCAGTATCATGGCAACATTGTCCCACAAACCGGGCAGCTTGTATCAAGCATTGAAAGTTTTTGCGGATGCGGGATGCAATCTTATGAAACTTGAAAGCAGACCTTTGGCGGACAGAGATTTCGAATTTAAATTCTATTTCGATTTCGAAACATCCGTATATGACGAAGAATTTGCAAACATTTTGGAAAAATTCAAGGAACAATCGGAAGAATTCCGATATTTGGGCAGCTATTTGGAATTGGTTTAATAAAGCAGAGATGTTCCTTGAGAATGGACATCAGTGCTTTTTCAATAAAGATTTAATAGCAAGAACAAATATATAAATCGGGATTGGATAAGAGATTTGAATAGGCATAATCCTATGATTTAGGAAAGACAGAGGAATATTAAATGATAGCAGTATTAAAATCAGGAGTAACAAAAGAACAAAGACAGGGACTTATAGATTGGTTCAAATCACAGGGATTGGATGTTCACATTTCCGAAGGTGAAATGCATACAATCCTCGGACTTGTAGGTGATACAACAAAAGTAGATGAGGAACTTATCGAAGCTTTGGATATTGTTGAATCCGTTAAAAGAATCAGCGAGCCATTTAAAAAGGCAAACAGAAAATTTAATCCAAAAAATAAAGTAATAGAAATAACAAAGGATGTTAAAATCGGTGACGGAGAGTTTGCTCTCATTGCCGGTCCATGCTCCGTTGAAAACGAAGCGCAGATTATTGAAGTGGCTAAAGAAGTTAAAAAATCAGGCGCAACACTTCTTCGCGGCGGCGCTTTCAAACCTCGTACTTCACCTTACGATTTCCAGGGAATGAAGGCAGAAGGTATCGAGCTTCTTCTTAAAGCCAAAGAGGCAACGGGACTTCCTATCGTAACGGAAATTATGAATGAAAAACATCTTCCTTTATTCGAAGAAGTGGACGTAATTCAGGTTGGTGCAAGAAATATGCAAAATTTCGAGCTTTTAAAAGCTTTAGGTAAAACAAACAAAACAATTTTACTTAAACGTGGTTTAGCAAACACACTCAAAGAGCTTTTAATGAGTGCCGAATACATTATGGCAGGCGGAAACGAAAATGTAATTCTTTGCGAAAGAGGAATCAGAACTTTTGAAAGCTACACAAGAAATACACTTGATTTATCTGCGGTTCCTATGCTTCGTGAACTCACGCATCTTCCGATTGTAGTTGATCCGAGCCATGCAACGGGTATTGCAAGACTTGTTGAGCCGATGGCACTTGCGGCTGTTGCTGCGGGAGCCGACGGACTTATGATTGAAGTTCATAACGATCCACCAAAAGCATTGTGTGACGGTGCTCAGTCTCTTACACCTGCTCAATTTGACGAAGTTGCCGTAAAGGTTAGAAAAATCCAGGAGGCACTTAAATAATGGTTGTAGGAATTGTGGGTCTGGGTCTTATAGGCGGATCTTTTGCAAAAGCCTACAAGGCCGATAAAAACTGGAAAGTACTTGCAACGAACAGAAGCAAGGAAATAGTGGAAATAGCTAAGCTGGATAACAAAATAGATGCAGAACTTACGGATGAAAACATAGGTGAATGCGACCTTGTAATTATCGGACTTTATCCGCAAGCAACAATAGATTATGTTAAAAAGAATGCCAAGAAGTTTAAAAAGGGCGCTTTTGTTATAGATAGCTGCGGAACAAAAAGAAAGGTTTGCAAGGAACTTTTCCCTATTGCTAAAAAGAACGGCTTTACCTACATTGGCGGACATCCTATGGCAGGAAGACATTTCAGCGGATATAAGCACAGTTTGGAAAGCCTTTTTAAGGGTTCGTCCATGATTGTGGTTTTGCCGGATTACAATGATATTGAACTGAATGCAAAGATAAAAGAATTGTTGGCACCGGCCGGATTTGAGGGCCTTACAATAACCACGGCGGAAGAACACGATAAAATAGTGGCATTTACATCACAGCTTGCTCACGTGGTATCCAATGCCTACATAAAAAGCCCTACGGCATCCAGCCATAGGGGATTTTCGGCAGGCAGCTATAAGGATTTAACAAGGGTTGCATGGCTTAATGAAATAATGTGGACAGAGCTTTTTATGGAAAACAGGGACAATCTTGTTTTTGAATTGGACACAATTATCAATTCTTTAAGTCAATACAGAGATGCTTTGAAAAACGAAGACGAAACACAATTAAAGAAGCTTCTTTTGGAAGGAAAAAACTGCAAAGAAGCGGATTTAAAGAAAACCAGGAAAACAAAATGACAAATAAAACGGTAACGGCGGCAAAGTCAGGAGAAATTAAAGCTATTGCTTCCAAATCCATGGCTCACCGCATGATGATAGCGGCGGCTTTGTCCAAAATAAAAGGGAAAAAAGCTGTTGACACAAACGTGGATGTTTTGATTTGCACCTCAACAACATCCAAAGATATCGAAGCCACAAGAGCTTGTTTAAAAGAAATACTTAAGGCAGTAAACGCTTCCGGCGACTATGTTCGCTCGGGAGCACTTTCAAGCAGATTTATCCCCAACTATTCAAATAAGCTTATGTGTGGGGAAAGTGGCTCTACCCTTAGGTTCTTGCTTCCGATTGTGGGAGCTTTGGGAATTGAAGCGGAGTTTTATCCGGAGGGAAGACTTCCCGGTCGCCCTTTAAGCCCGTTGTATGAAGAAATGCAAAAGAAAGGCTGCATTCTTTCAAAACAAGGGGAGGTTCCTTTTAAAGTGAGGGGTTGCTTAAGAGGCGGAGTCTATGAAATTGACGGCAATATTTCTTCGCAATTTATTACGGGATTGCTGTTTGCATTGCCTTTATTAAAAGAAGATTCCGAAATAAAGATTAACGGAGAACTTGAATCAAAGCCATATGTGGATATGACCTTGGAAGTTCTTGAAAAATCGGGCATTAAAATAGAAGAGTCCGCAGAGGGCTTTAAGATTAAAGGAAATCAAAAGTACGATTTTAAAGAAAATCAAATAGTTGAAGGCGATTGGTCCAATGCGGCTTTTTGGCTGAGTCTCGGTGCTTTATCCGCCGATGGTGTTAAAGTAACCGGCCTTAAAGTGGATTCGAAGCAAGGCGACAAGAAGATATTGGATATTTTGTCGGATTTCGGAGCAATGGTTGTAACGGATAAAGACAGTGCGACAGTAAAGGCGGGAAATCTATTGGCCACTGTGGTTGATGCAAAAGACGTGCCGGATCTTGTACCGGTAATTTCCGTTGTGGCGGCGGCCGCAAAGGGAAAGACAAGAATAATAAATGCCGAAAGGCTCAGAATAAAAGAAAGCGACAGAATAAAAAGCGTTGCCGAAATGCTGAAACAGCTGGAAATAAATGTTAAAGAGACGGATGACGGCTTGGAAATAGAAGGCATGGATTTATTTGAAAAGGGTCCGAAAAAAGATTTGGCAAAGGACATTGTTATAAACAGCTTTAACGATCACAGAATTGCCATGAGTGCAGCCATTGCCTCAAAGCTTTCTGAAAAAGCCCTTACTATTGAAGATGCCGAGGCGGTTAACAAGTCATATCCCGCTTTTTTTGAAGACTATGTAAAGCTTGGAGGAAATGTAGTTTGAGTTCAACATACAAAGGAGAAAAACTTACAATAACAATTTTCGGTGAGTCTCACTCCGAAGAGATCGGTGTCGAAATAAAGGGTTTGCCTAAGGGCGCCAAAATAGACGAAGAGAAGCTTCAAAGCTTTTTGGACAGGAGAAAACCGGGTACAAGCGAATTTACCACTCCGAGAAAAGAACCTGACAAGGCAGAGTTTACAGAGGGTCTTGAAAAGGGCCTTGTTTCGGGAGACATAAGAGCAATAATCAGAAATACAAACAAAAGGTCTTCCGATTATGATAATTTAAAAGATGTTCCGCGTCCGGGACATGCGGATTTCAGCGCGAAAATGAAATACGGTATGGATTTTGACATGCGCGGCGGCGGACAGTTTTCGGGACGACTTACAGCACCTCTTTGCATAGCGGGTGCCATAGCAATTCAACTTTTGGAAGAAAAAGGAATTCGCATACATTCTCATATTAAAAGCGTGGGTCCTATAGAAGATGACGGTTTCGATTCTTTGATGGAAGATGCGGGAAAGCTTGATGTTAATAAAAAGGCCTTTCCTGTAATTAACGATGAAAAGGGAGAACTGATGAAAAGTGAAATCCGCGCCGCAAAAGAAAACAACGACTCTGTGGGCGGCAGCGTTGAGTGCATTATAACCGGAATGCCGGCGGGAATCGGCGAGCCCATGTTTGACGGAATAGAAAACAATATTGCAAAGCTTGCATTTGCAATCCCCGCAATGAAAGGAATAGAATTCGGAAGCGGTTTTGAAGGTTCAAAACGACGCGGAAGTGACAATAACGATGCTTTTTATACGGATGGGGAAAAGGTAAAAACAAAAAGCAACAATCAGGGAGGAATACTGGGAGGCATAACAAACGGAATGCCTATTGTTTTCAGATGTGCTTTTAAACCAACGCCTTCCATCGAAAAGGAACAGGACAGTGTCAATTTAAAAACAAAAGAAAATGTAAAAGTTGTTGTTAAAGGAAGACACGATCCTTGCATTGTTATTCGAGCATTGCCATGCGTTGAGGCAATTGCGGCATTGGCATTGTATGAGTACTTGATTTAATTCTTTACTTTATTACAAAGTTTTTCTATAATATAATTCAGTAGTTTTTGTATTGATAAAAAGCGAAAACTTTGAAGACAAAAAGGGAAAGTGATGAAAGAATCAAGTAAAAATGTGCTGTTAATCGGTGAACTCAGCAGAGAGTTTGACAGCTTTCATGAAAGTTTAAAATCATATTATCCGACAGTAAAAGTCGAGCTTGGAACTTCGGACATTGAAACCGCAATAACGGATGGCTCCTTTGGCTTGATTATTATTTTTATTGAAGGTTTTATTAAATGGAAACATTTCCCGATAAAGAAATGCGCAAAAGACATAATCAAAAATAATATTCCCGTTGCTTTGATTGCTGACAGCGAGGATGTGGCAGCGGTTAAATCCTATCTTTCGGAAATACATATTGAAGCCTTTGAAAGGCCTATACAAATCAATGAACTGGTTGCAAGCTTTAAAAAGCTTATGAGTGAATCCAAGGGTGATTGGTCTTCCGTGGTACATAAAAGAAAAATTATCGTTGTGGAGAATGATAAAGATACGATTAATGTAATAGCCAAGAGCCTTGGAATGATTTATGATGTATACTTTGTTCCTTCCGTGGGAGATGCATTTGTTTCATACGGCAGAAACGGCGCAGATATGATAATGATGAACTATTCCATGCCGGATTGTGACGGAGCAAGCTCTTTAAAAATGTTCCAAAAGGCAAATGCAACAAGAGATATTCCGATTGTTTGTATCGAAAACGAAGACAGTAAATATAAGATTCAGGAATGCATGGAATTAAATCCCGCAGCTTGCCTCATAAGACCTGTTACAAAAGATTTATTATTGGAAATAACAAGTAAGCATATAATATAAAACAAGGGTTGGTAACTTACCAACCCTTTTGACTTTTATTATTTTTAATTAAAATTCAGGTTCGATTAAACCGTATGTGTTGCCTTTTCTTTTGTAAACAACGTTTACTTCATCGGTTTCCGCATTTGTGAAAACGAAGAAATCGTGACCCAAAAGCTCCATTTGTACACAAGCTTCTTCCGGATCCATAGGTTTTACCGCAAATTTTTTGGTTCTTACAATTTTTACCGAATCGTCATCAGCATATTCCTGATCGATAAATGCTGATGAAAAGCTTTCTCTGTTTTGTTTTTTGTCGATAATTTTGTTTTTGTATTTTTTAAGCTGTCTTTCAATTATTTCTTCAACCAAATCGATTGATACATACATATCCGAGCTAACCTGCTCCGAACGAATGATATTTCCTTTTACCGGAATTGTAACCTCAATCTTTTGTCTGTCTTTTTCGACACTGAGAGTAACGATAACCTCTGTGTCTTGGTTGAAGTACTTCTCTAATTTCCCAATCTTCTCGTGTATAGCAGCCTTTAACCCTTCTGTAACATCGATGTTTCTGCCTGAAATAATATAACGCATAACAACCAACTCCTATCTTAAGCCGAATACTCGGTTTATTGAAACAGAAATCCTTCTGTTTATGCTTAGATTATACCATAACCGGCCTCTTATTAAAAGAAGTATTTAACTAATTGAAAGAGAATTTGGATGTCAAGTGGATTAGACTGTTTTTTTAAAATTTGGCAAAATGACAAAATTTGAAAAGTTTAAATTTTTGAACATAATTTACGTAAATTTAACATAACGGTTATGTGGATAATGTGGATAACTGTGTTGATAAGTAAAAAATCCTATAAAAAGGCACTATTGAATGTGGATAACTTTTGTCAACAACAATAAACTTATGTAAATTACTGACTGACAGAGAATAATAGAAAAAAATTGAATTTCGTTAAAATGCACAAAATGAATTAAATCCGTCATAACGGGTCGAAAAACCATGCATTTTGAAATAAATTTTTCAAAAAATGAAGGAAAATCTTTCCTGTTACATTAGTACTATTTTGTTAAAGAAAAAAGGAATGTGGATAAATCTTATCCACATTCCTTTAATTAACTAGATTAAATATCTTAAAGCGGATGTGGCTGCATTTGCACCGTCCGAAACGGCAGTTACAACCTGACGAAGAGATTTGTCTCTTACATCGCCGGCAACGAAAATACCCGGAATATTTGTAATTCCGCTTTCGTCGGCAACAATGTATCCGTCTTCCGTAGTATTTAAACCATCAACTTTAATTTTGTTCGGAGCGATTCCCACAGCTATAAAGACGCCGTCAACTTTAATGTTTTTTTCGGAACCGTCTTTGAATTTAACATCAACGCTTTCGACGTTTCCGTCGCCGTTTATGTTTGTAAGATTTGCATTCCAAACCATTTCAACGTTTGGAAGTTCAAAAAGCTTTGTTTGCAATACTTTTTCCGCACGTAGTTCGTCACGTCTGTGTACAACATATACCTTGTTGCAGCCTCTTGCAAGGAAAATGGCATCTTCAACCGCTACGTTACCGCCGCCGGCAACAAGCACATCTTTTCCGCGGAAGAAAGCGCCATCGCATGTTGCACAATAAGAAACGCCCGAACCGGTTAAGTTTTCTTCGCCCGGAATGCCAAGGCTTCTGTGACTTGCACCGCTGGCAATAATAACCGCTCTTGCGCTTATTTCGCCTTCGCTTGTTACGATGATTATCTCGTCACCGTTTTTCTTTACTTCCGTAACATCGGCATTTAAGTATTTCGCACCGAATTTATCGGAATGTTCTTTCATTTTTGTTGCAAGCTCGAAACCGGTAATTTCAGGTAAACCCGGATAGTTGTCAACCTCGTATGTGTTGATGATCTGTCCGCCGCTTGCAAAACTTTTTTCGATTATAATTGTGTTTAATTCGCCGCGTCTTGCATAAATTGCAGCACTAAGGCCCGCAGGACCGCTTCCCAGTATCGCTAAATCATATTTGTTCATATATTTCTCCAATCCAAACAAATAATGGCCATACAGGCTTAAATCTGATAGTAATTCGCAAATAGAATTTGCTGCCCTAAATTATAACACCCCTTTATAAAAAAATGCAAACATATTCTTACATAATTCATACAATAATCACATGTTTATTCTTGAAGAAGAAGCCCAAAAATGATAAAATAAAAAAAGTGTATCAATATGGATTGCTATGTCTATTTTTAGGCTTTGGAAAGAAAAAGAATTGAAATATAGATAGTTAAGGAGACTCAAAATGGGATTAACAGACAAGATTTTCGGCACACACAGCCAAAGAGAATTAAAGAGGATAAAACCTCTTGTAAATAAAATCGTGGAACTCAGACCAAAAATGATGGAACTTTCCGATGCAGAGCTTCGTGCAAAAACAGATGAATTCAAAAAACGTTTTGCCGAAGGCGAAACATTGGACGACCTTTTGGTTGAGGCATACGCCGTAGTTCGTGAGGCTGCAAGAAGAGTTTTAAACACGGAACATTACGAAGTTCAGCTTATGGGCGGTATTATCCTTCATCAAGGCCGTATCGCCGAAATGAAAACAGGTGAAGGTAAGACACAGACATGTTTGCTTCCCGCATACCTTAACGCATTGGAAGGCAAAGGCGTTCACATCGTAACGGTTAACGACTATCTTGCAAAGCGTGATGCTGAGTGGATGGGACAGGTTCATAAATTCCTTGGTTTGACGGTAGGTGTTGTTTTAAACAGTATGGAGCCGGACGAAAGAAGAGAAGCTTACAATTGCGATATTACATATATTACCAACAACGAGCTTGGTTTCGATTATCTTCGTGACAACATGGTTGTTTATAAAAACCGCCTTGTGCAAAGAGATCTTCACTATGCAATCGTGGATGAGGTTGACTCGGTTCTTATCGATGAGGCAAGAACTCCTCTTATTATAAGCGGTCAGTCGGGCAAATCCACAAAGCTTTACGAAGTATGCGATATCCTTGCAAAGCAGTTGGAACGTGGTACAGAAAAAGAACTTACAAAAATGGAACTTATGATGAAGGAAGACAACGAAGAAACGGGTGACTTCATCGTAAATGAAAAAGATAAAGTGGTTAACCTTACGGAGCAGGGTGTTAAAAAGGTAGAGAAATTCTTCCATATCGACAACCTTGCAGACCCTGAAAACTTAGAAATCCAGCACAACATTATCCTTGCTCTTCGCGCTCACAATCTTATGTTCAGAGATCAGGATTATGTTGTAAAAGACGATCAGATTTTAATCGTAGACGAATTTACGGGTCGTATTATGCCGGGTAGAAGATACTCCGACGGTCTTCATCAGGCGATCGAAGCAAAAGAACATGTTCAGGTTAAACGTGAAAGCAAGACTCTTGCTACAATCACATTCCAGAACTTCTTTAATAAATACGAGAAAAAAGCGGGTATGACAGGTACCGCTTTGACGGAAGAAAACGAATTCAGAGACATCTACGGCATGGACGTTGTGGAAATTCCCACAAACAAGCCTATTGCCCGTATTGATAAACAGGATGCGGTATTTAAGACAAAACGCGAGAAATTGAATGCGGTTGTGGATGCAATCGAAGAGGCGCATAAGAAGGGGCAACCTGTTCTTGTGGGTACAATTACAATCGAAGCATCGGAAGAAATCAGCGCGCTTCTTAAAAAACGCGGTATCAAACACAATGTATTGAATGCCAAGTTCCACGAACTTGAGGCTGAAATCGTAGCGGATGCGGGTCATCACGGTGCGGTAACCATCGCCACAAACATGGCAGGTCGTGGTACCGATATTAAGCTTGACGAAGAAGCAAGAGCGGCCGGCGGTCTTAAAATCATCGGTACGGAAAGACACGAATCAAGACGTATTGACAACCAGTTGCGTGGTCGTTCGGGTCGTCAGGGAGATCCGGGTGAATCAAGATTTTACATCTCTCTTGAAGATGATATCATGAGACTTTTCGGTTCCGAGCGTACAATGGCCATATTCAACGCCCTTGGTGTGCCGGAAGGCGAAATGATTGAACATAAGATGCTTTCGAGTGCAATCGAGCGTGCACAGCAAAAAATCGAAAACAATAACTACGGTATAAGAAAGAATCTTCTCGAATACGATCAGGTAATGAACGAACAGCGTGAAATTATCTACAAAGAAAGAAGACAGGTTCTTGACGGCGAAAGCATGAAAGAGCCGATTATGAAGATGATTAACGATATTGTGGGAAGCGTTGTTGATATGAGCGTTTCACACGAAGGAAAGAGCGAAGAGCTTGATGTAAAAGAGCTTGCAAGGCTTATTATTCCGATAATTCCTATCTCTCCTGCTGTATTAAAGGATTGCGAAAACATCAAATCCATGGATGAAGTTAAGGAAAAACTCGTGGAAGAAGCCGACAGACTCTATGCCCTTAAAGAAAAAGAATTTCCATCCGAAGATCAGATGCGTGAAGTTGAGCGAATTGTTCTTCTTAAGGTTATCGACAGAAAATGGATGGCTCATATCGATGATATGGATCAGCTTCGTCAGGGTATCGGACTTCAGGCATATGCTCAGAAGAACCCGGTTGTTGAATATAAAATGCAAGGTTATGACATGTTCGATGAAATGACGGCAGGTATTATGGAAGAAACTCTTAAAGTACTTTTCCATATTCAGGTTGAGCAGAAAATCGAGCGTGAAGAAGTTGCAAAAGTAACGGGTACAAACAAAGACGATTCATTACAGAAACAGCCAAAGAAACGTGCGGAAAACAAGGTATATCCAAACGATCCTTGCCCATGCGGTTCGGGTAAAAAATACAAACAGTGCTGCGGCAGAAAATAAGCTGTTTCCTGTATTTAAAAGAATATAAAAGAAAAGCAGGTGATTTTTGTGGTTGAATTAGATCAGTTTAAATTTACTTTAAACTCCTACACACAGCCGCTTAAAGAAATGGGGGATTCACTTTGACGTTGCGGGAAAGCGCGCGAAAATAAGTGAATTGGAAAAGCAAATGGAAGACCAGGATTTTTGGGACGATCCCAAAAAGGCCAACCACGTTATGAAAGATGTAAAAGCTCTTAAAGACGCTTTGGAATCTTTCGAAAAAATAAAAACAAAATACGAGGATGTGGAAACTCTTCTGGAAATGGGATACGAAGAAAACGACGAATCCCTTATTCCGGAAGTGGAGGAAGCATTAAACGAATTCACAAAAGATTTTGACGAGTTCAAAATTAAAACTCTTTTGTCCGGTGAATACGACGAAAACGATGCGATTTTAACCCTGCATGCCGGAGCCGGAGGAACGGAAAGTTGCGACTGGGCCGGAATGTTATCCAGAATGTATCAGCGTTGGGCCGAGTCAAAAGGTTTTAAAATAGAAATAATAGATTATCTTGACGGCGACGAAGCCGGAATAAAGTCAATAACAATGCAAATCAGCGGACTTTATGCTTACGGATATCTTAAAAGCGAAAAGGGTGTTCATCGCCTGGTAAGGATATCGCCATTTAATGCGGCGGGCAAACGTCAAACATCCTTTGCATCATGCGAAGTTATGCCGAATATCGAAGAAGATTTGGATATAGAAATCGACGAATCGGATCTTCGAATCGACACATACCGCTCCAGCGGCGCGGGTGGTCAGCATATTAACAAAACTTCATCCGCAATAAGGATTACGCATATACCTACCAATATAGTGGTGCAGTGCCAAAATGAAAGATCGCAGCATCAAAATAAAGATAAGGCTATGCAGATGCTTAAAAATAAGTTATATTTACTTAAACAGCAAGAAAATGCGGAAAAGATTTCGGACATCCGAGGGGACGTTATGGACAATGGCTGGGGTAGCCAAATTCGTTCATATGTGTTACAACCTTATACAATGGTAAAGGACCACAGAACAAATGAGGAAGTGGGAAATGCTCAAAGCGTTCTTGACGGAAACATAGATCCTTTCATAAATGCATATTTAAAATGGGAGAGTTTAAAAGGGAAAAACAGTTAAGGAGAATGTCTTATGGAAAAAAGAATAGTTGTTTTTAAAATCGGCGGAGAGCTGTATGGTGTAGATATTGCAACAATAAACGGAATTGAGAATGCGAAGGGCGTTACCCCTATTCCAAATGCCGTAGACATGATAAAAGGTATAATAAACTTAAGAGGTGAAGTAATTCCGATTTACGACCTTCATAAGAAATTCGGCAAGGAATCTCTCACAAAGTATGATGATAAAACAAAGTTTATCGTTATGAACATCGGAGATATGTCTCTTGGACTTGAAGTCGGCGAAGTTTTCAATATTGCGACTATTGATGATGAACAGCTTCATAAGCTTCCGGTTATTATCACAAATGCCGAAGAAAACTTTATTTCAAGTGTGGCAAATATTGAAGGAAACCTGGTTGCTATAGTAAATGCAAAAATGCTCCTTAAAGAGGCGGAAAAAGAAAGTCTTAAAGCTGCAATGGACAACATGAAAGACGATAAGAATAAATAAAGTAAAATTGCTGCCCGAGTCTCGGGCAGTTTTTTTGTGCTTTGATTGTATTTAATAATGTACCAAAAATAAATGGTCAAAAAACCTTGATAAATAAAGAATCTTGTGTTATTATCTTTCATACGAAAACAAATGTATTCTTGAGAAAAACACAAGAGGTATATCTATGGGAAAAGAAAGCAAGTATTTTGTGTTAAGAGAAAAAGCGGTTCCTGAGGTTTTGCTTAAGGTAGTGGAAGCAAAAAAACTTCTTGATACCGAAAGAGACATAACCATACAAGAAGCAACCGAAAGAGTAGGACTGAGCAGAAGTTCCTTCTATAAATATAAAGATGACATTTTTCCTTTCTCGGACAATGCAAGAGGAAAAACCGTAACATTGGTTTTGCAGATGAATGACGAACCGGGATTGCTCAGCCAAGTGCTTAAAACCATAGCCGAGTCGGGAGCGAATATTCTTACGATTCATCAAACGATACCTATTAACGGTGTGGCTTCGCTTACACTAAGTATAGAAATCAGAGAGACAACCGATGACATTTCAAAAGTCATCAGTATGATAGAGGCGACCCAAGGAGTTCATTATTTGAAGATTCTTGCGGGCGAATAATTAGGGTTTAAAACTTAACAGGAGGACATAAATATGATAAACGTAGCAGTATTAGGATATGGCACGGTAGGCGGCGGTGTCGTTGAAGTATTGGACAAGAACAAAGAAGTAGTTGCAAAAAAAGCCGGAGAAGAAGTAAATCTTAAATATATTTTGGATTTACGTGATTTTCCGGGAGATAAATTTGAAGATAAGATTGTTCACGATTTTGAAGAAATCATAAACGATCCGGAGATAGATATCATTGCAGAAGCAATGGGCGGAGTAGAGCCTGCATTCACCTTTGCAAAACGCGCTCTCTCAAATGCAAAGAGTTTTTGTACATCCAACAAAGAACTTGTGGCAAAACACGGTCCGGAGCTTATAAAACTTGCAAAAGACAATAATGTAAACTTTTTATTCGAAGCAAGTGTAGGCGGCGGAATACCTATTATTCGTCCTCTTCTTGATGCGGTAACGGCTGACGAAATCATAAGCATCGAAGGAATTCTTAACGGAACAACAAACTATATCCTCACAAAAATGGACAGAGACGGCGTTGATTACGACACTGTTCTTAAAGAAGCTCAGGACAAAGGTTATGCCGAAAGAAATCCTGAAGCCGATGTTGAAGGATATGATGCGGTAAGAAAAATATCCATACTTGGTTCTCTTGCATACGGCAAACACATAGATTTTGAAGAAGTATATACGGAAGGAATCACAAAGATTTCCGCCGAAGACTTCAAATACGCAAGAGCAATCGGTCGTGCAATCAAGCTTATCGGATCCGTTAAACATGTGGAAGGTAAATACTATGCAATGGTTTCACCTTTAATGTTAAGCGAAGAAAATCCGCTTTATGCAGTAAATGGTGTATTTAACGGTATCTTGGTAAACGGCAACATGGTAGACAAAGTTATGTTCTACGGACGCGGCGCAGGAAAGCTTCCTACAGCTTCAGCGGTTGTTTCGGATATTGTTGAAGAAGCAAAACTTAAGAAAACAAACAAGCATATAGAGTGGTCGGCAGACAAACTTGAAGTAAGCGATCACGGAAATGATAAAAAACAGTATTTTGCACGTATTAAGGGAGACCCTATTGCAAAATTCCCGGAAATCAGAAAACTTTTTGCGGGAATTGACGTGGATTTGATTCAATTACCTGAACTTGAGGGAGAATTCGCCATAGTTACGGGCATGATAAGCGAAAACGACTTTGAAGAAAAGGCAAAATCCATCTATGGACTTATTTCAAGAATAAGACTGGGTAAATAATAAAAGCTTTTTAAAGATTCAGATTAGAAGAGAGGTAAAGAAATGTTAGTAGTCAAGAAATTCGGCGGCACTTCTGTGGCAAACAAAGAAAGAATATTCAATGTTGCAAGAAGATGTATCGACGAATACAAAAAAGGCAACGATGTGGTAGTTGTTCTTTC
Organism: Lachnospiraceae bacterium; assembly: GCA_015057825.1. Lineage (GTDB taxonomy): Bacteria > Bacillota > Clostridia > Lachnospirales > Lachnospiraceae > RUG12871. Next base: position 51,463 of record SVDN01000003.1, read on the forward strand.
CGCAATGGGAGACACAACGGATGACCTTATCGAAATGGCAAAGGATATTAATCCGAATCCACCTAAAAGAGAAATGGACATGCTCATGGTAACGGGCGAGCAGGTATCCGTATCTCTTATGGTAATGGCAATGGCATCCCTCGGTGTTCCGGCCGTTTCCTTAAATGCATTCCAGGTGCAGATGCACACAACAAAAGTTTACGGAAATGCAAGACTTAAAAAGATTGATACTGAAAGAATCCAAACAGAGTTGGATAATAAAAAAATAGTTGTGGTTACGGGCTTCCAGGGCGTTAACAAATATGATGACGCAACAACACTTGGAAGAGGCGGCTCCGATACAACGGCAGTGGCACTGGCAGCTGCATTGAAAGCAGATATCTGCGAAATATATACAGACGTGGAAGGCGTATACACAGCCGATCCGAGAGTTGTAAAAAATGCAAGAAAATTAAAAGAAATTTCATATGATGAAATGTTAAATATGGCTACACTGGGAGCACAGGTGCTCCACAACCGTTCGGTTGAAATGGCCAAAAAATACGGCGTACAGTTAGTTGTAAGATCATCATTAAATGAAGCAGAAGGCACAGTTGTTAAGGAGGTTGCTAAAGTGGAAAAGAGAGTTATCAGCGGTGTTGCGGCAGACAAAACACCATCACGTATATCATTAATAGGTTTACAGGATACACCGGGTATCGCATTTAAAATATTTAACGTACTTGCAAAGAAAAACATCAGCGTAGACTTTATATTGCAGTCTGTAGGTCGTGACGGCACAAAAGATATTTCATTTACCGTAGACGAAAATAACCTTCAGTCAACACTTGATGCTTTGAATGAATACAAAGAAACATTTACTGCTGAAAGAATCGAGCATGAAGAAAATGTTGCAAAGGTTTCCGCAGTAGGTTCGGGTATGATGACAGACCCTAACATTACAGTAAAAATATTTGAAGCACTTTTCAATGAAGGAATCAACGTAAAGATGATTTCTACATCGGAAATAAGAATTACAGTACTTATTGACGAAAAAGATGTGGACAAAGCAACAAAAGCAATCCACGATGCATTCGAACTTGAAGATTAATAAAGAAAAATAAGGCCCGTAGCTTGTAAGCTTACGGGCTTTGTTATACAATAAGTGTATATAGTGCCAGGATAAAAATGTAGTAGAAAAGTAAAAAAAGGTAGAAAGGGGAATGAGATGACAAAACAAAAACGTATTGCGCTCATCGCACATGACAATTTAAAGCCGATTATTATTGATTGGTGCAAGGACAACAAATCTATACTTGAGAGACATTTTCTTTGCGGAACGGGTACCACGGCAAAAATGATAGCCGAGCAGACGGGACTTCCGGTTTATGCATATAATTCCGGCCCTTTGGGTGGAGACCAGCAGATAGGCTCAAGAATAGTGGAAGGGGATATAGATATAGTTATATTCTTTTCGGATCCGCTAAAGGCACAGCCTCACGATCCGGACGTTAAGGCGCTTCTTCGAATTGCTCAAGTTTACAATATTCCAATTGCGAACAATGTGGCAACGGCAGACTTTCTTATACAGTCAAAGTATATGAATGAGGAATATGATAAGAAGATTCCGGCACTTCAGGAAAAATCAAGATTTCCGAGTTGAAAATACTAATCAAAACAACTTAATCAGCGAAGTCAAAAATACCGACCTTATATCTTGAAAAAGAATGAAAGGTCGGTATTTATATTTGTGGCGTCTTTATTCGGGCTTGTATTCAAAACAAGGCATATATTCAAGTTTAAAGAGATTTTGGACATGCTTTGTATCGATAAGTTCTTTTGTTTTAGGGTCTTCGCAAATGCCTTCTCTTATATATTTATCAAGCACTGCATATGTAAAGCCCAAGTTGTCTTCATCGGTTTTTCCGGACAGACCGTCAATCGGCGGTTTTTCAACCAAGCTTTCCGGAAGCCCCAGGAAGCGACCAATGGCTTTGACTTCCTGAACCGTAAGACGGGAAAGGGGACTGAAGTCACCGGCATTATCGCCGTATCTTGTGGAATAACCAACCCAATCTTCGGATAAGTTACAAGTGTTTGCAACACGTCCGTTCTCGCTTTGGCTTACGGCATATAAAGTGGTCATTCTGATTCTTGCCGGAAGATTTGTTCTTGTTTGTTTTGTGATTTCCAAGTCCTTTGGCATACTGTTTAAAACACCGTCTACAGCATCTTTTATGTTTATTTCATATCTTTTAATATCCAGTGTATCAACAAGAAGCCTTGCCGCATCGATATCCGCTTGCTCTCCGCATGGCATAAGCACGCCGATAACGCGATCTTTCCCCAAAGCTTTAACGCAAAGGGCAGCCGTTACGGAGGAATCTTTTCCGCCGGATATGCCTACAATAGCATTGCAGCCTTTTCCGCTTTTCTCAAAAAAATCCTTAATCCAGTTAACGATATCGCTTGTTACTTTTTCTACATTAAAATTTGACATAATAATACTCTTTGCAAATCTTTTTGCAAAATCCTCCTTTAGTAAAAATTACATCCCTCTATGTTTATTATACTTTTTTGAGTAAAAACAATCAACACCCCTTCAAAAATATGAAAAAAACAAGGAATACTGTATACACAGTGTTCGGCTTTTTAAACAAAATTTTTTTAAATGACCTCATAACATTTAGGCATTTTTCACATAGAATTCTATTTGTTAAAATTTAGACATGGGGATTGTTTGTGATTGGTAAATGCGAAGTATTTGCCAATAATATGTATTTATAAAAACTTTATAGGAGGAAGGGTTAATATGGAATCTAAAAAAGTCGTAGGTTTCGGTGGCCGTGGCTGGTTACTCATGATTTACCAGGCACTGGCTTATGTAACATTTCAGGTATTCACACAATATCCACTGAATATCTTGGCTGACCTTTATGGCGGTGCGCAGCTCATTTCTAAAATTTATTCAACAGCTGCAATAGTGGGTATAGTTGTTCAGCTTCTTTTAGCAGGCGTTATCGCAAGAAGTAGAAACGTTAAAGCTATCGGTTCGGTACTCGGTATAATCACAATCGGACTCGCAGCAGGAATTATGTTTGTACCTGCAGGTCCTTTATGGTTGGCAATCTATGCGGTTATCAACGTAACAGCAGTACTTTATGCAACATTCTCAGTTGGTCTTCTTATCGGACAGTGGTTCCCAAGAAGAAAAGGTACAGTAATGGGTATCGTTACACTTGCATTTCCAATTGCTAACGGTTTACTCGGACCTTTCGCAAACAAAGTATTCGGTACAATGATTCAGGTTGGTCCATCACCAAGTGATGTTATGCCGGCAGTATTTGCAGGTGACCATATGCCTATTGTTATGGCGTTCTTACCATTCTTTATTATTTCAATCGTAGGATGGTTAATCGGTTTAATCTTTATTAAGGATTATCCTGAACAGGTTGGTGCGTTCAGAGATAATGACAGGAGCTTTACTCCTGAAATGGCTCAGCAGATGATGCTTGCCGAAATAGAGAACAAGAGGACGTCAGTATGGACGCTTCCTAAAGTTCTTGCAACTCGTGATTTCTGGTTTGGTGTAATTCCGGTTGGTTTCTTGCTTACATTCTCAATCGGTGTTATGACACAGACAAAGGCAATTTTCGCAACACAGGATTTGAGCTTCCTCGGAGCATCCGATAACGGATATACAACACTTATGTTCCTTATCATGATCTTTGGTTGTGTGGGAAGTTTGATCCTTGGATTTATTGATACAAGAATAGGTACAAAGAAAGCTATTCTTATTACAACGGTAATAATGATTTTGGCCGGTATCCTCGGTGCAACAAGAACTCCGGGCGGCTTGGTAGTAGGTATGATTTGCTTGGCATTGTTCATGGGTGCTTCATCAAACTTCGGTGTATCCCTTGCTTGCCAGTATTGGAGACGTGAAGACTTCGGTCGTATCTTCACAGCAACAAGCCCAATCGGTAACATCATCAGCTCACTTGGACCTACAATTATCGCTACAGCTCTTTATATGCACGGCGCAATGCCTGATGAAACAGGCGCAGTTATCCCATTGGATGCAGCACCGGTATTCATCGTAGTACTTTGCGCAGGTATTATCAGCTTCATCTGCATGATGTTATTCAGCCCTAAACACATTATCAAGGTTGATAACATGCGTAGAGAAAAAGCAGGCAAACCTATTGATGATGAATTGGTAGGAAGAAAATAATATTGCTAGTGTTTTCACCTATAGGATACAAGAAACTTCTTGTAAAAGCCCTTGTAGGAAGAAAATAAATATACACTGTTTTATAACCCTAAGAAAGAATCGGAAGGCGAAAGCCTTCCGATTCTTTGTTTAATTAGAAAAAGCCGAAAGCATAAGCTTTACGGCTTTTTCATCTATATAAGGAAATTAACTATGTGGCTAGTCCATTATGGCAAAGGAGAGTTCTGCGACTACTGCGACTTTGCCGTCGACTTTGGCGGTTGCTTTGCCAATGCCTACATTGCCTTTTCTGGCGGTGATTGTGCATTCCATTTCAAGTACATCACCCGGGCGAACCACCTGTTTGAAGCGGGCTTTTCTGATGCCGCCGAAGAAGGCTGTCTTGCCTTTGTTTTCCTCTTCGGAAAGCATTGCCACGGCGCCTGTTTGTGCCAGCGCTTCGATGATTAAAACACCCGGCATTACGTGCTGTCCGGGAAAATGGCCCATAAACTGCATTTCATTTGCGCTTACGCATTTGATTCCTTTTGCGTACTCACCCGGAGTACATTCTGTAACCTTATCCACAAGTAAAAAAGGATATCTGTGTGGAAGGATTTTTTCTATATCATTTGAATTTAAAACCATGCCTTACCTCATTACTTTCTATAAGTATTTATTTCAACAAAACCACAAAATAATAAAAACTTTTAAGCAAATATACTAATTAACATTTAGCAAATACGATGGAAGCGTTATGACCGCCAAATCCCAAAGAGTTGGACATTACTACATTTAAGTAAGCTTTTCTTCCCTCGTTTGGTACGATGTCAAGATCGCATTCTTCGTCAGGCACTTTATAGTTGATTGTAGCAGGTATAAAGCCGTCAACTATAGACATTACGCTGATTACCGACTCAACCGCACCCGTAGCACCAAGTAAGTGACCTGTCATTGATTTGGTTGAACTTATCGGTATATTCTTTGCATTGGCGCCAAACACAGCTTTTACGGCTTTTGTCTCGCCCTTGTCGTTAAGGGGAGTGGATGTACCGTGAGCATTGATGTAATTTACGTCTTCAGGCTTAAGCCCACCGTCTTCCAAGGCCATATTCATGCATATTGCAGCGCCTTCCGCATCCGGCATTGGTGAAGTAATGTGATATGCGTCACAATTTGTAGCATAGCCTTTAACTTCTCCGTAGATTTTTGCGCCGCGGGCCTTTGCATGTTCATATTCTTCCAAAACAAGGATTGCAGCACCTTCACCCATAACAAATCCGTTACGTTCTTTGTCGAATGGAATAGATGCGCGATTTTTGTCCGTTGCTTTAGAGAGAGCACCCATGGATGTGAAACCGCCGATGGAAAGCGGTGTTATGGCAGCTTCTGCGCCGCCGCAAAGCATAACATCCGAATATCCGTCTCTTATGTGGTGGAAGGCCTCACCTACAGCATTTGTGCCGCCGGCGCAGGCTGTTACAACGCATGTTACCATACCTTTAAGACCGTATTTGATGGCAATCTGGCCTGCAGCCAAATTTGAAATAGACTTTGGAATAAAGTATGGAGATACCATATCAAAGCTGTTTTTCATACCTCTTACCTGTTCGGCCTCGATTGTTGCAATGCCGCCGATTCCGCTGGATACCAAGGCTCCGCAGCGGCTTGCGTTTTCTTTTTCCATGTCGAGAGCACTGTCTTCAAAGGCTTCGTGTGCGGCAACCATGGCAAGCATTGTGTATCTGTCCATAGTGCGCATTTCTTTTTTAGCTATAAAATCTTCTATATTTAAATTTTTAACTTCTCCCGCAAGTGTTACTTTTCTGTCAGTAACATCATAGTGTGTTATTTTATCTATGCCGCATTTACCGGCTTTAATAGCATCCCATGTTTCCTTGACCGTGTTACCCACAGGGCATACACAACCCATACCCGTAACAACAACTCTTCTTTTACTCATACTGCCATACCTCCGTCTACGCAAAGCACCTGCCCTGTAATGTACGAAGCGTCAGGGCTTGCAAAAAAGCTGACTGCGTTAGCTACATCTTCGGGCTCGCCGATTCTTTTGCAAGGAATTTCGGCAATCATTTTTTCTTTTGCCGCATCCGTCATGGCATCTGTCATATCCGTGCCGATAAATCCCGGAGCAACGGCATTAACCGTAATATTTCTTGCAGCCATTTCCTTTGCAAGTGATTTTGTAAGGCCGATGATTCCTGCTTTACTTGCACTGTAGTTTGCCTGACCCACGTTACCTCTAAGGCCCACAACAGACGAAAGACTGATGATTCGGCCGTATTTTTGTTTAAGCATCGGCTTTAAAGCTTTTTTCATGCAAAGATAAGTTCCGCGAAGATTTGTGTTAATAACATCATCAAATTCTGCTGTTTTCATGGAAAGCATGATGTTATCTCTTGTAATCCCCGCATTGTTTACCAAAATGTCAATGCGTCCGTTGAGCTCTAGAGCTTCGCTTATTAACTTTTCACAGTCTTCTTCAATGCTTATATTTGCCTGAACAAGCAAAGTTTTAACGGCGAACTTTTCGCATTCTTTTGCAGTTTCTTTGGCAGCCGAATCGTTTGACGTATAGTTAATAACTATATCAGCCCCAAGGCTTGCAAGTTTAAGTGCAATTGCACGTCCGATGCCACGACCGCCACCGGTAACAATTGCTGTTTGTCCTTTAAGTAACATAGTAATTTCCTCCGTTTAATGACTAATTAAGTCTTTGATATCTATTTAAAAATAAATATTAGCAATGATCTTGATTTGGCAAGAAGGCATTATTTGAATGCATTAAGCGTATTTTCAAGTGTTGCCATATCTTCAATCCTATAAGTCTTGATTGACTTATCCGTTCTCATAACGCAACCGGTAATTGCTTTTCCGGGACCGATTTCGATTGTTTTGTCTACGCCAAGGCTTGCAAGTTTTTTGATGGAATCTTCCACATATATGGATGACTGAACCTGCTTAACCAAAAGATCGCTTATCTTTTCGTTATCACCAAGCAAATTGGCTGTTGTGTTAAATACAAGTGGAGTTGTCATTTCTTTAAAGTTAATTTTTTCAAAATAACTTTTAAGCGCATCTCCTGCAGGCGCCATAAATGCGGTATGGAAAGGACCACTTACTTTAAGTTCCATGCATTTTTTTGCTTCGGCTTCTTTTGCATATTCCACAGCCAAGTCGCAAGCTTTTCTTGTACCCGTAATAACATATTGTGAAGGGCAGTTGTAGTTTGTTACGCTTACGATTTCGCCGCTGTCGTTGCCATCGCTTTTAAGTTTGTCCATGGCCTTTTTGCAAGCATCTTCAACAACTTCGCGACCAAGGCCCAGAATTGCAACCATTTTACAATCAATACCCCTTGCGGCTTCCTGCATTTTTGCACCTCTGAAGGCTACACATTTTATAAGCTCTTCTTTTGTAAAAACACCGGAAGCATAAAGGGCGGAGTATTCGCCAAGGCTAAGTCCCATATGGTAATCTGCCTTTATTCCTTCATCTTTTAAAATCTCAAGAACACCCACTGCAAATGCTGCCAGTGCCGGCTGAGTTACGTTTGTATTGTTTAGTATTCCTTTTGGATCTTCAAATATTGTTTCTTTCAAATCAAAGTCCAAGCCCACATTTGAAAGTTCATCAATCGCCTTTCTGAAAGATTCGAAATTATCGTAAAAATCTTTTCCCATGCCGACTTTTTGACTTCCCTGGCCGGCAAATAAAAATGCAGTTGACATAATATCACCCTATGCCTTTCATTATTCTAAATCAAAAGTGAATTTGTATTCTTCAAACTAGCAAGCTTTAGCCTTTTTGGCAGTATCATCAAGCACATTTTCGACACCCGCACAAAGGTCTTTCAATGCATCTTCAACGCTTTTAATCTCCTTTAAAGCACCGCTTACCTGGCCTGCCATTAAAGAACCTGTCTGTGTGTCTCCGTCAAATACGGCACGCCGAAGGGAACCAAGTGTATATTTTTCAAGCTCTTCTTTACCTGCGCCAGCCTTTTCCTGCTTAACGTATTCAAGTGCCATTTTGTTTTTAAGGATTCTAACCGGTGTTCCGCCGATACGACCCGTAACAATTGTCTGATTGTCTTTTGCCTTTAATACAGCATTTTTGTAATTGTCATGTATCGGGCATTCTTTTGTGGCAAGAAGCATTGTGCCTACCTGCACGCCGCATGCACCCAGGCAAAGAGCGGCAGCCAAGCTTCTTGAATCGTAAATACCGCCTGCAGCGATAATCGGTGCCTTGACAGCGTCTACCATTTGAGGTATCAAGGCCATGGTTGTCATTTCACCGACGTGTCCGCCACTTTCGCATCCTTCGGCAATAATGGCATCGGCACCTGCATCCGCCATTTTTGCTGCTATAAGCACGCTTGATGTAACGGGCATTACTTTGATTCCCGCCTCTTTCCATTTAGGAATGTAATCAAGAGGTGTGCCCGCACCTGTGGTAACAACGGGAACATTCATGTCGATTACAAGTTTGCACATATCCTTTGCATCCGGATTCATAAGCATAATATTTACACCGAAAGGCTTGCATGTCAGGGATTTTGCCTTAAGGATGTTTTCTTCCAACTGCTTTGTATTCATACCGCCTGCGCCAACAAGACCAAGTCCGCCGGCATTGGAAACGGCTGCCGCAAATTCGCCCGTTGCAATATTTGCCATGCCACCCTGAATAACGGGATATTTTATATTAAGCATTTCATTTAATAACATATGATTTACCTTCTTTCTTTAAAAATAAAGCAGGGCGCCGCCCCATGTAAGGCCGGAACCAAAACCCAGTACCATAACCTTTGAGCCTTCTTTAATTTGTTTATTCTCAACCAATTCATCCAAAGCTATTGGGATGGTTGCGGCAACGGTGTTGGCGTATCTATCAAGGTTTAGATAAAGCTTTTCTTTTGGGATTTTTTCTATCTTGCCGATAAAATCGATTATTCTTTTGTTTGCCTGATGACAAACGAAATAATCAATATCATTGATAGATAGTCCCGACTGTCTTAAAATCTCATTTATGGCCTTTGCACCCGCATCCACGGCAAATTTAAATACCTTTGTGCCATCCATTTTTATGTAGGCGTTTGGAAAATTTGCACCGAGACAGCTTAAAGCTTCGGGATTTCCTTCAGCCCCAAGCTTTGAGTAAAAGGCTTTTGATGAATCTTTCTTTAAAACAACCGCTCCGGCTCCGTCTCCGAAAAGCACGCAGGTGGAGCGATCGTTAAAATCCATCATTCGGGATACCACTTCACTGCCGATTAAAAGGACGTATTCTTCTTTCATTTCTATCATCATGCTTTGAGCGACTTTCAGGCCGTATACGAAGCCCGAGCAAGCTGCATTGATATCAAAAGCGGGAATATCGCCCCTAAGGCCAAGTTCACGCTGCACAACGCAGGCAACTGCCGGAGTGGAGTAGTCGGGAGTGAAGGTAGCGCAAATAATTGCACCGATTTGTTCGGGATTTACTTTTGCAGCCTCCATTGCTTTTTTTGCCGCCGCTGCAGCCATTTGCCAATTTGTTTCGTCTGTTACGAAATAGCGGGATTTGATGCCCGTTCTTGAGCTAATCCACTCGTCTGATGTATCTAATTTTTTATCAAAATCATCGTTATAAAAAATCTTGGCCGGAAGAAACCTTCCTGTGCCCACAACTTTTATTCCGGTCATATTTTCTCCTTGTCTAAACACAAGCTTTAACACATTTTTCTGAACTTTTCGAAGCGCGAAAGCTTTAACTTGGAAGGGGACATATCCGAAAGCTCTTTAAGTTTTTCATAAAGTGCCTCATCAAGCTCTTTGTAAAATTCCTCGCTTTCTACCAAAACACCGCCTTCCGGTTCTTTAAGGACCTTGTCCACAAAGCCCGATTGATAAAGCTCTCCGGCAGTCATTTTCATAAGCTTGCTTGCTTCTTTCGCGCGTTTTGAATCCTTCCACAAAATGCTTGCAAAGCCTTCCGAGGAAAGAATGGAGTAAACCGCGTTTTCAAACATCCAAACCTCGTTTGCCACGGCCAAAGCCAAAGCACCGCCGCTGTTACCTTCACCTGTTACAATGGCAACAATCGGCACTTTTAAAGAACTCATTCTTGCAATACTTTTTGCAATTGCGATTCCTTGTCCGTTTTCTTCCGCTTCAAGTCCCGGATATGCGCCGGGAGTGTCTATAAATGTAATGATGGGACGATTAAACTTTTCGGCCTGTTCCATAAGCCTTAAGGCTTTGCGATAGCCTTCCGGACCCGGCATGCCGAAATTGAATTTTAAATTTTCGTCCAAGTTTTTACCTTTTCTGTGTCCGATTACGGTTACGGGAATGTCGTGAAAAAAGGCAATTCCGCCCAAAATGGAGGCATCTTCTTTGCCCAGTCTGTCACCCTTTAATTCCGTAAAATCACAAAAAAGCTTTTCTATATAATCAGTAATGACGGGTCTTACCTGACTTCTTGCAATTTCAACCCTGTCATAAGCACTCAGCTTTTTCATAATCTTTCACCTTTCCGCATCTAAGCTTAAAAACTATTTACGTGAGTGAAGTTTTAAAAGATTAAATATTGTCTTTTTCATATCTTTTCTTTGAACAATCATATCAACGAAACCGTGCTCTTCTTGAAATTCCGCACTTTGGAAGCCCTCCGGCAAAGTTTGTCCAATTGTTTGTTCTATAACTCTGGGACCCGCAAAACCGATTAAAGCACCGGGCTCCGCGATAATAATGTCACCTAAGTTTGCAAAGCTTGCGCTTACACCGCCCGTTGTTGGATGTGTAAGATATGAAATGAAAAATCCGCCGTGTTCCGAAAACTTTTCTATGGCGGCAGCGGTTTTTGCCATTTGCATTAAAGAAAACAAGCCTTCCTGCATTCTGGCACCGCCGCTGGCGCTAAATACCAAAAGAGGGAGAGAATGCTTGTCCGCTTCTTCAACCAAGAGAGTGAATTTTTCTCCTACAATGCTTCCCATGCTTCCCATAAAGAAAGAAGAATCCAAAACACCGATAGCCAAATCGATTCCGCCGATGCTTGCAAAACCCGTAAGCAAGGCGTCTTTTAAATGACTTTTGCTTTCGGCTTCTTTAAGCTTCTTTTTGTAGCCCGGAAAGGAAAGGGGGTCTTTTGAAGAAAGATCTGCATTTATTTCTTTAAAACTATCTTCGTCAATAAGCATATTTAATCTTGCTTTTGCATTTATCGAGTGATGGTAGCCGCATTTATCGCACACATAAAAGCGTTCCTTCCAAAGCTTTTTGGAAATGGAGTTATCGCATGCTTTGCATTTTATGGGCTCATCATCAATATTCAGCTCATGCAAAACAGAATTTTTATATCTGTATTTTTTCATTGAAAACAGTTTTTGTCTGTTTTCGTTAAAAAGTTGATTTGTCATTTTTTAAAGCTCCTTACGGCTTTCTTCGTTAAACTCAACAAGTTCCTTGCCATGCAGTTCCATAAAAGATGTATCGAAGCTGCCTTTTAAGAAATCCGGATGATACATAACAAGGTATTGCAAATCCTTGTTTGTGGGTACACCGTCAATCAAAAACTCTTCCAGAGCGGCTCGCATTCTTTTTATGGCATCAAGTCTTGATGTGCCGCGAACGATTACCTTTGCAATCATCGGATCGTAGTGAGGAGAGATTTCGCATCCCGTAAAAAGAGCGGAGTCAACTCTGACTCCAAAGCCCGCAGGAAGGTGAAGAAAGTCGATTTTTCCGGGACTTCCCGCATTAATACGGCATTCAATGGCGTGACCGCTTATTTTAACATCTTCTTGTTTATAACTAAGTTTCATTCCCGAAGCGATACGAAGCTGTTCGTGAATAAGATCGATACCCGTAACCATTTCCGTAACCGGGTGTTCAACCTGAATTCTTGTATTCATTTCTATAAAATAGAAATTGCCTTCGTGATCAAGTACGAATTCCACGGTACCCGCATTGGTGTACTTACAAGCCTTTGCGGCATTTACCGCAGCTTCTCCCATTTTTTTTCTAAGCTCATCATCTATTTTTTTGGAAGGTGATTCCTCAATAAGTTTTTGATTTCTTCTTTGAATGGAGCAGTCACGTTCTCCCAGATATATAACGTTTCCGTGAGAATCCGCCAAAATCTGAACTTCGATATGATGTGGGTTGAGTATAAGCTTTTCAAGGTACAAATCGCCGTTGGCGAAACAAGAAAGAGCTTCCGCCTTTGCTTCTTCGAAAGCGGATTTTACTTCCGATTCATTAAAGGCTTTTCGCATGCCACGTCCACCGCCGCCTGCAGCTGCCTTGATTAAAATCGGGTAACCAACCTTGTTTGCCACTTTTATTGCTTCCTCATAGGAAGAAACAAGACCTTCCGAACCCGGAACTACGGGAACTTTGTGTTTTTTCATTAATTTTTTTGCGGCATCTTTATTGCCCATCATACTTATAACTTTTGAAGAAGGGCCAATAAATACGATAGAGTTTTTTTCGCATTTTTTTGCGAATTCGGCATTCTCCGAAAGAAATCCGAAACCGGGATGAATTGCATCGCAGCCTTTTGCAAGAGCCGTCTCGATGATTCGATCCTCCAAAAGATAGCTTTCGGAAGCCTTGGCATTTCCGATACAAACCGCGATGTTTGCAAATTGCACAGGCAAAGAATCTTTGTCCGCCGTTGAATAAACCAAAACCGTCTCAATATCCAACATGCGGCAGCATCTTATAATGCGCATGGCAATTTCGCCGCGGTTTGCTATAAGTATTCTTTTAAACATAGTAACCTCTTAAGCATCCAAAAGCACAAGGGTTTCGTCGAACTCAACAAAGGCGCCGTCTTCTGCCGGAATAGCTTTTACAACGCCATCAGCCGGTGCGGTTATTTCGTTCATGAATTTCATGGCTTCTATAAGACCCACAACGTCACCCTTTTTAACACTGTCTCCGACTTCAACGTATGGCGCTTTGCCCGGTGCGCTTGCGCGGTAGAATGTTCCAACCAAAGGCGCTTTTATAGCTTTGCCATCTTCGACGTCTTTAACATCTGCTTTGCTTTCTGCGCTTTGCGGCAAAGGAGTCGTAGTCTGAGAAATTGTATTTTGAGATACGGGACTTGCAACATTTCTTTTCAAGAAAAGGCGGTACTGCCCCGCCTCAAGTTCCATTTCGCTAATGGATGATTTTTCAAACTTTTCAAAAATTCTTTCTATTTCATTAAGTTCCATATCAATCACCTTAAGCCCAAGATTATTTGTGTGATTCTACGAAATCAACAATATCTTTAACTGTTTTAACTTTTTCAAGTTCTTCGTCCGGAATTGAAAAACCGAATTTTTCATCCATTGAAATGTTAAGTTCCACTGCCGCAAGAGAGTCTGCACCAAGGTCATCGAAAAGATTTGCCTCCAAAGTTACATCATTTGCATCACAGCATAAAATGTCCACGATTAATTCTTTTACTTGTTCAAACATAGTTAAATCTCCTTTGTGTTTTAATAATTTCCTTTTTTCTTCGATTAAATCGGTTTGATTTAAACTAATTTAATCATTTTAGATAAAACAACTTATCTAAAAACATTTAATTAAAATGTTGGAGTTATATTACACCCCTAAAAAATAAATGTCAATAATTTTAATTAAAAAATTTTAGTATAAAAATTTAAACAATATGCAAGGCTTGTATAAAGGGCATAAACACTGAAATGTTTGGAATTAAACATGGACTTTCTTGTGAAAAAAAGACTATCAAAGGAGAAAAACAACAATAAAAACTGTTTAATTGGAAAGGATTAAATGTTAAAATATAGAGGAAATATATTTATTTGGGGGACAATATGTTAGCGATTAAGATTATTGCCATAGTAATTATTGCGTATATTATTTTCAGAATGACTCTTTTCTTTATTGTATATAAGAAGGTATTCATAAACGATTTGAAAGGTTACGAGGATCCTTATAGTATTCCCGACAGGAAAATCTACCAAGATAACAAGGAAAAAATATATGCATTGGTGGACGAATTTGAGGCCATTGAATATGAAGAGGTTGAATGCCAATCTTTCGATAATCTTATTCTTAAAGGGCGCCTGTATGCGGGCAACGAAAAGGCGCCGGTTATTATATGCTTTCACGGATATAAGAGTGCAGCCCTTAGGGATGCAGGTCTTTCAATCAGATTAAACAGGCAACTTGGATTTAATGTTATTGTTGTGGATCAACGAGCCCATGGCAAAAGCGGCGGGACAGCACTGACTTTCGGGGCAAAAGAAAAAAGAGACGTTATATCATGGTGCGAGTTTGCCAAAACACGGTTCGGACGTTCGGTGGAAATCGGACTTTGCGGTCTTTCCATGGGTGCAACAACCGTTATATTGGCTGCCGGACTGGATTTTGTTCCAAGAAATATCAAAGGTATAATAGCCGACTGTCCATTCAGCAGTGCATATGAAATGATAAGACTTGTGATTAAATCTCTAAAGGCTCCTGTAGGAATAAGCTATTACGGGGTATCAACAGCGGGTGCAACTTACGGAAGAATTAACCTAAAAGATGCTAATGCGGTGGAAGCCGCAAGAAAATCGCGAATTCCTATTTTGCTGATTCATGGGGAAAATGATGCCTTTGTGCCATGCTGGATGAGTGAAAAGATTTACGCAGCCAATCCCAAAATGATAACATTTAACAAATATCCCGGTGCGGATCACGGACTTAGTTTTATCATAGACAGTGAAAGATACGAAAAGGATGTATTGGATTTTTGGCATAAAGTGTTGGATTATGAATTCTAGTTTTATATAGGACGCTTTTGTATATTAAAATATGCCGACTTCAAGCGACACCCGCTTCGTTGGTCTAACTGAGGTTCCGACTAATAAAAGGATATGTCTTTAGAAACTAATCTAAAGCCATATCCTTTTTTAAGTCTACACACTCAGTGGATACCAACTGCGCTCCTGTGTCTGATTGCTTGAAGTTCGGCATTTTTAAACTCACAAAAGCTGTTTATAGTAATGACGATATTTTGAGAACTCAATAAATTTATTTTTAAGGTGATTATTCATCTTTTAAACTACCATTCCTAATATTGTCTTGAATGATAGCATCGGTTATTTCATATAAGTAATCCGAGCCGGGTTTGGTGCCGATTTGGCGTTCATATACTTGGGTTTTTGTGACACCGTGGCTTTTCCAATCACCGCCGCCGTTTGAGTTGTTAAGAAGAAGAGGTTGAAAATTGTCCATGGCATGGGCAAATCTTGCCTCGGGACTTTTGGCAGCTTCAAACTCATCGAAAATCGCAATCAGCTCTTCTGCCTGGTCTTTTGGAAGAAGGTTGTATATACGCTCCTTTGCCGCATCTTCTCGCATCTTTTGAGTCTTTTTTGCATCTTCGTCATAGGCGTAGGTATCTCCGGCATCAATTTCCACAACATCGTGAATCAAACACATTAAGATGGTTTTTGTAATGTCGATTTCTTCGTTTGAATACTCTTTTAAAAGATATGCCATAATGGCCATATGCCAGGCATGCTCCGAGTCGTTTTCGCGTCTGCCTTTATTTGTAAGGTGAGTCTGCCTTAGTATATTTTTTTCCTTATCAATTTCCAAAATAAAATCAATTTGCTTCCTTAATCTTTCGTCCATAATTATCCCTCTTAAAGTTTACTTAAAGACAATTATAACATATCGAAAAAAAGTGTTGACAAAAAAATAGAGTTGTGTATAATTAAATTGTGCTCAATCAAATTGAGTAAAAAATAAAAAAAGAAACAAATAATATCTGATAGTAAAATTTTTATGTCAAAGGAGGACAAACAAATGAGTATTTACGATTACACAGTAAGAGATGCAGAAGGTAACATGATTGAATTATCACAGTACAAAGGCAAAGTTCTTTTGATTGTAAACACAGCAACGGGTTGCGGCTTTACACCACAGTATCAGGGACTTCAGGATATTTACGAAAAATATAAAGAAAAAGGATTTGAAATTTTGGATTTCCCTTGCAATCAGTTCGGACATCAGGCACCGGGTACAAACGAAGAAATACATGATTTCTGCCAGTCAAGATTTGGCATAACATTCAAGCAGTTTGATAAAATTGATGTTAACGGTGAAAACGAATCCCCACTTTATACCTATCTAAAATCACAAAAAGGTGGTATGATGGGAAGCAAGATTAAGTGGAACTTCACTAAATTCTTGGTAGACAAAGACGGAAATGTAGTAGAAAGGTTCGGTTCAACTACAACTCCGGAGAAAATCGAAAAGACATTAAAGGAGATGTTTTAATTGGAATATTCATTCAAAACTCAAGGTGTATGCGCACAGCTAATCAAATTTAAACTTGATGGTGACGTGGTTTCGGACATCGAGTTTATGGGCGGATGCAACGGAAATTTGAAAGCAATTTCAAAATTACTTGATGGAACAAAGGTTGATTACATAGAAGATAAGCTTCTTGGAAACAGCTGCGGCGGTCGCCCTACATCATGCGCCGATCAGCTTGCAAAGGCGGTAAGACAGGCTTATGAAGAATCAAAGTAAATATGATGCATTAAAGCTGGAAAACCAGTTATGTTTTCCGCTTTATGCTTGTTCTAAAGAAATAATAAAAAGATACAGACCATTTCTTGACGAGCTCGATCTTACTTATACCCAATACATTGCAATGATGGTTCTTTGGGATAAGAAAGAAATAAGCGTTAAAGATTTGGGCAAGAAGCTGTTTTTGGATTCGGGAACCTTAACCCCGGTTCTTAAATCTCTTGAATCAAAAGGATATGTTAACAGGCATCGTTCAAAAGAAGACGAGCGAATTCTTTTGGTGGAAATAACAAAAGAAGGCGAAGCTTTAAAAGAAGATGCTGTGGAAGTGCCTATGAAAATATCCAAATGCGAAGGCATGGCATCTTTGACAAAGGAAGAAGCAGTGGAACTCTACAGGCTCCTTTACAAGGTTTTGGGCGGAGTGGAATCTTAGTTAGCTAAAATTTTTAAACTTTTAGTGAAATAATATTTCGTTTATGTTATAATCTTTAAAGTGTATTGTTATTGTATTTTTTGTACAAAACAGCATTAAAGCTTCAAAACCTTGTTTTGAAACCATAAGGAGATTGATTATGAGTAAAGTTGCAATTATGACAGACAGTAACAGCGGAATGACCCAAATGCATGCCAAAGAAATAGGCATTACTGTTGTTCCGATGCCATTTGATATAAATGGACAGCAGTATTTTGAGGACATAGATTTAACCCAAGAGCAGTTTTATGAAAAGCTTGAAGGAGATGCGGATGTTAAAACATCACAGCCATCCCCGGAATACCTTTTGGAAACATGGGATAAGCTCTTGAAAGAATATGACGAAATCGTTTATATTCCTATGTCAAGCGGCCTAAGCGGATCTTGTTCCACGGCAAAAATGCTTGCGGAAGATTATGACGGAAAAGTTCAGGTTGTAAACAATCAGCGTATATCCGTTACCATGCGTTCTTCTGTTTATGATGCAATGGAACTTGCAAAGCAAGGAAAAAGCGCAAAAGAAATTTGCGATATATTGGAAAGAGAAAAGTTGAGTTCAAGTATTTACATTACCGTAGATACATTAAAATATCTTAAAAAGGGCGGTCGTTTAACCCCTGCGGTTGCGGCAATCGGTACTCTTCTTAAGATCAAACCCGTTTTGCAAATTCAGGGTGATAAGCTTGATTCCTTTGCGAAAGCAAGAAATATGAAAGCCGCACGTCAGATTATGATTGACGCCATGAAAGAAGATTTTGAAAAGAGATTTGGCGGAATAGACAAACATAAAGTTACACTTTGTATTGCATATACCAAGGACAGGGCTTTGGCTGAAGACTTCAAAAAAGAAGTAGAGCCACACTTCCCGGGTTATGATATTCATATCGACCCATTGTCACTTTCGGTATCTTGCCATATCGGTCCGGGAGCACTTGCTCTTGCATGCAGCCAGTATGTTCCTGAGCTCGATAAATAACAAATTCAAATAGATTGTTTATAAATAACAAAAGGCAGTATTTAGCGTATAAATACTGCCTTTAATGCTTTGTAAACTTGAAAAATCAGCCGTTTTTTGATAAAATAAGATGTCTTTTTTAAGACAAATACGGAGGAAATAATGGACATTTTAAACACTATCAAAGATGAGCTTGGCGTTAAACTTTCCCAGGTGGAAGCGGCAGTTAAGCTTATAGATGAAGGCAATACCATTCCTTTTATTGCCAGATACAGAAAAGAAGTAACAGGGTCTTTGGATGACGAACAGCTTCGTAAACTTGACGAACGTCTTAAATATCTTAGAAATCTCGAAGAAAAGAAAGAACAAGTTATAGCAAGCATTGAGGAACAGGGCAAGTTAACCGATGAGTTAAAAGCTCAGATTTTGGCTGCCGAAACCATGGTTGTGGTTGAGGATCTTTACAGACCATACAGACCAAAACGTCGTACCCGTGCCATAGTTGCAAAGGAAAAAGGCTTGGAGCCTCTTGCTAATATTATTATGCTTGGACAAGAAAAACGTCCTATGGAAGAAGTTGCCGCAGACTTTATTAACGAAGAAAAAGAAGTAAAGAATGCAAAAGAAGCATTGGAGGGCGCAAAAGATATTATTGCGGAGTTTGTTTCCGACAATGCGGATTTCAGAAGTTATATCAGAAAAATAACTTTTAAAGAAGGAAAACTTATATCTACGGCAAAAGATGAAAAAGCCCAGTCGGTTTACGAAAACTATTACGATTATGAAGAACCTCTTACAAAGGTTGCGGGACACAGGACTCTTGCAATCAACAGAGGTGAAAACGAAAAATTCATAACGGTTAAGATAGAAGCACCGACAGAAAAGATAATCGGCTACCTCGAAAAACAAATGATACATTCTGATAACGAAAATACAAATGTATATATTCGCGAGGCAATAGAAGATAGCTATAAACGTCTTATTGCCCCTGCCATCGAGCGCGATATCAGAAACGAAATGACGGAAAAGGCGGAAGACAGCGCCATAGTTGTATTCGGTAAAAACACGGAACAGCTTCTTATGCAGCCGCCTATTGCCGGCCTTACCGTACTTGGTTGGGACCCTGCGTTCAGAACCGGTTGTAAATTGGCCGTGGTTGACGCAACGGGAAAGGTGCTTGATACAGCGGTTATTTATCCGACGGCACCTCACAACAAAGTTGCGGAAAGCAAAAAAGTTTTAAAAGAGCTTATAAAAAAATATAATGTAAATCTTATTTCATGCGGAAACGGTACCGCTTCCCGCGAGTCCGAAGCCATTATTGTGGACTTGATAAAAGAGATTGACGAAAAAGTCAGCTATGTAATAGTTAATGAGGCGGGAGCCAGTGTATATTCCGCAAGTAAGCTTGCAACGGAAGAATTTCCGGATTTCGATGTGGCTCAAAGAAGTGCCGTATCAATTGCAAGACGTATTCAAGATCCTTTGGCGGAGCTTGTTAAAATCGATCCGAAATCAATCGGTGTAGGTCAATATCAGCATGACATGAATCAGAAAAAGTTGGACGATGCTTTAACAGGCGTTGTGGAGTCTTGCGTTAACAAGGTGGGCGTCGATCTTAATACCGCATCACCGAGCCTTTTGGAATATATTTCGGGTATATCAAAAGTTCTTGCAAAAAACATTGTTGCATACAGAGAGGCAAACGGTTCTTTCAAAGACAGAAGAGAGCTTCTTAAGGTTTCGAAACTTGGCCCGAAGGCATATGAGCAGTGTGCCGGATTTATGAGAATATTGGGAGGGAAAAACCCTCTTGATTCCACGGGTGTACATCCGGAAAGCTACGAAGCCACGGAAAAACTTCTTAAAAAACTCGGATTTTCCGACGAAACCGTTGCTAAGGGCGGCGTAATAGGCTTAAGCCTTATGATTAAAGACTACAAACGTCTGGCAGAGGAGTTGGGAATCGGTGAAATCACCCTTAGAGATATTGTAAAAGAGCTTGAAAAACCGGGTCGCGATCCTCGTGAAGATATGCCGAAACCGATTCTTCGTTCCGATGTTTTGGAAATGAAAGACTTAAAAGAAGGAATGGTGCTTAAAGGTACCGTAAGAAACGTAATAGACTTCGGCGTTTTTGTGGATATAGGCGTACATCAGGACGGCCTTGTTCATATATCTCAGATTACCGACAGATACATAAAACATCCTTTGGATGTAGTGAAAATCGGCGATATTGTTGATGTCAAAGTATTAAGTGTGGATCTTGCAAAGAAAAGAATTCAGTTGACAATGAGAGATATCTGAGTATAACATATAAAAGAGTATGCAGATTTTTGCATCTGGAGGATATATGAAGACAAGAATTATTGCGGGACTTGCGTTTGTGGGTCTTACAGCCTTTTGTTTTCTCTTCGGAGATATAACTAGGTTGGCTTATATTATATTTGTAGCTTGGGTATCATGTCATGAAATGGTTTCCCAGACCAAAAAAGCGAAAAAGGGAATATCGGTTTGGCAAGGATTTGCCTTTATCATTCTTTTTGCATTGATTGATATATTTAAAATAAGATTTGATTTTATTTTTTACGGACTCCTTGTTATTATGATGCTTTCTTTTGTGGAGAAAATCCTTATAAAAAGAAATATGACCATGGAAGAATTGTTTATTTCCATGGGAGTTTGCATCTATCCGGTAGCACCTATTATGATGATTTTCCATATATGCTGCCTCAAGAGCACTTATTGGCCTATTATGTTGGTACTTCCTTTTGTGGCCGTTGTATTTAACGACAGCGTTGCATTGGTTAGCGGTATGTTGTTCGGAAAGCACAAAATGGCACCTCATATAAGCCCTAAGAAAACAATAGAAGGTTTAATCGGCGGACTGATTGCCGGAGTTATCGGTGGCGTATTTGTTTTCCTTTTGTTCTATTATTGCGGATGGGATACACCAAGCCTTTTGTTCTGCGTGATTGCGGCTTTTGTGGCATCTATTGCCGGAGTGTTCGGCGACTTGGCGGCATCTGCCATCAAGAGGGATATTGATGTAAAAGATTTCGGAAAAATCATTCCGGGACACGGCGGTATGCTTGACCGTATCGATAGCTCAATGTTTGCCATTGCGGCTGTTTATATAGCATTCCATGTCGTCGAGTTATTCGCATAGTATTAATAAGTATTTGTTATCGAAACAATCAAAATAGTTTGCGTTCCTTGCAATTGTTTTGATTGTTTTTTTATTTAAAATCTGATAATATAAGCATAATCAGTTAAATATTTAAACAGATGGTGCTGATGGCGCTTAAAGCGCTTAATTCAGGTAAAAGGGAAGCGGGTGAAAATCCCGCGCGATCTCGTCACTGTAAGCCGGAGAGCTTTGCATAATCCACTGAGAAATCGGGAAGGAGCATAAGCTTTGTGAAAGTAAGTCAGGAAACCTGCCGTTTGTTGGTCGGAAAAAGTATTTTTCAAATCACGAGGAATTGATTAAGACCGGCGCGAAGTCTTTTGCGCAATAGCTTATGGTAAAAGTAAGCGTGTGTTTTTTGAGGTTCTTTTGTCTTTTGATAAAAGAATTTTTTTTGATTTATTATGGGACTGATAGTATTATTTGGTTTCTGACGAAATGAGCCGATATATGGGGATTTATATTCAAATGATTCGTCAGAGGGAAAGGAAAGGTTGAAAATGAAGAAGATTTTGGTAATGATTATGACACTCATGTTGGCGTCTGTATTTGTTATCGGTTGCGACTCAAAAAAGGCAGACGATTCACAGCAGGAAGTTACGGAAGATGCGGATCAGGCAGCAGCAGATGAAGTTGCGGCACTCATTGATGCAATCTATGTTCAGGAATGGACAGAAGATACAGAAGCTCAGTGTAAAGCAGCAAAAGAAGCTTGGGACAAATTAACTGACGCACAGAAAGAATTGGTTGAAGGTGAATTTGCAGATCCGGACTATTTCGGCAGAGATACGGGTGATGCATCAAAAGACGATCCTTTAAATCAGGATGACATCGGTGAAAACGAAATCTTGGTAGTAAGTTTCGGTACATCATTTAACGACAGCAGGACAGAAGATATCGGCGGTATTGAAAAGGCAATCGCAGCAGCAAATCCTGATTGGTCGGTTAGACGTGCTTTCACAGCTCAGATTATCATTAATCACGTACTTGCACGTGACGGCGAATCAATCGACAATGTAGCTCAGGCACTTGATCGTGCGGTTACAAACGGTGTTAAGAACCTTGTAATTCAGCCGACACATCTTATGCACGGTGCTGAATATGACGAACTTGTAGCAACTTTGGATACATACAAAGATAAATTTACATCCGTAAAAGTTGCTGAACCTCTTCTTGGTGAAGTAGGTGCGGATGCTACGGCTGTTAATGCGGATAAAGAAGCGGTAGCAAAAGCAATCACAGCCGAAGCTGTAAAATTAGCAGGTTTTGACAGCCTTGATGCCGCAAAAGAAGCAAGTACGGCATTTGTATTTATGGGACACGGTACAAGCCACACAGCTAAAGTTTCATACTCACAGATGCAGAAACAGATGGAAAGCTTAGGCTATGCAAACGTATTTATCGGAACAGTTGAAGGCGAACCTGAAGAAACAGCATGCGAAAACGTAATTGAAGCCGTAAAAGCAGCAGGATACAAAAATGTAATCCTTCGCCCTCTTATGGTTGTAGCAGGCGATCACGCTAACAACGATATGGCAGGCGATGATGCTGATTCATGGAAGAGCATGTTTACGGATGCTAAAGCATTTGATAAGATTGATTGCCAGATCGAAGGTCTTGGAAGAATCGCTGACGTTGAGGCATTATATGTAGCACATACAGCAGACGCTCTTGCAAAATAATATACTAACAAAGGTATAACAATATGAAAAAATTAATAGCTTTAATAGCAATGCTTGCGGCTCTTAGCATTTGCGTGGGATGTGAAGGAAAGGACGCCAACAGCGACAATTCACAAACTCAGGCACAAGAAGAGACCAAAAAAGAAGCATTGCTTGAAGACGGAACATACACGGTTGATTTCACAACCGACAGCACAATGTTCCATATAAACGAAACTTTAAACGATAAAGCAACACTTACCGTTAAGGACGGCGAGATGAATGTTCATATCACACTTGCGGGAACGGGAATTGTTAATCTCTTTGTGGGAACTGCCGAGGATGCTCAAAAAGAGGGTGCACAAGTTATAGATGCCACGGAAGATGAGGTTACATACGATGACGGAATGACAGAAAAAGTGTCCGGATTCGATCTTCCGATTACGGTATTGGACGAAGAATTTGACGTGGCAATACTTGGCAAAAAAGGTAAGTGGTATGACCACAAAGTTAAAGTTTCCAATGTAGTTGAAAAAGCGGAAACTGCGGAAAACTAAAGATTTATTGATTTTAAAAGCGCATGTCGAAGGATGTGCGCTTTTGTAATTGTAAATAAAGCAAGTTAGTGCTATTATAGGTATAGTTTTTATAAAAAATGGGACTGTTAAAAAAAACAGAGATTAGTCGGTTTAATATAGTATATTAACAATTGAAGGGAGTTTCGATATGAATTATCGAATGATAAGCTATATCATAAGTCGTGTGCTTTTCATCGAAGCGCTGCTTTTGGTAGTGCCTTTACTTGTATCCTTGTATTATAAAGAAAACGCATTGGGATTTTTGGTTGCCATTGCGGCAGCAGTGCTTGTGGCAGCGGTTCTTTCCATTCCGAAGCCGAAAACAAAGGCCTTTTTCTCCAAAGAAGGTTTTATATGCGTTGGTATTTCCTGGCTTGCCATGTCCTTTATAGGTGCCATACCTTTTGTGGTAAGCGGCGATATACCGAATTATATAGATGCATGGTTTGAAACGGTATCCGGTTTCACCACAACAGGTTCAACCATCCTTACGGATGTTGAAGCAATGGGTATGGGAATGCTCTTTTGGCGAAGCTTTACCCATTGGATAGGCGGTATGGGAATTCTTGTATTTATGATGGCAATCATTCCTATGTCCAACGAGTATTCAATGTACATAATGCGTGCCGAGGTTGCGGGCCCGACTGTTGGTAAACTGGTACCGAAGGCCAAAAAGACAGCAAGAATTCTCTATATTTCATACTTCATACTTACGGCTTTGGAAATAATCTTCTTAAAAGCGGGCGGAATGGGCCTTTACGACAGTGTTGTACATTCCTTTGCAACAGCCGGAACCGGTGGATTCGGTGTTAAGAATCTAAGTATCGGAGCTTTTGACAGCGGATACATACAAATGGTTATAGGCATTTTTATGTTGCTCTTCGGCATAAACTTTAACTTGTATTTCTTCTTGTTTGTGGGTAAGATTAAAAACTTCTTCAAAAACGAAGAGCTTAGAGTATACCTTGTGATTATTGCTGCGGCAACTGTTATTATAGGCTTTAACATTCACGGAATGTATGATTCCGCATCGGAAACATTCAGACATGCCTTTTTCCAAACATCGTCCATAATGACCACTACCGGTTTTTCCACGGTTGATTTTAACACCTGGCCGGAACTGTCAAAAACAATACTCTTTATGTTGATGTTTGTGGGCGGTTGTGCCGGAAGTACGGGCGGCGGTCTAAAGGTATCGCGAATACTTATTATTGTTAAAAGCGCAATTTGCGAAGTTAAGAGAATGCATCATCCGCGCTCCGTCAATTATGTCAGAATGGAAGGACACAGGGTGCCTGATTCGGTTGTAAGATCGACACTTTCTTATTTCGGACTTACATGCCTTATATTGATAGCGGGATTTGTGATTGTTTCAATAGATAATAAAGACTTTACCACCAGCGCCACATCTGTGGTCAGCTGCTTTATGAATATAGGACCGGGACTTAATCTTACGGGTCCGGCGGGTAACTTCGCCGTCTTTTCCTATCTGTCAAAGATAGTATTTACGGTGCTGATGTTGCTTGGACGTCTGGAAATATTCCCGATACTATTACTGATATTCCCTAAGACTTGGAAGAGAAGATAATATTTTTGCAAAACAAAAGGGCGACAGCTTGAACTGTCGCCCTGTTTAAATGCTTTTATTTTTTACGTTTTCCTACAAACGGCATATCCCATTCGCTTAAATCAGTATGTAACAACTGATGTGATTTGTGAGATAACGGTTTCTGGAAATAGTCATCATAAGCTTTGATAACCGATGGATTTTCGTGTGAAAATCTAAGTGTATTGTTTTTATCCAAACTGTAAAGGTTTTCGGCACGTACATCGGCAAGTTCAACGCCATCGCAGATTGGCTGTCCGCCACCGCCTGCGCAACCGCCCGGGCAAGCCATGACTTCCACAAAGTCGTAATGAGCTTCACCGGATTTGATGCGTTCAAGAAGCTTTCTTGTATTTCCAAGTCCGCTTACAACAGCGCCTCTAACTTTATTTCCCGCAATTTCGATTTCTGCTTCTTTAATACCGTCCATACCGCGAACTACGCTAAATGCGTCCGGATCAGGATTCTTACCTGTAATAAGATAGTGAACGCTACGAAGAGCAGCTTCCATAACACCGCCGGTTGCACCGAATATTACAGCAGCACCGGAGCCTACGCCAAGAGGTGCATCAAATTCTTCTTCAACCAAAAGCTCAGGAATAATCTGATCTGCTTTGATGATTCTTGCAACTTCTCTTGTGGTTAAAACAAGGTCAACATCTTGTCCCGCACCCGCATCATTCATGTTTGGAAGTTCACATTCGTGTTTCTTGGCGGTACATGGCATGATTGAAACAGAGAAGATTCTTTCCGGATCCACTCTGAGTAAATCCGCATAATAACTTTTTGCTACGGCACCAAACATCTGCTGAGGTGATTTTGCAGTAGAGATTTGCGGTACGATTTCAGGATACTGAGATTTTGCAAATCTTATCCAGCCCGGACAGCAAGATGTAAACATCGGCCATTTATAATCTTCTTTGTGTGTGAATTTCTCTAAAAATTCGCTGCCTTCTTCCATGATGGTAAGATCGGCCGAAAAGTTTGTATCGAAAATATAGTCCGCACCTGTTTTTCTGATGGCATTAACAAGGCGCTTGATGGTAGCCTTTTCTCGAGGCAAACCTATAGCCTCGCCCCATGCTGCACGAACAGCGGGAGCAATCTGAACGATAACAATCTTGTCAGGATCGGCCAAGGCGTCAAAGTAACGATCTGTGTCGTTTCTTTCGCGAAGAGCGCCTGTAGGACAGTGAGTAATACATTGTCCGCAAAGTGAACAAGCTGATTTTTCAAAGTCGATACCTTCAGCAACATCGATACTTGTTCTTCTACCGCTGCTTACGATATCCCAAATATTAAGTCCTTGTACTTTGTCGCAAACCTGTACGCAACGCATACATTTTATACATTTTTCCGACTCTTTTACAAGTGGGAGATAGTGGTCCCAAGGACGTTTTTCCAACTCTTCGATATATGGAATTTCAATGATTCCAAGGTCGTTGGCTACAGTCTGAAGCTGGCAGTTACCGCTTCTGATACATGTTGCACATTTATATTCATGTGTGGATAAGATAAGTTCAACGTTTGTTTTTCTTGCCGAACGAACCTTAGGTGTGTTGGTGTAGATAATCATACCTTCATCAACAACGTTGTTACATGCCGCAACCAAGTTGTCTTTGCCTTCGATTTCAACAAGACAGACACGACAGGCGCCTATTTCGTTGATGTCTTTTAAGAAGCAAAGTGTAGGGATTTTGAATCCTCCCTGTGCAGCGGCTTCAAGTATAGTAATTCCTTCCGGAACCTGAAGGGCTTTTCCGTTAATTGTAATATTTACCATTTGCTCTTGCGACCTCCTCTCAATACTCCGCATCCAAAGTGATCACATCTTAAGCAACGGGATGTTTCCTGCTTGATTTCTTCTTCGCTCATGCCAATTTCGACAGGATCGAAGTTTGTGATTCTTACATATGAAGGAGATTCTTTTAAGTGAATTCTTGCAGTCTTAACCTTGTTGTTAAGAAGCGGAAGAGGAATCTCAACATCCGAGGAAATTTCGTGGTGGAAACCTAAAAATTCGTCGATGTTTGCTGCGGCAATTTTACCTGCGGCAATGGCTTTTATAACTGTTGCCGGACCGGATACGCAGTCACCGCCCGCAAAAATGTTTTCAAAGTTGTGGCCGTTTACATGAGCGCATTCATCCGCAACAAAGAGTTTTCTCTTAATAGGAAGACCTGCCTGCTCAAAGTATTCGCTTTCCACATCCTGACCTACGGCGGCAAGAACTATGTCACATGGAATAAGTTCCAACTTTTCGTCGGCTGTAACCGTACTTGGACGGCCGTCTCTGCCGTAAACACTACTCATTTGGTGCTCAACCCAAAGACCTGTGCAGTTTCCTTCCTCGTCTTTTTCTATTTTAATAGGAGCCTGAAGAGTCATAAGCTCAATACCTTCGGCCATTGCGCTTTCGATTTCTTCTTCCTGAGCCGTCATATCAAGTTTTCTTCTTCTGTAAACAAGTGCAACGGATTCTGCTTTTGCTCTGATAGCTGTTCTTGCACAGTCGATGGCAACATTACCGCCACCGATTACGGCAACGCGTTTGCCTTCCAAATCAGGATATTTGCCATCACCGATTTCGCGAAGAAGATCAACGGCGGAGAATACACCTTTTGCATCCAAACCTTCGATGCCCAAGTTTTTGCCGGCCTGAGCGCCGATAGCAATATAGATTGCATCATATTCTCTGTGAAGCTGTTCGAGAGTGATGTCTTTTCCTACCGTTGTTTCATATTTTATTTCAATATTTCCCATGGAAAGAATTGCATCCAAATCCTGATCGAGACGTTCTCTTGGGAAACGATAATTAGGAATACCGTAGCGTAACATACCGCCAAGCTTGTTTTTGGATTCGAATACAACAACTTTGTGTCCCATTTGCGCAAGGAAATAAGCTGCTGTCATACCGCTTGGGCCACCGCCGATAACAGCGATTGATTTGCCTGTGTTTTCGGCACATTTAGGTGTAGGAACTTTATCTGCCGAAATCTGATCTACGGCATATCTTTTAACACCTCTTATATTAATGGAAGAGTCGATCATGTTACGACGACATCTTCTTTCGCAAGGATGTTCACAAATCAATGCGCATGCTGTAGGGAAAGGATTATCTTTTCTGATAAGATTAATCGCATCATCATATCTGCCTTGATTAACAAGTGCAACATAGCCCGGAACATCAACGTGTGCCGGACAAAGTTCAACACAAGGAATAGGTTGCTCGAAAGTACCGAGACAACGTTTTGAGTTGATGTGTGATTCGTATTCTTCCTTGAAACCGTCAAGACCGGTAAGAATCATTCTTGCAGCTTCGAAACCGATTGCACAATCGGCGGAAACCATAATGTTTCTTGCTGTTTCTTCGATAAGTTTAAGTGTCTTTTCGGTGGCTTTGTTATCTACCACTTCGTTTAAAAGGCTGGCTAACTGTCCGAGACCAACTCTGCATGGAACGCATTTTCCACAGCTTTGAGTATGACAGACTTGCAAGAAAGATAGCTGTAAGTCGATAGGGCAAATGCCCGGAGGACAGGCTATGATTCTTTGGGTGAAGTCGTCAATGAGTCTGGCAACAGTATTTTGAGTATTATAAGTATCGCCATGCTGTAATCTGCTCATATGAACCTCCTTGAATAATTTATTGTTAATATTTCTACCAAATAATACGCTAACAAAGAATTAAGGAAAAAACAAGCATTGTTAATAATTTATCATTCTTTTGTATAAAAGTTGTATATTGAACAAATCCAGTATTTAAGGCAGTTTGAAGCTTGAAATTACAAAAATAATTACAAAAATTGTTCTGATTTTAGTACAATTTTAAGACGACATTTCTTCAAATGCTTGCAAAATAATACGCCTGTCTGCTTGTATTTTTTACTTTTTTTTAGTATGCTATAGAAAGGTATGCGTGCATACATTTTTAATAGGAAAAGAGGAATTTTTTTGAAAGTAACGGCAATCGTCCCTTCACTTAATCCGGACGAAGATTTAATAAAAGTAGTAGATGGCTTGATAGCTGCGGGATTTGAGGATATAGTCCTTGTGGACGACGGAAGTGCGCCCGAATACAGGCAACCTTTTGAAAAGCTTGCATCTTACAGCCAATGCGAGGTCCTGACTCACGAAGTTAACAAAGGAAAAGGACGCGCGTTAAAAACGGCATTTGCTCACATCAAAGAAACAAGAAAAGATATATTGGGCGTTATAACCGTAGATGGTGACAATCAGCATACCATCGAAGGAATTATGGCCTGTGTGGAAAAACTTAAAGAAAATCCCCACAGCGTTATTTTGGGTGCCCGAGTTTTTAAAGATAAGGATATTCCTTTCAGAAGCAGATTCGGCAATAACTTAACAAGAGCCGTCTTCAGATTTTGCTGCGGAATTAAAATCATGGATACACAGACGGGCCTTAGAGCCATTCCTTTCGAGTATCTTGATATGTTCACCAAAATCAACGGCGAGCGCTACGAATACGAAACAAATATGCTTCTTGAAATGAAGAATGCGGAAATAAAATTTATCGATGTTCCGATTCCGACCATATACATAGAAGATAACAAATCTTCGCATTTTAACGTAATAAGAGATTCCTTTAAAATATACGCAATCATATTAAAATACGTTTTCAGTTCCCTTTCGGCGGCGGTAATCGATATTGTTTTGTTTGCGCTGTTTAACCTTTTGGTTTTCAAAATGTTTGACGATGCCACGAGACTTTTGCTGGCAACGGCTCTTGCCAGAGCCATTTCGTCCTTCTATAACTTTATGTTTAACAGAAAAGCCGTCTTCAAATCGGATGAATCCATCGCAAAAACGGCGGTTAAATACTATATATTATGCATAGGTATTATGCTTTCTTCCTACGGACTTGTTTTTCTTCTTACACAGGTATTGGGAATAGAAGGCGGATTGCAGGTTGTGGTTAAATTTATAGTTGACTGCGTATTGTTTATATTCAGCTTTCAGCTTCAAAGAGCATGGGTATTTAAAAAGAAAAAAAGTATTGCTTAAAGGGCATCGGGGTGTGGAATGTCAATTGCTAAATTAATAAAAAGAATAATAATAGTAATAGTTCTGACCGTGGCAATTTTGTTTGCGGGACTGGTGGGTATTATAACTGTGGTTATGTGCGGCCCGTCGGAAAACGCAAGAGATCTTATGGTTTTATCTTTTAAAGAATCAAGTGCGCTTAAATGGATTCCCGAAGTTTATTTAAGCGAGGCGGAAATTGAAGAGATAATAAGCAAAAACTCTGTTGCGGCAACGGATGAGATTACGGATACGTCACTTCTTAATTTCGGGACCGGTGATTTGACCTCGCAAAACAAGGAAGCCATAAAGGTTGAAGCGGTTTCGGGAAGCACTTTCAAAGGCCATATTATGGAAATATCAGACCCTTCAAGAGTCTTTGTTGCGCCAAAAGGTGCCTATGACGGAAGCGCAGGGGTAGATATAGAAACCATTGCCAATAATAACGATGCCATTGCCGGCATAAACGGCGGAGGCTTTTTGGATACCAATGGTCTGGGTAACGGCGGCACACCCGACGGAATTGTAATTTCTAAGGGAGAAGTGATTTACGGTGGCAATGATACACCTTATGTTACGGTTGGCTTCACAAACGATAATGTTTTGGTTGTGGGAACCATGACGGGTTCCGAAGCGGTCGCCATGGGAATGAGAGACGCGGTATGTGTAAAGAACGAATACGCACCGGTGCTTGTGGTTAACGGTGAGCCGCAAATCACATCAGGTAACGGCGGTGGAGTAAATCCCAGAACCGCCATTGGACAAAAGGCCGACGGAACGGTGGTATTTCTTGTAATTGACGGCCGTCAGGCATCAAGCCTCGGCGCAACATTTACCGATTTGATAGAAATAATGATTAAACATGATGTTGTAAATGCTTGTTGTATGGATGGCGGTAATTCTTCGCAAATGTTTTATGACGGAGAACTTATAAGCAGCCCTTCATCGCCTACGGGAGCCAGAGGCGTTCCCAACGGGTTTTTGGTAAGCAGGTAGGGGGAAGATGAAAACTAAGTTTGCAAAAGGACTTTTGATATATTGTCTGATACTTGCGGGCTCTATGATAGCTCTTATGATTTTGCTGGGAGCTTATCTCGTAAGCTTTCAAAAAAGTTTATCCGACGACGCAATAAAAAGATTCGTCGGAGATTTGAAAAGTAATACGGAAAGCACGGTTGAACAATATTTTAACCCTACAAGCCCGTACGAAACAAAAGAAAGCCTGGCATCAAGTCTGAAAGACATTATTGAAAAAGATGAAATAACATATTCGAAAAATCTTAAAGAAAGCAGTGCCGAAGCACCCGTATATTACGCAAAAGTCGGAGAAGACTTAATTATCAAGACCGTGTTTGAAAACAGCGGCAGCGTGGGATTCGGCATGACGGGATGGGAAATCTCGTCGGTTGACATTGTTGAAAATGCCATACAGCAGGATGCCTTGGAGATTTATATTCCCCACGGGGCAAGTCTTTACATAAACGGAATAGAGGCAAAAGAAGAATCTTTGTTGGGGCAATTTCCTCCAAAAGATTTGGAATCCTTATATAATCAGGGATTCGTTTCCGACAGCTGTTTTGAAACAAAATATGAGATAGCGGGGCTTTTTGCAAAACCGCAAATCAAAGTAATTGACCAAGCGGGAAACGAAGTGAAAACAGAAGAAAAAGATGGCATTATTTGCCCGAAATATGAGGCACCTAGGGAGTTTTGCGACGCGGTAAGACAAAGAGTTTTGTCGGTGATAGAACCTTATGCCCTTTTTCAGGCCAATGATTTGGCTTTTTCGGGACTTTCACCATATCTTTTGGACGGAACCGAGATGAAATGGAGAATCGGATCCTCCGATGTAAAATGGTTTGCAAGCCACAGTTCCTTAAATATTACCGAGGCGGAAATGAAAGATGTTAAGCTTTATGATGAAAACACTTTTTCCTGTAATGTGACCTTTACACAGGTTATAACAAAATCCGGTATTGAGGAAACAAATTACAGCGATTATACTTGGGTATTTGTAGCTAGCGGCGGAGAGTGGTACATGGCCGACATGTTTACCAATTCTACGGACGAGAACTTATAAATATAGATTTATTGCAAAGGAAGTAGCAAGATGGAAGAAAACACAAATGTATCAGAATTTTTTGGTTGCAGAGTATTTGATGACAAGGCTTTGAGAAAGAGAATTTCCAAAGAGTCTTACGATAAGTATCAAAAAACTTTGCTTGATGGCAAGGAGCTTGAAAGCGACGTTGCAAATGATATTGCAAAGGCCATGAAAGAATGGGCTTTGGAACACGGTTGTACCCACTATACACATTGGTTCCAGCCAATGACGGGTATTACTGCGGAAAAACACGATGCATTTGTATCGGGAAAAATGGAAAATGACAAGCAAATTCTTGAGTTTTCGGGAAAAGAGCTTATTAAGGGCGAGCCGGATGCATCATCTTTTCCATCGGGAGGTCTTCGCGCAACATTTGAGGCAAGAGGCTATACTGCATGGGATTGCACATCACCGGCATTTATAAAGAACGACGCTGCGGGATCCATCCTTTGTATTCCTACCATCTTCTGTTCATACACGGGAGAGGCGCTTGATAAAAAAACACCGCTTCTTCGTTCGTCACAGGCGGTTGCAACACAGGCTATGCGTGTGCTTAAGGCTTTGGGAAACACATCATCAAAGCAGGTAAAAACCAACGTCGGTGCAGAACAGGAATATTTCCTTGTAGACAGAGATAAATATAAAGCAAGAAAAGACCTGGTATTTTCCGGCAGAACTCTTTTCGGAGCAATGCCTCCGAAGGGTCAGGAACTTGAAGATCATTATTTCGGAAGCATAAGAGAGCGTGTGGGCGCCTTTATGAGAGACGTAAACAAAGAACTCTGGATGCTTGGCGTGCCTGCAAAAACTCAGCATAACGAGGTTGCTCCGGCACAGCATGAGTTGGCTCCCGTTTACGAAGAGGCAAATATAGCAACGGACCATAACCAATTGGTAATGGAAACTTTAAAGAAGGTAGCGGAACGCCATAATCTTATGTGCATACTTCATGAGAAACCTTTTGCAGGTGTTAACGGTTCCGGTAAGCACAACAACTGGTCATTGACAACGGATGACGGAATCAATCTTTTTTCACCGGGTAAAAAACCACACGAAAACATTACATTCCTTGTATTCTTAATGGCAATACTTAAGGGTGTGGATAAACATGCGGATCTTTTAAGAGAATCCGTTGCGGTTCCGGGTAACGATCTTCGTCTCGGTGCTGATGAGGCTCCGCCTGCAATTGTTTCAGCATTCCTTGGAGAACAGCTTGAAGATATTATCAATCAGCTTGTTGAGACCGGAGAGGCAAAAACAAGCATTCAAAAAGGTACTGTAAATATGGGCCTTTCAGCCGTTCCTGAATGGAAGAAAGACGCAACCGACAGAAACAGAACATCACCTTTTGCTTTTACCGGCAATAAATTCGAATTCAGAATGGTAGGTTCATCGGATTCCGTTGCGGAATCAACCACTGTTTTAAATGCTCTTGCGGCTGAAAGCTTTTGTGAAATCGCAGATGAACTTGAAAAAGCGGCAAACGTGCAAGAAGCGGAAAAGATAGCAAAAGAAATTATAGTTAAACTTGCAAAAGACCACAGAAGAATACTTTTCAGTGGAAACGGTTATTCAAAAGAGTGGGTTGAAGAGGCTGTTAAGCGCGGTCTTCCGAACATCACAAATATGGTGGATTCAATCGAGGCTCTTACAACCGACAAGTCCGTAAAACTTTTCGAAGAATTCGGCATTTATACAAGAAAAGAGCTTGAATCCCGTGCCGAAATCAAATACGAAATGTATTCGAAACAAATTAATATCGAAGCAAGAACAATGATAGACATTGCAAGTAAACATATTATTCCTGCCATTATTCAGGGAACTACGGAACTTGCTACATCCATAAATCAGGTAGTTTCGGCAATCGGAGAAGAAATGGCAAGTACACAAAAAGAGATTCTCTACGAAATGTCCGCAAACCTTACGGATTCGAAGGTTGCTTTGGAAAACTTAAGCGATCTTGCGGATAAAGCAAGCGCTATGAACTATGGCAAGGAAATGGCAGTATTTTACAGAGATAAGGTTATTCCTGCAATGAACGAACTTAGAAGCAATATAGATGCGGCCGAGATGATAGTAAGCAAATCAACATGGCCGATGCCGTCATACGGTGATTTGATTTTTGAAGTGTAGGTAAATATATGTTAGTTTATGTTGTTGAGGATGATGAGAATATAAGAGAGATAGAAAGTTATTCCCTTACGAAAAACGGTTTTGAAGTGAGGGAGTTTTCCGACGGGGAAAATCTGCTTAATGAGTGTCTTGATTTAAGGCCGAATCTTATCATTCTTGACATTATGCTTCCGGGAAAAGATGGGCTCAGTCTTTTGAAGGAGTTAAGAGAAAATAAGGATTTGTCCACAATTCCCATTATGCTTATAAGCGCCAAATCATCTGAAATAGATAAGGTTAAGGGTCTGGATATGGGCGCGGATGATTATCTTACAAAACCATTTGGCACAATGGAGCTTGTATCAAGGGTAAATGCGCTTTTAAGACGTTTTAAAAACGATGAGAAATCAGATTGCAGTTATAGGGAAATTTCCATCGACGATGCCAAGAGAAGTGTAACGGCTTTCGGTAAAAGCATTGATTTAACCTTTAAAGAATATGAACTTTTGAAATATTTTATAGCAAATTCTCAAAAGGCTCTTTCGAGAGATAAGCTTCTTGAGGCTGTTTGGGGATATGATTTTGCGGGAGAGTCAAGAACGGTGGATATGCACATAAAAACTCTCAGACAAAAACTCGGAGATGCGGGAACTTACATTAAAACAGTAAGAAACGTGGGATATATTTTGGAATAATGAAAAAAAGAGGCATAACAATCTACATTTTTTCTTTAATAACAGCCGGTATAGCAATTGCGGTACTAACAATGCTTATGTGGGGTGAAATTGTTGACAAACCCATAAGGTATATTGCTGCGGTTGTTATTATTATTGTGATTTCACAGCTTGTGGCTCACATTGCCGTAAGACGGAGTCTGCTTCCCATTATAAAATCCATGAATGAACTTGACATAGCCACCATAAAAATGCGTCAGGAGTTTTCCGCAAACGTTTCACACGAGCTTAAAACCCCTTTGACGGCTATTTCGGGATATGCGGAACTTATTGAAGAGGGCATGGATGATGAAGAAAAAAGGAAAGAATTTGCCGGGAAAATAAAAAAAGAATCCGCAAGACTTTTAAGACTTATTAATGATATTATCAGGATTTCAGAGCTTGACGAAACCGAAAAACTTTTGGAATTCGAAAAAATAGATTTGTTCAAAATCATACAGGATTGTATGGATGGTTTGGAAGCATCTGCGGGGGAAAACAATATCAAGCTGATTCTTGACAGACTGCCTGTGGGAAGTTTATCCATCAAGGCGGATGAATCTTCCATCCACGAACTAATATATAATCTAATTGACAATGCCATAAGATACAACAAGCCGGAAGGCGAAGTTCATGTGGGGTTGAAAAAACAAGACGGAAAAATCATTCTTTATGTTTCGGATACGGGAATAGGGATTCCTAAGCAGTACAGGGAAAGAATATTTGAAAGGTTCTTTCGCGTGGATAAGAGTCGTTCCAGAAAAACCGGCGGAACGGGACTCGGTCTTTCAATCGTAAAGCATATCGCAATAATGCATAAAGCCGAAATAAAAGTTGAAAGTGTTGAAAATGAAGGAACAACAATAAGCGTAAGCTTTAAAGAATAACACCAAAAAAGGATACCGAGTAGGTATCCTTTTTTGGTTGTGGTTTGTTAATGTTTAAATAAAAGGGAGGGTTATGTAAGTTTCCTTACATAAGTATGAAAAAAGTTTTCATATAAGAAACAACTTCCTTGTTTCTATGTTTCCATTTTATTTGCAAATAGTGAAATAAAAATGTTCTAATTGTGAAAGCTTTTAGAATTAAGTTTTAAAAAAGTGTGAACACGTATAGCGTTTTAAAACTTTTCCTGCGGTTTTAAAAACTACGTCCACCGCCTCCGTGACTGATTCCGCCGCTGCTCATATGGGACGAACCGCCGTGACTTCCGCCGCTTCCGCTATCGATATGTCT
Organism: Lachnospiraceae bacterium; assembly: GCA_015057825.1. Classification (GTDB taxonomy): domain Bacteria; phylum Bacillota; class Clostridia; order Lachnospirales; family Lachnospiraceae; genus RUG12871. The sequence goes on from SVDN01000003.1 coordinate 87,882, forward strand.
CGTAACAGTATGTCGACCCAGGAAGACATCGCTTTGATGTTTCACGGAAAAAGAATTCTTAGCCATATAAGTAGAGCTGCCGGCAGTCATTTTAGGCCTCCTTGCAAAAGCAATTATCAGGACAATTATAAGAGCAATGCCTGCTGCTAAAGGAAGGGAAACATAAGGCTTTCTAAAATAGGATGCGGCACTGTCCGGATTGGAATCGCCAAAAACAGGGGATAACCAATCGGATTGCGGACGGCTGTTTTCATAATCCGAATAGTTAACATCGTCGTATTTTGATGAAGTATATGCCTCAATTGAAGCATCCAAAAATGCAAGGCAAGCATCTTTATATTCTTCGTCATCCATGTATTCAAATACTTGATCCAAAATCACTTCGATTTCAACATCATTGATTTCGGCAAGAGCGGATCCTACTGTGTTTATATAAACCTTGCGATTGTCAAAATCCATTAAAAGCATGATTCCGGAATGGTTTTCATCGTAGCCGAAACCGCCTTCATCGTAGAAATCATCGGAATATTGAACCTCGTCTTTACCTTGCGTGTTGTTTGTCGTAACAAAGACAAAATCAAGGCCGTAAGCATCGTTTCTTGCTTTGAAAGCATTTGTGATTTCTTCTTCTTCGCTGCTTGTTAAAACATCTGCATAGTCAAAGACTTTTTGAGCGTCCTTGTCAAAGGCGCAAAGGCTTAAAAACATGCATATCAGGAGGCTTGAAATAATTGAAAAACGTATAAATTTTTTCATCCGAAAATACCTCCTATCAATGTAAATACGCCGAACAGAACGGCTGTAGCCACAGCAAAAAACCCAAAGGCTTTTGCTTTGGAAACAGGAAGGTAACCCACAATTTTTCCCGTTTGTCCGTTTAAAGTAAAACTATAATCTTTATCCATATAGCGGTAGTTTAAAACCCAAACCGGAAACATGGTGTAATGGGCATCGTTTCTGATTAAGTTTGTTTGCGAATTGATAATATTTACGGTATTGTAGCCTACAATTGAAGAACGAGCCGCATCCATTATATATTCGCCGACTCTTTTTTCGACTCTCGGAGCCAATTGGTCGCGGTCGTAGTTGTATTTTTCCGCATAAAAACCGGAAAGATATGGCATTTCGAATTTGGTCATTTCTTCGTAATTGAAAGGCTCCATCATATCCATAACATCATCCGGCATTTTTTCGGATGCATCTGCGGGAACCTTAAAATAATCGGCACACACATCCCTTGTTACACGGAAATTATCGGTATGAATATATTCGGTGTTTCCGCGTCTTTCGTGATGAACTCTGGTACAATGAGCGGTAATATCCGCTTCGGCATCATAATCGTAAATCCAAAATGGCACGTAAATGCCGGTGATTTTTTCTATAACAGTGCGGGAACGAAAAAGAGACGGTGTAAAGAGTCCTTTCTTTGTCCAGGCTTTGTACATTTCAACGGCTTGTTCCTTACTTATTTTAAAAGGAATAATGGCATCGGGGGTTTTTAGACCTTCGACTCTGTCTTTTAAAATGCTTGGATTTCCGCAGAAACTGCAAAATGTAGCGGCTGTGTGAGCATCGCAAAGAACCTCGGCGCCACAGCTTGGGCATTTGTAAACTTGAAAATCTTGCGTCGCATCTCTGTCTGTGAATTCTCCTGATGTGTTAACTTGTTCACTGTTGTTTTGATCTGTGTCTTTGTAAAGGGCATCAAGCTCTTCCACACTAAGAAAAGTATCGCAGTGACTGCAGTGCATTTTTTGAGAGACGGAATCGAATTCCATTGCGGCGCCGCAACCCGGACACTTGTAATTTCTAACCATGTCAGTCCTCCTATTTCGTATTTATACAGTACAATAATAACACAGAAAACACGCTTTCGCACTGTTAAAAATAATAGTGGCGGACTTGACTATGAGATGATATTTTAATATGATTAAAAAATCCGAAGGAAATAAAAAAAGAAAAAGGAGATTAGCAATGGCACAAAATCCAATTGTTACATTTGAAATGGAAAACGGAGATATTATGAAAGCCGAGCTTTACCCGGAAATAGCTCCGAATACTGTTAATAATTTTATAAGTCTTATTAATAAAGGTTTTTATGACGGACTTATTTTTCACAGAATAATTCGCGGTTTTATGATTCAGGGCGGAGACCCTTTGGGAAACGGAACAGGTGGTCCGGGATATGAAATAGACGGTGAATTTTCATCAAACGGTTTTAAAAACGACTTAAAACACGAAGCAGGCGTCCTTTCCATGGCAAGAGCTATGGACCCTAATTCCGCAGGTTCCCAGTTCTTTATCATGCATCAAACAAGTCCTCACCTTGACGGCGAGTACGCAGCATTCGGTAAAGTTATCGAAGGGCTTGATATTGTTGATAAAATTGCATGTGTTGAAACAAACATGTTTGATATGCCTGTTGAAAAACAGCAGCTTAAAAAAGTCAGTGTCGAAACATTCGGCGAAAACTATGATGAGCCAAAAACACACTAAATATCAAATTTTACTGCGCCCACAAACCAAGGTGGGCGCTTTTTGATTCTTCTTCAAAGCTCTTAAAAAGCTCTGCGTATTTTGTATCCGGCGCATATTCTTTGGCATTTGCATAGCCGTTTAATAAAATAATGGCATTGAGCATTTTGGCTCTGATTTCAGATTCGTCGTTTACGTCTTCCGGCTCTTCAAGCCAAACGTAGCGCAGGTATCTGTCGTATTTGTCCACATCCGAAACATCCGTCTGAAGATAAATGGTATCTCCTTTTTTTATGAGAGATTTTGTATAGTCGCTTGCTTTTGCACCTTCTTTTGTGTTTCTGTCCGCATCGTAGGCAACACTTTCCGGACAATCAATACCTATAAGTCTGACTTTCTTTTTGTAATTTTCGTATTCAACCCATATGGTATCGCCGTCGGTGACTTTGGTTACGGTTACTTCAACAAGTTTTGTTTTGCCCGAAATATCGCCGTTTGGGTTTTTGGTGCCGAAGGTGGCGAATTTGACGAGACAGATGATAATAATTGCTATAATAACAGCAAGTATCAGAACCTTTTTGAATGATATATCCGATAAAATGAGTTTTTCCTTTAATTTCATGATTTTTACTCCCTTAAAAACTAATGAACAATAGCTGTAAAGCTTTATTGAGTATAGCACATTTTGAAGGTGATGATAAGTGACTTGAGCCATAAAAAAATAGCTTTAAATTATTTTTAACAAAGTGCTTGAAAATCTTTTTATGATGTTGTATAATTTGCTTTGTCGCTACGGAGTAAGACATATTGGCCCATCGCCAAACGGTAAGGCACTGGACTCTGACTCCAGCATTTCAAGGTTCGAATCCTTGTGGGCCAGTTAAAGGGAGCTGAATTGACAGCTCCCTTATTTTGTATCATAGATTTGTATAGTGAAGGGGGATGTCCATGTTTACTTATCAAACGGAAGTTAAATATTCGCAAATCGATTCGGATGCCTTAATGACTTTAACGGCAATGGTTGATGATATACAAAATTGCAGCACCATGCATGTTGCAAAGCGCGGAATGCCAACCATGAGACTTAGAGAAGAATTTAATCAGGCATGGATATTAAACTCTTGGCAAATTGTAATAGACAGAAGGCCGAGTTTGGGAGAAAAAATTGATGTTTCCACAATACCTTACGAATTTAAGGGAGGCTGCGGATTCAGAAACTTCCTTATAGAAGACGAAAACAAAGAAAAAATAGTTAAAGTCAACTCGGTTTGGACATTGATAAATGCCGAAACGGGTTTTCCCATGCGCGTCTCGGATGCAGCAAAAACGGGGATTGAGCTTGACGAAAAACTCGATATGGAATATCTTCCGAGAAAAATAGATCTTCCCGACACGCAGTTTGAAAAGAAAGATGTTTTGAAGGTCAGAAGATATCAGCTTGATACCAACAATCATGTGAATAATGCAAGATATATCGATATGGCTCTTGACTATATTCCGGAAGAAGCAGACATTTCAATGCTCAGAGTTCAATACAACCTTCCGGCCAGAAAAAATGATAATATAGTAGTAAAGACAGCCAAAGAAAACAATGCATATTATGTGCTTTTGGAAAATGAGCAAGGTGAACTGTTTGTAAGTCTGGAGTTTACCGAAAGGATTTAAGTATATGTCAGTTATCGAAGTAGGAAAAAAATTAAGTTTAAATGTAATAGAAAAAGTGGATTTCGGTGTTTATTTGGGAACCAAGGACGAAAAAGTTCTGCTTCCTAAAAAGCAAGTGCCGAAAGACATTGAAATAGGCGATGCCATAGAGGTATTTATTTACCGAGATTCGGAAGACCGTCTTATCAGCACCACAAGTATGCCGACTGTTATGCCCGGGGGACTTGGACTTTTAAAAGTAAAATCCGTAACAAAAATCGGTGCATTTTTGGAATGGGGCTTGGAAAAAGACATTTTGCTTCCATACAAACAGCAAAGCGGCACGGTAGAACAGGGAAAGTCTTATCTTGTGACTGTATATGTTGATAAAAGCAATCGTCTTTGCGCTTCCATGAAGATTGACAAACTTTTAAAAGTGGCGGAAGAGTACGAAAAAGATGATGAAGTAAGCGGTACGGTTTACGAAGTGAGCGATAGATTCGGAGCCTTTGTGGCTGTGGACAACAGATTTTACGGACTTATTCCGAAAAGAGAGGTCTTTGGCATAAAAGAAGGCGATGTTGTTAAGGCAAGAGTTACTTCCGTAAGAGAAGACGGAAAGCTCAATTTAAGTATTGTCAAAAAAGCATACCTGCAAATGGAGGATGATGCAAAAAAAGTATTGGAAGGCATAATGGAATATGAAGGTGAGCTTCCTTATGATGATAAGGCAGCCCCTGAAACCATAAAAAAAGACTTTAACATGAGTAAAGCAGCCTTTAAGAGAGCGGTTGGACGCTTGCTTAAGGAGAAAAAAATAGAGTTTGTTGAGGGGGAAATTCACCTTGTACGTAAATAAATTATAAAATTTATATTAATTTTATTGTATTAATAATAGTTTTAGGGTAAAATATACTGGCTATATAGGTAATTAGCATACTACCTAAAACAATGTTAGGGGATAATAATGGAAGAAAGTAAAGTTAATATAAAATTTATTTCATCATCGGCATTAAAGATTTTAACTATGGTGTTGATGATTTTGGATCATTGGGCATGGTGTGCCCTTGATATTCACACGCCGGCAGCGCAGATAATTCATATTATAGGCCGGATTGCTGTGCCGAGTATGTGTTATTTTATCGTAGAAGGCTTTTTCTATACATCTAACCTTAAAAAGTATATGATAAGGCTTTTTATTTGCGGACTTGTATCGGCGATTCCTTTTACCTTGTTCTTTTACGATATGTACGGTTTCAGACAGAATATTATGTTTGACTACCTTATGGGACTTATTTGCATAGCCGCAATTGATTCGAAAAAGATAAAAGTGATATTTAAAGTGCTTATATGCATTTTGATGTTTGCCTTGTCCTTCTTTATCGGAGGCTGGCCGGTGGTACCTCTTGTCTTTACCATTATTTTTTATCATTATAAGGACAAGTTTGTACCGCAGCTTTTGCTTGTATCGGCTACGGTTATAGGGTATGAGCTGTTCGCCATAGTATATTTCTTCTATTGCGAGAAGAACGGCATACCGGATAAATTCCAGACAACATGGTGGGAAAGACTTTATCTTTTGGCAATGATAGCGCCGGTATTTATTTTGAAGTATTTATACAACGGAAAACGAGGCGGAAAAATCTTCGGAAAATACTTAAAAGTTGTATTTTACGGTTTCTATCCGGTGCATTTTATAATTCTTATAATTGTAAGACTTATAGTAAAAGACGATGTTACCATTTCAAATATTTGGAGTATGGGATATTAATAAACGGATATAAAGAAAAAGAGCTGCGACTTGCAGCTCTTTTTCTCTGCCGATTGGACTCATACTATACTGAGTAGTCAATGTTTCCGCCGAGATGTGGCATGACGGATTGCTCCATCATCTTTACCATCCCGTCTCCGAGTGCCTCAACGGTATCTAAGGAGTTATCCAATACGGCTACAGCAACTTGATTGCCGACATCGGTCATGGCAAGTGCTGTTGACAGTTCACCTATCTCCATATCTTTTCCTCCTTCTTGGCTTAAAAAAGCCTTTTTTATGAAAAACACAAAGTGTTTTCATCCCTTGGTGAAGATTTTATGTTAGCTTAATTATAGAATAACGGATAGGGCCTTTCAACATATTTAACAAAAAAAGGTCCTTATTTTTAATTTATCGGATAAAAAACAGGCATTATTATAAACATTTTGCACAAAAGACACTTTAAATTTTTGCCAAAATAGGTTAAAATATACCCAAAGATTTTTTAGCGAGGCACATATTATGATTTCAAGCCAAATATTACAAACGACACTTGAGGGAATGAAAAACATTACAAGAGCAGACTTTTGCGTTCTGGATTTGGAAGGCAAGGTTTTTGCAACTACATTCCCTATAACATCAGACTATTCCGAAACAGTTAAGAGCTTTGTTCTTTCCCAGGCTGACAGCCAGAGTATGCAGGATGAGCTTTTTTTTAAGGTTAGCGACGATGAGCAGACCGAACTTGTTCTTATGGTAAAGGGCAACTCGGATGATTTATATATGATAGGTAAAATGGCAACATTCCAGATTCAAAATCTGATGGTTGCTTACAAAGAGCGTTTTGACAAAGATAATTTCATCAAAAACCTTTTGTTGGACAATCTTCTGCTCGTGGATATTTACAGCAAAACAAAGAAGCTTCACATCGATGTGGAAGCAAGACGTATTGTTTTTATTGTTGAAACGGACCACGACAAAGATCCGAATGCTTTGGAACTTTTGAGAACTTTGTTTGCTCAAAAACAATCCGACTTTATAACGGCGGTTGATGAAAAGAATATCATCATCGTAAGAGAATTAAAGGTTAATGAGACTTACAGCGATATGAACAAGGTTGCAAAGACAGTTGTGGATAACTTTGGCGGAGAAGAAGCGGGCCGCGTGCATGTTGCTTACGGAACAATAGTCAATGACATTAAAGAAGTTTCGAAATCTTACAAAGAAGCCAAGATGGCTTTGGATGTAGGAAAAATCTTCTTTGAGGACAAATACATCGTTGCATATAACAATCTTGGTATAGGTCGTCTTATATTCCAGCTTCCTACACCGCTTTGCAAGATGTTTATCAAAGAAGTTTTTGATGGCAAAACACCCGATGATTTCGACGAAGAGACACTTATTACAATAAACAAATTCTTCGAAAACAACTTAAACGTGTCGGAAACATCGAGACAGCTTTATATTCACAGAAATACATTGGTTTACAGACTTGACAAATTGCAAAAAAGTACGGGTCTCGACCTTAGAATATTCGAAGATGCAATAACATTTAAAATTGCGTTAATGGTTGTTAAATATATGAAATATATCGAAAATATGGAGTATTAAGATCGGTCTTAATAAATCCGGGAGGAAAAGATGATTATACTTGAAAATGTAAGCAAGTCTTATGAGCCCGGGGGAACACCTGCCCTCAGGAATATCAGTTTGCGTATAAATGAAGGCGAGTTTGTGTTTATTGTCGGCGACTCGGGATCCGGCAAATCCACATTGATTAAGCTTCTTATGAAAGAACTTGAGCCGACTTCGGGAAAAATATATGTTAATAATAAATGTATTAACAGACTTAAGAGAAAAAAAGTACCTAAATACAGACGCCAAATAGGTGTTGTATTTCAGGATTTCAGACTACTGAGAGACAGAAATGTATATGAAAATATAGCCTTTGCCCAGAGAGTTGTTGAGGCTCCGGCGCGACTTATTCGCAAAAAGGTTCCGCAAATGCTGTCTTTGGTAGGACTTTCACAAAAATACAGATCCTATCCAAATCAAATGTCCGGTGGTGAGCAGCAAAGAGTTGCCCTTGCCAGAGCGCTTGTGAACGATCCGAAGATTTTGCTTGCGGACGAACCAACCGGAAACCTCGACCCTAAAAATTCTTGGGACATAATGAAACTTTTGGAAGAAATCAATGAGCGCGGCACAACTGTTGTAGTGGTTACACACAACAGAGAAATTGTTGATGCCATGAAAAAAAGAGTTGTCACCATGAAGAAGGGTCAAATAATCAGCGACGAGAAAAAGGGCGGATATTTATATGAAGATAAGTACATTAATTTATAGCATAGGTCAGGGCTTTAAAAATATACGAAGAAACAAGCTGTTTTCTCTTGCATCAATCGCAACCATTGCGGCATGTATTCTGCTTATCGGTATTTTCTATGCCTTGATTGCAAATTTTAATTATATGATAAATCAGGCTGAGGAATCGGTCTGCGTTACGGTTTTCTTTGATGAAGGAATTTCTCAAACGGAAATAGATGACATCGAAAGCCAGATAAAAAAACGCGCGGAAGTAAGTAGGATAGAGTTTACATCCGCGGAAGAAGCATGGGAGCAGTTTAAGGTTGATTATTTTAAAGATTATCCGGATTTGGCCGAAGGCTTTAAAGACGATAATCCTCTTGCGGATGAAGCTTCTTTTTCCGTATATTTAAACGACATTGATATGCAAAGCTCTCTTGTAAACTATATAGAAGGAATTGACGGAGTGCGCCAGGTTAACGCATCGGAAATGACAGCCGGTGCATTGAGTGATTTCGGTACTCTTGCGGGCGTAATATCCATTGCAATCATAATAATATTGCTTGCGGTAGGTATCTTCCTTATAAGCAATACCGTTGTAATAGGTATTACCGTCAGAAAAGAGGAAATAAGGATTATGCGACTTATCGGTGCTACCGACTATTTCGTTCAATCACCTTTCATTATCGAAGGTGTTATTATAGGACTGATCGGTGCCGTAATTCCTCTTGTTGTATTGTATTTTATTTACAAAAACGTAATTTATTTGATAATCGGCCAATTCCAGACCATAACAAGCAGTTTTTCATTCCTTCCGGTACACAATGTATTTATTATACTTGCACCGGTAGCGCTTATTATTGGTGCGGGAATAGGCTTAATCGGAAGTGCTTTTTCATCCAAAAAGCATCTTTCAACAATTAAGTAACCATAGATTCGGATCTTTGGGAGATGAATGCTAAATGAAAAGAAAATTTACATTTGCGGGAAAGTTAATAGCGGTTTTGCTGATTTGCTCTTGCTTTGCAACACCGATTTTGGCCGACGAAATGTCCGATAAGCAACAAGAAAAAAGCCAGCTGCAAAACGAGCTGACGGATGTTCAAAGCATAATAGGTGAGCTCGAAGCCCTAAAGAGCGATGCGGCTGCCTATGTAAGAGAACTTGATGCAAAAGTTGCGGAAATACAAACGAATATAGATTATTACAACGCAGAGATAGGGGAAAAACAGGAAGAAATCGACGGCTTAAATGCGCAAGTTTCCAATCTCAATTCCAAACTTGAGGAACAATATGCAGCTATGAAGCTCAGAATCAAGTTTATGTATGTTAACGGTAACGACCAAGTTTTGGATACATTTTTAGGATCCGAAAGCTTTGGTGAAATGTTAAACAAATATTCTTATCTTCAAAAGATAATGGAATATGACAGAAGTCAGATGGATGCCATCGATGCAAATATCAAGGCAATATCAACGGCTAAAGAGCAAGTAATGGGTGAACAGGCCGAAATAGAGGCAATAAGAGAAAATCTTTTAAATGAAGAGGCTGCGGTGCAGGCGCTTCTTGACGAAAAAAGTAACGAAATGGCAAATTATTCGAACCAAATAGGTTCTTATGAGGAACGCCAGCAAAGACTCGAAAGAGAGCTTGCGGCTGTTCAGTCAAGGATAAATGCTATAGCAAACGGCTATACCGGCGGCGGATACACAGGCGGAGCCCTAGCAATGCCGCTTGACTACTATGTATATATCTCTACATATTACGGATGGAGAGAATGGGATCAAAGCTTCCACGCGGGTATGGACTTTGCCGTTGGATACGGAACGCCTATAAAGGCAGCGGCTTCGGGTGTTGTTGTTCATTCGGCTTGGCATGATGACGCAGGTAACTTTATCATTATCTATCATGGCAATGGTCTTTATACCGAGTATATGCATGCAAGTGTAAGATATGCTCAAGAGGGTGACTATGTTAATGTGGGAGATACCATAGCATTGGTAGGAAGTACCGGCTATTCAACCGGCCCGCATCTTCACTTCGGTGTAGTTCAAACCAGCGGTGGTTATTCCACAAGCGGACGCGTGGATCCGGCACCTTATCTCGGATTATAAAAAATCAAGCCACTGCAAGCGCAGTGGCTTTTGTGAAAATAAACAAGGCTATCATAACCGGCTTTGGGACGTATGGAAAAGAGGAACAATGGAAAACAGCAAGGAATACAAAACGGAATTATCCGAAAATAACGAAGAAAACAATGAAGAAAAATCAGAAAAAATAGCGCTTTTAAAGGGTCTTTTTCTCGGAATGCTTATGATGGCCATAGGTTTTATAATCATATTGCTGCTTATAAATTTGCATAGCAGCAATGTTGCTGCTCAAAAAGGGTATTCATCTACCGAGCTCGCACAGAGGATGGATAAAATATATAACCTGGTTGAGACTTATTATGATGGGGAATTTAGCGGAGAAGACATGGCGGATCAGGCCATAATAGGTTTTCTTGCGGGTGTGGGCGATAAATATGCAGAATACTATACAGCCGAAGAATTCGCGCAGACAATGCAAACCGCTGAAGGCGATATGTTTTACGGTATAGGCGTTGTAGGAGGAGATGATGAATCCGGTTATATATTAATAGAACAGGTTTATACGGATTCACCGGCATATAATGCGGGATTACAACGCGGTGATTATATAACGGGAATTGACGGCGAAGATGTAGCTGCAATCGGATGGAAGAAGGCTATGGAAAACTTGCACGGCGAGGAAGGAACGGAAGTAGCTGTAACTTATATGCGAAACGGTGTGGAAAATACGGTCAATATAACAAGAGGGGCGATATCGAACCAAAGAATGCCTTTTGGAATAGTAGATGAAGAAAACAAAGTCGGTTATATTTACGTTTCGAGATTTCAAATGACAGCGGCGCAGCAGTTTATAGATGATGTTAATCTGATGTTGGAAGACGGAATGGAAAAACTTATTATAGATTTAAGATATAACGGTGGCGGAGATGTGGATACCACATGCGTAATGCTTGATAGATTGTTAGCTGAAGGAACAATCGTTACAATGAAAGGACCGGCTTTCTTTGAACAAAAAACAAGCGATGCCGAAAATTATTTGAATATTCCGATTGTAGTGCTTGTAAACGAAAAGACCGCAAGCGCATCGGAAATATTTGCGGGAGCCTTAAAGGACTGCGGAATGGCGACGATTGTCGGAAAAACCACCTACGGAAAAGGGGTTGTTCAAAGGTTTTATAAGATGGGAGACGGTTCATATATTAAACTTACCTCTGCAAAGTATTACACTCCTAACGGAACATGCCTTGACGGTGTGGGAATCACGCCGGATTATGAGGTGGAATTTGATGCAGCTTCGGGCGTAGATGCTCAATTCGAAAAAGCCTTGGAAGTGATTAAGTCAATGTAATTAACATATTAAATTTATATGATTTTTTTCAAAAAAAAGATGTAAGACAAGTTATATTTATGGTAAAATTATATTAGTATAGGTGAAGGTAAAAAAGCAAATTAATAGTAAGGGATTTGCTTGACAAATAGTGTATTTATGGGGGAAGAAGATATGACAGATGAACAACTTGCTAAAGTAGTACAAATGATTCCTTTATGGAAAATGATTATTGATGAGGATGTTACAATTACCATTCTTGCCGATGATGAAGTTAAATATGTTGACTCAGCAAAAGAGTTTAAAATGACAAACGAAGTGGGTTCACGACCACCTGCAGGAGACCCTGCATGGGAATCATTGCGTAATCATACGGAAGGCTATTATGAAATTCCGAAGGAAGTTTACGGCGTGAATATTCACGGTAAGTATATTCCGTATTTTGATGAAAACGGAGAATTTGTCTGTATTATCGCTACAGCATTTTCAATGGAACGTCAGATCGCATTGGAAACGGCAGCAGAATCAATCACCAGCTCTTTGGAAGAAACATCCGCAACAGTGGCAACATATACGGAAGAAGTTCAAGATCTCTTTAAATCGGTTGAGGCTTTAAACAATACTATTTCCGAAGTTGAAAACAATATGCAAAATGTGTCCGGACTTGTGGCGGAAATCAAAGGGAATGCGGCAAAATCCAAAATACTTGCGCTTAACGCATCCATAGAGGCTGCCCGTTCCGGTGAGGCAGGCCGAGGCTTTGCCATCGTAGCCCAGGAAATGGGACGACTGGCAAGTGCAAGTAATTCAAGCTCCGAAGATATATCAACGGCTATTAACGGAATGTTTGATAAACTCGGAGTGGTAGTAGAGGATATCAAATCCATTGATAAAACAGTAACAAATCAAACAGAGGCAATAAAAGGAATATCGGGTGCGGTTGAAGTTATTGCCGAAGAATCACAAACCATGTTTGATTTGACATCAAGCGTGAAAAGATAAATAAAGAGTAATAAGCACCGCCGGAATTTCTGACGGTGCTTTTATATTATTTGATTGGAGTAACAATGTCGGAAATGACAAAAAATATGGGCACAAAAGGGATGCTCGTATATAATCGTTTAAAAACAGACATATTGGATAATAAATATCCGCCGGGAACGGATATGGTGGAGCGAAAGCTTTGTGATATTTATGAAGTAAGTCGCTCAACCATTCGTCATGCCTTAAGTGCATTGTGCGCGGAAGGAATACTTGAAAACAAGCAAGGAAAAGGTATAGCGGTTCCGGAGTATAGGATTGAAGATATATTGGAAGTATACGATTTGGTAGGCGTTTTGCAAGTATATGCCATAGAGACATCACTTTCAGGCTACACTTCCAATAATGATAAAAAACTAAAAGAGATAAACGAAAAAGCAAAGGAATACTTGGATAAGGGCGATTTGGCGGAGCGTATGAACTGGGATATTATGTTTCATGAGGCGATAGTGGATTTTGCTCATAACAAGCATTTGAAAATGTTGTTTGAGCTTATGGTTAATCACAAAAGACGTTTTGATGTAACCAGTTTTGACGATCCCGAACATGCAAAAGAAACTCTTGAACAGCATATAAAAATATACGAAGCCCTGTGCAAAAGAGATGTAGAGGCTGCGGTGAAAGAAATGAACGAGCATACCGACTATATCAAGAAGTATTATATCGATAAATTAATAAACAAAAGACATAACATAAGTTAGCAAAAATGAAGCGAAAAGGCTTCATTTTTCTTTTAGAAAATTTATAGGATAGATTTTATTAAAAACATATGTTATAATTAATGAACAAGCGTTCGAAAGGCGAAACTATGGATCATTTTGAATTACATAGTGAATACAAACCTACCGGAGATCAACCTCAGGCTATTGAAAAACTGGTAAAAGGCTTCAAAGAAGGCAATCAGTTTGAAACTCTTTTGGGAGTAACGGGCTCCGGCAAAACATTTACTATGGCAAACGTTATTAAAGAACTTAATAAACCGACCCTTGTAATGGCGCATAATAAAACTTTGGCGGCACAGCTTTACAGCGAACTTAAAGAGTTTTTTCAAAACAATGCGGTAGAGTATTTTGTGTCTTATTATGATTATTATCAGCCGGAGGCCTATGTGCCTCAGACGGACACATATATAGAAAAAGACTCGTCAATTAACGATGAAATCGACAGACTGCGCCATTCGGCAACGGCATCTCTTACGGAGCGAAGAGATGTTATTGTGGTGTCCAGCGTTTCATGCATTTATGGACTTGGTAGTCCCATCGACTATCAAACCATGACTGTTTCCTTAAGGCCGGGCATGGAAAAGGACAGAGACGATGTAATAAGAAATCTTATAGACATTCAATATATAAGGAATGACATGGATTTTAAACGCGGCACTTTCAGAGTACGAGGTGATGTAATAGAAATATTACCTGCGGATACGACCATGGATGCCGTAAGAATCGAATTTTTCGGAGATGAAGTGGATAGAATTACGGAAATAGACATACTTACGGGGGAGATAAAAGCAAAGCTTGAACATGTGGTAATCTTTCCTGCTTCGCATTACGTGGTACCTCATGAACAACTTGAAAAAGCGGCTTTTGCAATTAGGGAAGAACTTAAAGAAAGAGTGGCTTATTTTAAAAGCGAAGATAAGTTTTTGGAAGCTCAAAGGATAGAGGAGCGCACAAATTTCGATGTGGAAATGATGCTTGAAACGGGATTTTGCTCTGGAATCGAAAACTATTCCAGACACTTAACCGGTTTGGCTCCCGGCACTCCGCCATATACTTTGATAGATTATTTCCCGGATGATTTTTTGATTATAGTGGATGAATCACATATGACGATTCCGCAAATCGGAGGAATGTATGCAGGTGACAGAAGCAGAAAGACAACCCTTGTGGATTACGGCTTTAGACTTCCGTCGGCCTTAGATAACAGACCTTTGAATTTCACGGAATTTGAATCTAAAATAGACCAAATGCTTTTTGTAAGCGCAACGCCAAACAAGTACGAGGCAGAGCATGAAATGCTTAGAGCAGAGCAGATTATCAGACCTACGGGCTTGTTGGATCCGGAAGTTACTGTAAAACCGGTTAAGGGTCAGGTGGACGATCTTATCGCCGAGATAAACGTGGAAATAGAGAAAAAACACAAGGTTTTGGTTACTACATTAACAAAGAAAATGGCGGAAGATTTAACAAAATACATGCAGGAAACGGGAATAAAAGTCGAATATCTTCATTCGGATATCGATGCTCTACAGCGTGTGGAGATTATACGAAACATGCGACTTGATAAATTTGACGTGCTGGTGGGTATCAACCTTTTAAGAGAGGGATTGGATATACCGGAAGTATCCTTGGTAGCAATTTTGGATGCGGATAAAGAAGGTTTCTTAAGATCGGAAACATCCTTGATTCAGACTATAGGTCGTGCGGCAAGAAACTCGGAAGGCAGAGTTCTTATGTATGCCGAAATGATGACGGATTCCATGAATAATGCAATTTCTGAGACAAACAGACGTCGTAAGATACAGTCCGAATATAATGAAGAACACGGTATTGTACCTACAACCATTAAAAAGGCTGTCAGAGATCTTATCAGTATATCAAAAGAAACAAGTTATGCTATCGATAAGATTGAAAAAGATCCGGAAAGCATGAGTATTAAAGAACTTGAAAAGACAATCAACAAGGTGCGCAAACAAATGGAGCATTGCGCAACACAGCTTGACTTTGAGTCAGCCGCAATGTTAAGAGACCAGATGATGGAACTTAAAGAGCATCTTGCAAAGATGAAAAGCAAGTAGCTTTGTATATTATGCTTAGTTACAAAGGACATGTTTGTATAAGAGGGAGAAAATCATAATAAATCAATAAAAGGAGAAGCCGCTTGCCACTCAACGTTCAACATGGTGGCATATGCACTTTAAAGAGCAAATGCCCTGGGTGCCGCGGCATAGTGTTTTAATGATGAAAAACAAAGAATTAACCTACAAAAAATACATAAAGATTAAAGGTGCAAGGGAACATAACCTAAAGAATATTGATGTTGAAATTCCAAGAGACGAATTTGTTGTACTTACGGGACTTAGTGGTTCCGGAAAGTCATCTCTTGCTTTTGATACTATTTACGCCGAAGGACAGAGAAGATATATGGAGTCGCTGTCTTCCTATGCAAGGCAGTTCTTGGGGCAAATGGAAAAACCAAATGTAGACCATATAGAAGGGCTTTCACCTGCTATTTCCATCGATCAGAAATCAACCAACCGTAACCCGCGATCCACGGTGGGAACGGTTACGGAAGTACATGATTACTTAAGGCTTTTATATGCAAGAATTGGTATTCCTCATTGCCCGGAATGCGGCAAAGAGATTAAAAGACAGACTGTGGACCAAATGGTGGATGCCATAATGGCTTTGGAGAAGGGCAGCAAATTGCAGCTTTTGGCTCCGGTTGTTCAAGGAAAAAAAGGTCGCCATGAAAAAGTGTTGGATGCTGCTAAGCGTGCGGGATACGTAAGAGCCAGAGTGGATGGGAATCTTTACGAACTGGACGAAAAAATAGAGCTTGATAAAAACATAAAGCATGATATTGAAATAATAGTAGACAGAATCGCCGTAAAAGAGGGAATTGAAAAACGTCTTGCGGATTCCATAGAAAGTGTAATGAAATTATCGGATGGTCTTATGATTGTTGATGTTATAGGGGGAGAGCCCATTAATTTCAGCATGAATTTTGCTTGCCCGGACTGTGGAATCAGCATTGCGGAAATTGAGCCTCGAAGTTTTTCTTTTAACAATCCTTTTGGTGCTTGCCCTGTTTGCTCGGGTCTTGGTTATAAGATGGAATTTGATTCGGAACTTATGATTCCGGATGAGTCGCTTACTATTAATGAAGGCGCGATTGTAGTAACGGGCTGGCAGTCGGCAAACAAAAAAGGAAGCTTTACAAATGCGGTGCTTGTGGCCCTTTGCGAAGATTACGGCTTTGACCTTGATACTCCATTTGAAAAATATCCTAAAAAAATAAGAGATATTATCCTTTACGGGACGGGGGACAAAAAACTAACCGTGCACTATCAAAGTCAGCGAGGTGCAGGAGTTTATAAGGTGGCTTTTGAAGGTTTGATTGCAAATGTTAGAAAACGCTACAGCGAGACATTCTCTCAGTCACAAAAAGAAGACTACGAAAACTATATGAGAATAAGCCCGTGCGATTCCTGTAACGGAATGAGACTTAAAAAAGAGTCGTTGGCGGTAACGGTTGCAAACAAAAACATTCATCAAGTTTCCATGATGACCGTGGAGGAGTTGAAGGATTTCTTTGAAAAAATCGATAAGAAACTTAATGCACAGCAAAAGCTTATAGGCTCGCAAATCTTAAAAGAAATCAAAGCCCGTATGGGATTTTTGGTGGAGGTGGGGCTTAATTATTTAACGCTTTCAAGACCTACGGCAAGTTTATCTGGTGGTGAGGCTCAAAGGATAAGGCTTGCAACACAGATTGGTTCGGGCCTGGTGGGAGTTGCGTATATACTTGATGAACCGAGTATAGGTTTGCATCAGAGAGATAACGACAGACTCTTAAGCGCACTTAAGAAGTTGAAGGATTTGGGCAATACTTTAATCGTGGTAGAGCATGATGAAGACACCATGCGCTTTGCGGACCACATTATCGATATAGGTCCGGGAGCCGGAGATCACGGCGGTGAGGTTGTGGCATGCGGAACGGCCGAAGAAATAATGAAAGTCAAAGAATCGATTACAGGCCAGTATTTAAGCGGAAAACTTAAGATTCCTGTACCTGATAAACGACGAAAGCCAACGGGTTGGATAAAGGTGGTAGGCGCCCAAGAAAACAACTTGAAGAACATAGACGTTAAATTTCCTCTTGGGGTTATGACCTGTGTAACCGGTGTGTCGGGATCCGGAAAAAGTTCATTGGTAAATGAGATTTTGTATAAGTCCTTAGCTAAGAAACTCAACCGTGCCCACACAATTGCAGGCAAACATAAAAAGATAGAAGGAATAGAACAACTGGACAAAGTAATATGTATTGACCAGTCGCCGATTGGACGTACACCGCGTTCAAACCCGGCAACATATACGGGCGTTTTTGATTTAATCAGAGACTTGTTTGCATCAACGGCGGAAGCCAAGGCAAGAGGCTACGCAAAGGGACGTTTCAGTTTCAATGTAAAAGGCGGAAGATGTGAGGCCTGCGCCGGTGACGGACTTTTAAAAATTGAAATGCATTTCTTACCGGATGTATACGTAAATTGTGATGTATGTAAGGGCAAGCGTTATAACCGCGAAACCTTGGAGGTTAAATATAAGGGAAAGAGCATTTATGATGTTTTGAACATGACTGTTGAAGAGGCGGTCAAGTTTTTCGAGAATGTACCGTCAATCAAGAGAAAGATTGAAACATTAAATGATGTAGGTTTATCTTATATTAAGCTTGGTCAACCATCCACACAGCTCTCCGGCGGTGAAGCTCAAAGAATCAAACTAGCAACGGAACTTAGCAAACGTCCGACGGGTAAAACCATTTACATTTTGGATGAACCGACTACGGGACTCCACTTTGCGGATGTGCATAAGTTGGTTGATATTTTAAGAAAGCTTTCCGATGGCGGCAATACTGTTGTGGTTATCGAACACAATCTGGATGTAATAAAGGTTGCGGACCACATTATTGATATCGGGCCTGAAGGCGGCAATAAGGGCGGAACGGTCATTGCAGAAGGAACGCCTGAAAAGATTGCAAAATGCGAAGACAGCTATACGGGACAATTCCTTAAAAAGATGTTATAGTGCAAATAATATAAAAGTCCTTGATAGATTGGATAAGCTAACCTATAATATTAATGCATTTAAAGTATTGCTTTTAATGTTTGAAAAACGTGGAAATCCTTTTCAGGTTAGCAATATAAGATATATAATTTAAAAATGAGGTATAAAAATGACCGGACAAGAAGAAAAAGTAATTGTAATCGACTTCGGCGGCCAGTACAACCAGCTGGTTGCAAGACGTGTGCGTGAATGCAAGGTATATTGCGAGATATATTCATATCGTACACCGATTGAAGAAATAAAGGCAATGAATCCAAAGGGAATAATCCTTACGGGCGGACCAAACAGCTGCTATGAGGAGGGTGCTCCGACATATACAAAAGAGTTGTTTGAGCTTGGAATTCCTGTACTTGGTCTTTGCTACGGAGCACAGCTTATGAACCATATTTTGGGTGGCAAAGTTGAAAAAGCTCCCGTAAGAGAATACGGAAAAACAAATACTTTTATTGACGGTGGAAAAGATAGTCTCTTTAAAGGAGTGGAAGAAGAAACCGTTGTTTGGATGAGTCACTTTGATTACATATCCAAACCCGCTCCGGGATTTAAAATATTGGCGCATACAGCAGACTGCCCTGTGGCAGCGGATGCAAACGAAGAAAAGAAATTATATGCTATTCAGTTCCATCCTGAAGTTTTGCATACAGTAAGAGGTAAAGACATTCTCTACAACTTTGTTCGAAATATATGCGAAACACAGGGAACATGGAAAATGGATTCCTTTGTGGAAAATACAATAAAAGAAATAAGAAACAAGGTCGGCGACGGCAAAGTATTGCTTGCCCTTTCCGGCGGCGTTGATTCATCTGTGGCTGCGGGCCTTTTGTCACGTGCAATCGGAAAGCAGCTTACCTGCGTATTTGTTGATCACGGACTTCTTCGTAAAGATGAAGGAAATGAAGTGGAAGCAGTCTTCGGAAAAGGTGGACAGTTTGATTTAAACTTCATCAGAGTGAATGCACAGGAAAGATATTATGAAAAATTAAAAGGTGTAAGCGAACCGGAAAGAAAGCGTAAAATAATCGGCGAAGAGTTTATTCGAGTATTTGAAGAAGAAGCTAAAAAAATCGGGGCTGTTGACTTCCTTGCCCAGGGAACAATTTATCCTGATGTTGTTGAATCGGGACTTGGGGGTGAATCAGCTGTAATCAAGTCACATCACAATGTTGGCGGACTTCCTGATTTTGTTGATTTTAAAGAAATAATCGAACCGCTTCGCGATCTTTTCAAAGACGAAGTAAGAAAAGCAGGTCTTGAACTTGGAATACCTGAATACTTGGTATTCAGACAACCATTCCCGGGACCGGGTCTTGGTATCAGAATCGTTGGCGAAGTAAGCGGCGATAAAGTAAAAATCGTTCAGGAAGCAGATGCTATTTACAGAGAAGAAATAGCAAAAGCAGCCGAAGAATGGAAGAATGAAAACGGTCATGCTTTGCCAAGCGCGGGCAAAGAAGCAACGGTTGATGAAAGATTTGAACATCAATACAACAGCAATCCACCATGGATGCCGGACCAGTATTTTGCGGCACTTACAAACATGCGAAGTGTCGGCGTAATGGGTGATGAGCGTACATACGACTATGCAGTTGCACTCCGTGCGGTGCAGACAGTGGATTTCATGACAGCCGAAAGCGCGCAGATACCGTTTGAAGTACTCCAGACGGCAATGAGCAGAATTATCAACGAAGTAAAAGGCGTAAACAGAGTATTTTATGACTTGACAAGTAAGCCACCGGGAACGATTGAGATGGAGTAGACCCGCCAAAAGGTATTATTGCCCGCGAACCTTTGTATTTAAAGGGCTTGCGGGCTTTTTTATATTTAAGTGATACGAAAATGATGAATTGTTCCAAGTGGTTTGCAGGTTGAAAAATGAGTAATCTCATTTCTGTTATATTTTGTTGATATATATTTTTGCAAAGGAGTAACAAATTATGGCAGCGTATTTTAATCAGAAAACAAAGAAATGGGATGCAAATTTTTCTTACAAGGACTATGAGAATAATTCCAAAAAGGAAATGAACTTTCCGGTACTTATCTAAAGACGATACAATCGCAACTGAGCGCTATATTTAACCATGCGGTACGATATTATGATTTAAACGGTAATCCGGTTAAAAAGGCGGGGCCAATAGGAATTGTTCGAGCGAACGAAGTGAACTATTGGACAAAGGAAGAGTATTTAAGATTTTTTATTCATATTGGATACAGCGCCTTTGAAATAGCAAAAAGAGTGGGGCATAAAAGTGAGCAGGTTACATACTATTATGCACATATGTTTCCGGGAGTGTAGGAAAACATGGCGGAGAGATTGGATGCGGAGAGAAATATATCTACCACGTGTATTATAAAATGAGAGATTTCGTGATAGATCACTTTAATTACTTTTGGCAGGTATTCACTTGGATACCTGCTTTTTCGTGCATCTTGTGAGCGTACTTCATTTGATTGATTTTTGTTCAGACAATTTGGCAGCATAGGTGGATAATCTTTTGATCATGTTATCATTTGACATTTTACAGATATTGATTATTTCAAATAATTCCGGATCGGCTGATTTAAATATGGTATATGAAACAGGCATAGGATCATCAGACTGGTCTGTCAAGTACTCAACAGATGTATTTAGAACATTTGCAATGACTGTTATTGTTTGAATAGAGGGTATTCTGGTGCCCGCTTCGTATCGCAAATATGCCGGTTGCGAAAGCTGCATTCTTTTGGCCGCTTCTAATTTGCTGATGCCAAGTTTTTCTCTGCATTCTTTTAATCTGGATATATTTAATGAAACATTCATAGTAGTAACTCCCTCAAAAAAATCATTATATAAAGGATGGATTGATTGCTATAGATTATCAAAACCTCCATTGATTATACCATTGGAATATGTTATTATCAATATACCAATGGTATAATCAATGGAGGGAGAAGATATCATGACAAAGAATGACAATAATAAGATGGAAAAGATAATGGCAGCATCTCCGGAGACATTATCCCTAATTATTACAGAAGAGGAATACTATCTGGTATTAAAGGCGCTTGATCTGTATAGCCGGATTTGGATAGGTCAATATGACAGGATTGATGATTTGAGCATTTATGATACCGGAGATAAGTGGAATCAGAATTCTGTAAGCCACATGTTGTTTCAACAGATTCGTGATTTACTGATTCCGTATTTAGCCGGACGTGGTGATTATACATGCTGTTCCTTGGGCATATGGAGTGATAAAACAGATATCAGGGCAATAAATGCGTATGACATCCAGCAACGACTACGGTATGAGGTGTCATGGTATAAAAACCCTGAGGGGGATATAACAGTGAATTATGATAAGCCGTTGATCAGGGGGGATTTAGGAGATTTTTCTGTTTTTTGTCATAGAAATGACGATGATGTAATCGTTACGCTATATTTATCTGAGGAACAATTAAAAACAATACAAACAGCTCTGGAAGTATTGAGGTTATTAATCAGACGAGAAATAAAGCCTGCTTTTATGTTCTTTACATCGAATGAAGAGGCGTTGTCTGTTGCTGAGGAACTTACAAAAGTATACAAGGGATTTGAGTTTCGTTCATTTTCGTCTGATAAGGATTATGGAAGAAAGATATATGGGGATCTTATAAGTAAGACAGTTATGCTGATGGAAAGAATTAATAAAACAAGTGAAGAAAAAGCGTATGTGGAATATATCCGAGTGAATGTACCACCAGCCAATCCTTTCATACCTTTTGAGGAAGCGGTGGAAATATTAGACCAGCCGTTTGAACATTTCAAAAAGACCAGAAGAAAGATTCCGCCAAATGATGTCTTGAACTATCCGGGGGCTGGTTTCCTTACAAAAGTAATCGGAAGAGAACGTTCTACAACAGACTATCTGATGGTGTGGTATGAAGGAAAAACCAGAACAGAGTATTATTATGTGGGTGAAGATTTTTTATTCAAACACGGTGGACAGATAGATATTCCTAGGGATATAAAAGAATACATTCGATTGAAGTGCAAAAAAAGGAAGAATCATGGGAAAAGAGATTGACACAACAATAAAGGAAATTGTTAATCAAATGAATGATTTAGGGCAGGGAGGAAATATAATCATATGAAAACTATTCAACAGGTATTGAAAGAAACAGATCACAAATCAATAGAATCTGCCTATTTTTATGAGCATCCGATTAATCTATGGGAAGTAAAGGACTTTGATGATATTACGATCGGAGAATTTAATAATAGTATATCTGCCAGGTTTCAGGACTTTCTGAATAGACTATGTGAGATGAATGCAGAAGCTAGTCCGGAAAAGCAGGGAATATTATTTGTGTATAAATCGCAAACGCATGATATTATATTAGGTGAGGTGGTAGGACTAATTCACGCAGATGAATTAATGGGTACGGAGGAACTTGAGAATCTTCCTTTATATGCATATGAATTTACGGAACAAAAAGAGGCGTTAAGTTTCCTCGTTTCAGATAATAAGCTGACACAGGATAATATAATGGATGTGATTGTTGATTTTTTACATGAAATATCTTTCTTTGGGTATGATCAGGAAAGCCTTGAAGAAGAAAAGAAACAACTCGATGAATCGATTAAGGAATGCGAGGAACATCCGGAACGATTGATTACATTTAATCATGAGGAATTCTGTAGAGAATATGGAATTCCAATTACGGAAGAATACCCAGAGGAGAACGAAAAGAAAAGAGCATTCTATGATGCGGGTATGGAATATACGCGGTATTGTAAAGCAATAGAACTTCAAAGGATAAAGGATTCGTTTGGAAAATAGAGCGGATAGATTTGGAAAGGATGCAATATGGGAAGTATTAATGAGATTGTTTTATTTGAAACTGATGATAAAGAAGTAACGTTATCAGTACCAATGGATGAAGACACCGTATGGCTGACGCAAGAACAAATGAGTAGTCTATTTGCTACTGCCAGATCATCTATAGCATACCATATCGGAAATATTTTCAAGGAGGGAGAACTTGAGAAAGATACTTCTGTCGAAATTTTCGACAGAAGTACAAATAATGCATCAAGACCACCGAAATACTATAATCTTGATGTGATTATTTCTGTTGGATATCGTGTTAAATCCAAGCGTGGTATAGAATTCAGACAGTGGGCAAGCAAAGTTCTGAAGCAATATATGGTCGATGGTTACGCAATCAATGAAAAGCGACTTAATGCGTTGGAAAAGACTGTAGATATCCAAACACGAATGTTAGCAGATGCATTAAATGTTGAAGAGAAAGATGTACTTCGTGCGGTTAATTTATATACAGACAGTTTAATTTTGTTAGACCAGTACGATCATCAAGCGATAGTAAAGCCTACGGGGGCAAAACCTATTTATAGGATTACCTATGACGACTGTATGAAAATGGTTTCGCACATGAAGGATTCATTTGAGACTGATGTGTTTGGAGTGGAAAAAGAAAAAGGAAAAGTAAACGGTATCATTTCCGCTATTTACCAAAGCGCATTTGGAGAAGATGCTTATCCTTCCATAGAAGAAAAGGCTTCAAATCTTTTATACTTTATGATCAAAGATCATCCGTTTGCGGATGGGTGTAAGAGAATAGCGGCTTCTTTGTTTTTGGAATTTTTGGAGAGAAATGATGCATTACTTAGAGATGGCAATAAACGTATTGGTGACGGAGAACTAGTTGCTATTACACTTATGATTGCAGAATCTAATCCAGAGGAAAAGGATGTTATGGTAAAGCTGGTTATGAATTTACTTAACATGTGATTTGGTTAGAATCACAAATTAAGTGAGAGTGATTCTAAAATGATTCTATTTTTTCGAAAAATACAGGAAATACAAGGTGTTTTAGGAAGATAAAATAATAGGAACATTGAATTTACCGGTATTTCACACGAGAAACAATTATGGGACTAGGGAGATGGAATAGAAAACAATTCAATAAATAATTCAGTAATTTAGTAAGTCATTAATTTAGTAATTTAGTAATTCATTATGCATTAAGCTCTGTGATAAGAATAAAAGAGCTTATGAAGAATGGCATATATTTGGGTGATAACCTTGTAAGATTACAGTGTCTCGGATAGCTATGCCTTAAAGGGCGTATCTCAGGATGAAATTAATGCGTTACATTATGTGGCTATGTCAGTGTTGCAAAAGAAATAGTTTTATGGAAAAATATAACTATGAAAACAGTTATAATAAGCGATTTGCATTTGGGGATTGACGACAAGTACGCGGAAACAATAAAAAACCGTCCCTTGTTGGTTAGCTTTTTGGAAAAGTTGATAAACGAAAAAGAAATTGATGAGCTGGTAATAAACGGTGATTTTTTCGACCAATGGGTATTGCCTGCGGATTATGACTGCCCGGAAGATACGGATGCATTTTACAAAGCATGCGCAAAAAACAACGAAGAAGTTATGGATGCTTTTAAGGCTTTAATGAAAGCCGGAATTAAGCTTGTATATATTCCGGGGAACCACGATATGACCATGAGCGCGGAAACATTGGACGCCATATTGCCGGGAATAGTACAGGCAAGGGAAGGCGCAGGGCTTGGAAGCTATCGCACCGGAGAAAGAGGTGAAGTGCTTATAGAGCATTCCCACCGTTATGAGCTGTTTTGCGCACCGGATTGTTTATCAAACAAAGAATTTATGGAATACGGCGAGCCAATATTGCCTCTTGGTTTTTTCTTCAGCAAAATAGGTATGTCTTTGGTGGGTGACGGAAGTTTTGAAAATATGCCCGAAAACCCTATAAAAATAGCGGAAATCGAAAAACCGGCAAAGGATGCCCCGGACTATGACACATACTTGTATTACAAGATTTGGTACGATGTGATAACAAGCATGTTTCCTGCGGAAAGGGATCTT
Source organism: Lachnospiraceae bacterium (assembly GCA_015057825.1). Lineage (GTDB taxonomy): Bacteria > Bacillota > Clostridia > Lachnospirales > Lachnospiraceae > RUG12871. The sequence goes on from SVDN01000003.1 coordinate 113,250, forward strand.
GACGAGAAATTTGTAAAAGTGCGTGTAGACGGCTTTAAGGGGGAATTTAGCGTCAAAGATATATTGCCGGAAAAACATCCGGACGGAATATATGCAAAGCTATATAAAAACGTGCAGGGGCGTTGGGAAGAACTGCAGAAGTTAAACGGCGTAAAAAGCCCTGTGGACGTAAGGCATCACATTGAGCATATAATAGACCAAAACGAGCGTATGCTGATTCCGAAGCGTCAGTACTTTGATGCGGATGAAAGCATAGATTTGGTGGTATTTGGACATTCCCATATCCCGATTTACAAAGAGTATGAGGGGTATGGCAGAAAAAAGATATTTGTAAACGAGGGATCTTGGCTGGATATAAACTATTCAGCTCCGGAATATAAGGCGACATTTGCGCTTGTTGAATCGACGAAAGATGGGACAAACGCGAAGGTATACAAGTGTGAAAGGAAAGGGAAAGAGCTCCGGTTCGTGGATATAACGGAAAAAATAAGCTGACCGGAGATGTAGGAGGGGAAAAATATGGGGAAATTTTATCAAGTATCTACTTTGCAGGCACTTGCATTGGGATTTTCAAAGTCGGTTATTACAGTAGAAGAGCTTATAAGACATGGAGATATAGGACTTGGGACATTTGAAGATGTTGATGGTGAGATGATTATATTAGATGGAAACTGTTATCGTGCCAAGAATAACGGAGAAGTGGTAGCTGCGGAAAATAACAGAGGTGTCCCATTTGCTTCCGTATGTAGATTTCAATCACATCGTCATGAAAAAGTAGGAAAAACAGATACGATTGAACATCTTAAGGAGTGGTTGACTCTTTGCATAGAAGAAGAATTCGGACTTAATTCCATGTATGCAGTGCGGATTGATGGTGATTTTTCCAAGGTGGATGCAAGGTCTGAATCCGGGACCAAGGCCCATCATGTGACCTTGAAAGATGCTCTTAGCGTTACGCAAAAGGCATTTGTTTTTGAAAATATAAAAGGTTCTCTTGTTTGCGTATATTACCCCGATTATATGGATGGAATAAATGCTGCGGGATGGCATCTTCATTTCCTTTCGGAAGATAGAAAAGCAGGTGGGCATGTATTTGATATAAGTTTGAATCAGGGAGAGGCAAAATTTTGTAAGATTACAAGTGTGGAGGTTAGGATACCGGATACGCCGGCATTTGATACCTATGCTCTAAAAGGGGCATCTCAGGATGAAATTAAAAGTGTGGAGCAAGGGAAGAACAGATAACATAAGGATAAGAAAAATCAGGACAGCCTTAGTTGATTGAAAAAAAGTAGCACCTTCTGATATAATTAACATATCGGGGGGTGTTTTTTTGACTAAAAACAGAAGATGGGAAATCATCATAATAATTGCTATAGTTTTGGCTATCATATTACCGCAGATAGTGGGCACGACATATGTGAGCGATTCCAATGCCTCTGTGGGCGATGATGGATATATTTCCACGGATAAGACATTTGAAGATTTTGCTGAACCCGGAACCAAGATTGGCATTCTTACCGGAACATATTGGGCCGATGCGGTTATGGAGAGATATCCGCAAGCGGAAGTTTTGTATTACAATTCTTTCGCGGATGAATACAGCGCTTTGGATTCGGGGGCAATCGATGCGGCCGTGGGTTATGTCAGTTCAAAAGGGGAATTGAAAGAAACACATCCGGATATCGCTTTTATCGACGATTATTTTAAGATGTACCAGACCTCTTTCGGAGTGCAAAAAACAGCCAAAGGTGATGCTTTAAAAAAGGAATTCGATGAGTATTTAAAAGGCATCCGAGACAATGGTGATTATGACAAGATTCTTGAGAAGTGGGAAGATACGAACCGTCAAGGAAACGTAATCAGAGACTTCGAATTTACAGGTGAAAAAGGTCCTCTTCGCATATGCACAACAGCTATGTGGGAACCGATGACATTCTATTCCGGAAGTGAAATAACGGGAGCATTTATAGAGTTGACATACGGCTTTTGTGAGGAATACGGTTATACTCCGGTAGTGGAATGCATTTCATATTCGGCTTGTATAACAGGCATAGGAAGCGGTTCTTATGACTTACTTGCGGATACTTTTACCGGTACGGAAGAAAATGCGGTAAGCATAAATGCAACGGCTCCGCTTCTTGATGACCCGATTTATCTTGCCGTAAAGGAAGACGGCGGCAGTAAGGAAGTGCCAAAAGCACAGGCATTTATAGACAAAATCAAAGATAGTATAAATAGAAACTTCATAAAGGAAGGCCGTTATAAGATGGTGCTTTCGGGCCTTGTGGTGACCCTTTTGCTTTCTGCATTATCGGGAGCTTTCGGAACGGCCTTGGGCGCATTAATTTGCTTTATGCATACAAGAAAAAGCGGTCCGGTTCCCGCCTTTGCACGACTTTATATTAAGGTGTTTCGAGGCTTGCCTTTGTTGGTTTGGTTGATGCTTTTGTGTTATGTTGTATTTAAAGGCAGCGGTCTGTCCGCATTTTGGATATCCGTAATAGCCTTTACCATGGACTTTTCGGCATACAGTGCGGAAATCTTCAGAAGCGGCATAGAAGCTGTTCCGAAGGGCCAGTATATGGCGGCGGAAGCATTGGGATTTAAGCGAGGTCGGGCATTTTTTAAAGTAGTTATGCCTCAGGCATTGGTGCATATTATTCCGGTTTACAGCGGACAATTAATATCCACCATTAAAATGACTTCCATTGCGGGCTATATATCCGTGGAGGAACTGACAAAAGTAACGGACATTATAAGAAGCAGGACTTTTGATGCATTCTTTCCTTTGCTTTTTTCGGCAATAGTATACTTTGTTCTTTCCGTAGTTGTAATAAGGCTGCTTCGCATTGCAGAATCGAAAATAAGGCCTATAAAGCGCAAGATTCCGAAAGAAATAGTTAAGGTTGCGGAAGAATATTCGACACAGGATATGGGAAGATTCGTAAACAACAGCGCAAACGCCGAGAAAAACGAGAAGGAAACTCTTTTGGAAGTTTCGCATCTTAGAAAGAGTTTTGGAGATGTCACGCCGTTGAAAGATGTAAATTGCAAGATTAATAAAGGGGATATTATATCTATAATCGGTCCTTCGGGAACGGGAAAAAGTACCCTTTTATATCTGCTTAACCGACTGATAAAGCCGGATGGCGGAACAGTATATTTTGAAGGGGAAGACACAAGCAGCAAAAACTATGACTTGAGTGCACTGAGAAAAAGGTTGGGAATGGTTTTCCAGTCGTTTAATCTGTTCGGGCACCTAAGCGTTATTGAAAATATTACCCTTGCACAGACATCACTTTTGGGCAGAAGCAAAGCAGATGCGGCGAAGAAAGCAATGGATCTTCTTACAAAGGTCGGCCTTTCCGATAAAGCATTTAACCTGCCGGAAGAACTGTCGGGAGGACAACAGCAAAGAATTGCCATAGTTAGGGCGCTTGCAATGGATCCTCATGTAATATTGTTTGATGAGCCAACATCGGCTCTTGACCCTACAATGGTAGGAGAAGTGCTGGCGGTGCTTAAGGGCTTGGCAAATGAAGGATGTACCATGCTGGTGGTAACACACGAAATGAACTTTGCCAAGGATGTATCAAACAGAGTATTTTATATGGATCAGGGACTTATATATGAAGAGGGAAGCCCTGAGGAAATATTCAATTCGCCTAAAAAAGAACTTACAAGACGCTTTATCAAGACCATTAAAGTCTTTGAGACGACGATGGATACAAAAGGCTTTGATTATATTAAGTTTATCAGCGACATAAAGCAGTTCGGATTTAACAATCTGATTGACAGAAAGAAAGTCCATCATATGCAGATAGTGGCAGAAGAATTGTGCTACAACACTCTGCTTGTGGGGCTTGCCAAAGACGAAAAACTTAAGCTTAGCTTTGAGTATAACGAAAAAGACGGCGGAGAAGTGTACATGAAAATAAGCTATGACGGCAAAGAGCAACATCCGCTGGAAGAAATGGATGAAATGTCGCGCGCCATTATACTTGGCGTATGCTACGAAGCAGAGCATAGCTACGAAGACGGTAAAAATGTATTAACGGCGAAAATACGCTAAGGAAGTAGGAACAATCAACTATGAAAACAAGAAAAGAAGCGCTGGAATTCGGACTATCCTTCCCGGATACTTATAAAGACGCGCCATTTAGAGAGCAAAACTGGCAACTGGTCAGATATAAGGGTAATAAAAAGGCATTTTTGTGGACCTACGAAAAAGACGGATATATAAACTTAAATGTAAAAGTTGATCCGGAAAAAGCCTTCTTTTGGCGTGAAATGTATGAGTCTGTAATACCCGGATATCATCAAAACAAGGACCATTGGAACACGATTATATTGGACGGCAGCGTGCCGGATAGCGATATAAAGATAATGATAGAGGAAAGCTATTATCTTATAAGCGACAGTCCGGCAAAGCGAATTTACGAAGCCGTAAAGAAAATCCCTCGTGGGAAAGTTGCAACATACGGCCAAGTGGCCGAAATGGCGGGAGATAAAAAGATGGCCAGGGCCGTGGGCAATGCGCTTCATAAAAACCCGGACCCGGAAAACATCCCTTGCCACCGAGTGGTAAATTCAAAAGGAGAACTTGCAGGCGGCTTTGCCTTTGGTGGAGCTGAAGTGCAGGCAAAGCTTTTGCGCGCGGAAGGCGTGGAAGTGGTGGATGGAAAAGTGGATTTGGAGAAGTATTGTTAAAAGCACTGTTTTGACAGTGCTTTTTGCATATCGGTGAAAATAAAAAAGTGCAAAACTTGCATATTGATATTGACTATTATGTGCAAAAGATGCATAATGATATTGGAGGGATGTGCAATGAATGAATTAAAACGTATTCGAACATCAAAAAAAATCACACAAAAAGAAGCTGCTATGGTTCTAGGCATATCTTTAAGGTCATATGTGACTTATGAAAATGATCAAAGTAAAGAAAAGTCATTAAAATATAAGTATCTTGTTCGTGAATTGGAAAAGTATAATCAGGTAGATGAAGAACACGGAGTTTTGAAAATCGAAGATATTAAAAACACCTGCAAGGAGCTGTTTGGGGAATATGAGGTGGATTATTGCTATTTGTTTGGATCTTATGCCAAGGGAAAAGCAAAAGAAACCAGCGATGTTGATTTGTTGATTTCAACTAAGGCTACCGGGCTTAGATATTTTGAATTGGTAGAAAGATTAAGATCGTATTTGTGTAAAAGGGTAGATTTGCTGGACTTTAAACAATTGAACAATAATGAAGAATTGCTAAATGATATATTGAAGGATGGAATAAAAATATATGGATAATATAAAAAACGATAGCTACTATGCTCATCGTCTGAGGGAAGATTTATCATTTATTGTGAGAAAGATGCGGAATATTTCAGCGGAGGAATTGAATGAAAACGAAGTACTTTCTGGATTCGATGATGTTTAGATTGATACAAATATCAGAAAATGCAAAGAAACTGAGTGAAGATTATAAGAGCAAAAATGAAAATATACCGTGGACGGCAATATATGGCTTGAGAAATAGAATAGTACACGATTATGGTAGCGTTGATTTAGGAATTATTTATGCAACACTTACGGAGGATATACCGGAGTTGGTGGAGTGCTTGAGGGAAGATTAAGATGTTTGAAGCTAAAACAGTTATAGGCTACGGAGTTGGCTTTTATTACGAGGCTAGCAAGAATACCTTGAATCGGTAGAATTTGTTTATTGGGAAAAGGGGGAACTATGCGTAAAATTGAAAATAGTAGTAGTATAAACGCCCGACTTGAGGTGGTATTAAATAAATTTAAATCCCGTATGAGTGCATTTCCGCCGGGAATCTGCCCGCTTGCCTTGTACAGGTCAATTTTACAAATATCGATTAATCAGTCCTGCGGGAAATGTGTACCCTGCAGGGATGGTCTTGTAAAAGCAGACAAGCTTTTATCAGAAATACTGGAAGGCACCGGCACAAAGGAGACCTTTGAAGAATTGGAGCGGTTGGCTGTGATGATTTCAAAAACAGCTGACTGCGCCGTAGGTGTCGTTGCGGCAAATACAGTGCTTGACAGTATAAAGGAATTCCCTGACGAATATAAAAGTCACATAGAAGAAAAATGCTGCGTTGAGGATGTGGGTCAAACCATACCTTGCAGCACTTTATGCCCTGCACACGTAGATGTGCCGGCTTATATTGCCCTGATAAAGGAAAAAGAATATGAGGCAGCGGTTAACATAATTAGGAATAAAAATCCATTTCCAACTGCCTGTGCTTTTGTGTGCGAGCATCCTTGCGAAAAGAAATGCAGAAGGACAATTATTGACCAGCCTATAAACATACGCGGTTTAAAAAGATATGCGGTGGATAAGGCAAGAGCCAATCAGATTAAATGTCCCACACCAAACGTAAAAACAGGAAAGAAAATAGCCGTTGTTGGAAGCGGCCCCGCAGGCCTTACTGCAGCCTGGTTTTTAGCCCTTATGGGACATAGGGTGGATGTGTTTGAGGAACACGAAAAACCGGGAGGAATGTTAAGATACGGAATACCTGAATACCGTCTTCCAAAGGAACGCTTGGATGAGGATATTAAGGCTATTTTAAGTAGGGGAGATATTGAACTTCACTGTAATACAAAGGTTGGAAGGGACATATCTTTTGAAAAAATAAGAGAATATGATGCGGTATTTTTAGGTCTTGGTGCCCAAAAGGGCAGGCGAATGCCTATGGAAAATGCGGATGCTAAAAACGTTATTCCTGCGGCTGATTTCTTACAAAACTTGGCAGCGGGTAAGCCTATGGATTTAAAGGGCAAAAAGGTGGCCCTAATAGGTGGGGGAAATGTTGCCATGGATGCAGCAAGAACCGCAGTGCGCCTTGGGGCGGAATCAGTCCACGTCTTTACAAGAAAAAGGGATGATATTACGGCTCTATCAGAAGAGTTAGAAGGAGCAATGCAGGAAGGAGTACGCTTTAGGACGCTTTTAAGCTTTTTGCATATAGAAACAGATAAAGAGACAAATGAGTTGACTGCAGTATGGCTGCAACCTGAAATAGTAGGGGAGTACGATGAATATGGTTTTGTAACAACTGAGCATTCAAGCGCTTACCCATATCGTTTTAAGTGCGATGTACTGATACTTGCGGTTGGTCAGGAAAGCGATGTTAAGGACTTTGAAAAAGAGGGAGTTGTAACAAATAAAAACAGGATAGTAACAAATGAATATTGCCAGCTTGAAGCTATGCCAAATGTATTTTCAGGAGGAGACTGCGTGACAGGTCCATCTACAGCTATAAACGCCATAGCAACAGGCCGGATTGCGGCATATAACATAGACGAATTTTTAGGTTATCACCATAAGGTAAGTCTCGAAGAAAAGGCACCTGCGGCCTTACCTAATAAGTGCAAGCCTTGTGGCAGGACGGAAATTGAGGAGACAGATCCTTTTGAGCGTAAAAACAACTTTGAACCTGTGGAAATATCAATGAATGATGAGGAGGCTGAAAAAGAAGCCTCAAGGTGCTTAAGGTGTGACCACTTCGGATGCGGCACAATGGAAGGGGGTAGGAAGTAATGGAAGTTAATCTTACTATAAACGGAAAGAAGCTTACAGCCCCTAAAGACAGCACTATTTTACAGGTAGCAAAGGAAAATGGAATAGAAATACCTACCCTTTGTTATTTAAAGGGCGTTAACTTAAACGGTGCCTGTAGGCTTTGCATGGTAGAAATTGAAGGTTATGATAACCTTTTTGCCGCTTGCAAAACCTTTGTTAAAGAAGGCATGAATATTAGGACAGAAAGCGAAACCCTGTCCCTTTACAGGGATGAGATGTTAAAGCTTTTGTATGCCAATTTAAGCTTTGACGGGGGAGAGGCATTAAGTGATGGAAACCCTTATATTTCTTACGATTCAAAAAAATGTATACATTGTCAGTGCTGTGTAAATGCTTGTAATAACATTGTGGGTAACGGAGCCTTAAGAAACAGTAAAAGTGGCGTGCATCATTTTATAAAAACACCTTTTGGAAAGGAATTTAAGGAAACAGGTTGTGAGACCTGCGGTAACTGTGCTTCGGTTTGTCCAACCGGTGCCATATCCTTAAAACGTAGAGAGACTTACCAAGACTCGGAAATAAGGAAGGTTTTAACCACTTGTCCACACTGCGCCACAGGCTGCCAGATGTACTTGGTTGTTAAGGATAATAAGATAATAAACGCGGAAGGGGCTAACGGCCCTGCCAATAAAAACCGCCTTTGTGTAAAGGGAAGAAATGCAAGCTTTGACTTTGTTTATTCAAAGGACAGGCTTACAAAGCCTTTGATTAAGGATAAAAATACAGGTGAATTTAGGGAGGCTTCATGGGAAGAGGCCATTAGCCTTTGTGCAAGTAAATTCCTTGAAATAAAAGAAAAATACGGAGGGGATGCACTTGCCGGCTTTGCCACATCCCGTTCAACTAACGAAGACATATACATGGTACAGAAAATGGTTAGGACCTGCTTTGGGTCTAACAACGCGGATAACTGCGCCAGAGTCTGTCATTCGGCAACAGTAGCGGGCCTTGCAAAAACCTTAGGTTCAGGGGCAATGACAAACCCAATAGGAGATATAACCCGCAGAGTTGACTGCATTTTGCTTATAGGCTCAAACCCTGAGGAAGCCCACCCGGTAGTGGGAATGCAAATCAGGCAGGCGGTTAGAAAAGGGGCAAGGCTTATTGTGGTGGACCCAAGGGATATTGGCCTTACTAAGGTTGCTGATATTCACTTAAAGCTAAGACCGGGAACAAACATAGCCTTTGCTAACGGAATGATTCACGTAATGATTGAAGAAGGCCTTGTGGATGAGGATTATATAAGGGATTTTACGGAAGGATTTGATGAATTAAAGGAAATTGTAAAAGAATACACTCCTGAAAAGGTTGGGGAGATTTGCCATATTGACCCGGATATGTTAAGGGAAGCTGCAAGGATGTATGCTAAGGCTGAAAAGGCGCCAATCATATACTGCCTTGGAGTTACGGAGCATTCCACAGGAACCGAGGGCGTAATGAGCATGTCTAATATGGCAGCAGTTGTGGGAAAAATCGGTAAAAGCGGATGCGGAGTAAATCCGCTTAGGGGTCAAAATAACGTACAGGGTGCCTGCGATATGGGGGCACAGCCCGGGGACTTTACGGGTTATCAGAAGCTTGAAAACCCTGATGTTGTAAAGAAATTCGAAGAGGCCTGGGGTGTTAGCTTAAATAAAAAGCCGGACCTTAAGGCAACGGAGGTTTTTCCTGCCGCAATAGAAGGAAAGATAAAGGGGCTCTTTATAGCAGGAGAGGACCCTATAGTTTCGGAACCTGACAGTAACCACATTGTAAAGGCCTTGGAGAATCTGGAGTTTTTTGTGGTTTCAGAGCTTTTCTTAACACCAACGGCAAGGTATGCGGACGTGGTGCTTCCTGCAGTAAGTTTTGCTGAAAAGGAAGGAACATTTACAAATACAGAGCGAAGAGTTCAAAGGGTCAGAAAGGCTGTAACCCTTGAAGGAGAGGCTAAAACCGATGCAGACATAATGATACTTCTTATGAATGCTATGGGTTATCCGCAAAAGCAAATGACACCGGCGGAGATTATGGATGAAATTGCAAGCCTTACTCCAAGTTATGGTGGAATATCCCACGAAAGGCTCGATAATGGGGAGAGTTTGCAATGGCCTTGTAAAACTAAGGAAGATAAGGGCACTTACATAATGCATGAAAAGGGACCTGTAAGGGGGAAGGTCTTATTATATCCTGCGAAATATAAGCCGGCAGCAGAGCTTCCTGATAAGGAATATCCCTTTATCTTAACGACGGGCCGCATCTTGTACCATTACAATGCGGCTGCCATGACAGCAAGGTCACCGGGTATGATGGATATTGCAGGAGAAGGCTTTATTGAAATGAACTATAAAGATGCCGAACGGCTTAAGATAAAAGACGGAGAAAGAGTGAAGGTAAAAAGCAGAAGAGATGCCATTACCGCTACCGCAAGGGTGGGCAAGAAGGTGTCGGAAGGGGAAACCTGGATGCCATTTCATTTTGCGGATTCTCCGGTTAATAAGATAACCAACGCTGCTTTAGATGATATTGCAAGGATACCCGAGTATAAGGTATGCGCTGTGGCAGTTGAAAAGATGGGATGACTTTGAAACGATATTGAAGTTGATTTTGAAGTAGTTTTAAAGGCACTGTTTCGGTGAGAAACAGTGCCTTTTTAATATCATCTCACAAACTTCCGATTTAAATGTTTACATTTATCCGATTTAAAACCTCACAAACTTCCGATTTAAAATTGATTTTTTTCCGATTTATATTAAAATGATACAAAACAAGCGGATTTTACAAATTAAAAAATATCACCGGAAAATTTTCTTAATTATGGTCCTAAACCAATATTGGTTGATGAGTGGCAGCATGTATCATTTATATGGGACCAGGTAAAATATGAGGTCGATAAAACCGGGGAATTTGGGCAATATATTCTTACCGGAAGCGTAACAGATAAGAACAAAACAGAATTAGATGATGAAAGTAGTAGACATACAGGAAATGGCAGAATTATACGTAAAATGATGAGAACAATGTCTTTGTATGAAACGGGGGATAGTAATGGTGCTGTATCATTACTTGATCTTAAAAATGGGAAGTTTTCTAAGGCTATGTCTACCAAAGATATAAATGATTACGCATATTATATTTGTAGAGGTGGTTGGCCAATTGCGATAGGAAAAGAACGAGAGATAGCCCTTGCACAGGCAAGGGATTATTATGAGGTTGTTGTGACAGACGACATCTTTTCTTTGAAAGATATACCAATCCGGAAAGATGAACAGAGAGCAAGAAAAGTAATGCGCTCATATGCCAGGAATGTTTCCATAGCAGCGGCTGATAAAACGCTTTTGGAGGATTGTGCAGGAAATGACGAAACATTCGATAAAGATGTTTTTGCAAAATATTTAAATGCACTTCGAAACCTGAATGTTATTGAAGAGCTACCTGCTTGGAATCCAAATCTTAGGAGTAAGACAGCTATTAGAACAAAAGATACAAGACATTTTACTGATCCCTCAATAGGTGCTGCAACATTGGGGATTACTCCGGAGGGAATTTTTAAGGATATAACAACATTTGGATTTTTATTTGAATCCTTGGTTGTTCATGACCTTCGTGTTTATGCTGATGCAATAGGAGCTAGAGTTTATAAATACCGTGATTCAAAAAGAAGGGAAGCAGATGCTGTTATTGTATTTAATGATGGAACATGGGCGCTTGTTGAGGTTAAACTTGGCGGTGAGCAGGATATAAAAAAGGCAGCTGATAATTTGATAAAAATAGCTGATGATATTGATCAGAAAAGAACAGGTAAACCGGCATTTTTGATGATTGTTACAAAGAATAAAGTAGCATATCAAATGGATAATGGGGTATATGTTGTTCCGTTGTGTTGTTTAAAAAACTGATATATGAAGCACTGTCTCGGGAGGGGCAGTGCTTTTTGCACATTGGTTTGTGGTTAGATGTGCAAATTTTTAATATTAAAAAATGACCGATAATTATGAAAATATATGGTTGAAAACTGTAAAATCAAGGCAAAATGTGATAAAATGATAACAGTTAGTATTTCAATGAGGGGACTTATATGAATTTTGAAGGTAAGACTGTAGTTGGTTATGGTGTGGGATTTTACTACGAGGCTGTAAAAGATAAGGCTCGTGAAATCATGCGAATTGATTATCTTTGCGACGCAAAGTGGGATGATTCGGATATTGAATTCTATGATAATATTCCCGTAATTAAAAGAAAAGACTTAGAAAAAGTGCCAAACAAGGTTTTGGTGATTTTTTCGTGCAATCAGCCACTGATTCGCACTTTATCTGCTGAATTTGGTGCAAAAGGGTATGAGCATTACTCGGCAATGTCACTCCTTGGTTCCAGAGTTATTACGGGAGCTGAAATAAAGGCGGAAGGCAAGGATGGAGAACTAATTATTGGAACCAATAAGGTTATTTATGATGAGACTTTGCCGGACAATTTGTGGGTGAATTTTATTGGATTTAACTCGACATTAAAAATCGGGACAAATCTTATTATTGACCAATTTACAATAAATATTGGAAGCGATTGTACTTTAAGTGTGGGGGACAACGTAAGGATAGTAATTACAAATGTTGATGTATCTGGTGCGGATTTAATAATCGGAGATGATTGTCTGTTTTCTTACGATACAGAAATTAGAACTCATGATTCCCACGTTATATTTGATAAAAAAACAAAAAAGAGAATTAACTATCCGAAGGATGTAATAGTCGGACCACAAGTGTGGTTGGCGGCAGGAGCAAAACTTCTTCCCGGTGCAAGTATAGGAACGGGGTCTATAGTTGGGGCAAATGCGGTAACGTCATCAAAATTCGGCGACCATGTTGTTATAGCGGGTAATCCTGCAAGAGTGATGCGCGAAGATGTAATCTGGAGTAAGGATAATACGGCGTTTGCTGACTATGAAAGCTTTGAAGATTGCGTCGAAAAAAGCGCGGAGAAATATTTATAAGGTCAATCGATTAAAAGCTGTCGGCAATACCGGCAGTTTTTTGCGTTAAAAGCTAAAGAAACACGCACATTTTGCCGATAAAATATTTGAAAAGCTAAACAATCAATTTTTTTGAAAAAAGTTGATAAAAGTGCCTGATTTCTTGAAAAATTGGCAAAAAAACAGTATAATGTAAATGGTGTTTCGAATGGATTTTTGTAAGAAATTCTTGCGAAAAACATTTACGGTTTGATTAATGGGGGATTAACATGGATGTTAAAGCAATTCTATTTGATATGGATGGAGTCTTAATAGATGCTAAAGAGTGGCACTACGAGGCTCTTAATCGTGCGTTAAAGCTATTCGGCTTTGAAATTTCCAGATTTGAACATATTCATACATTTGACGGGCTTCCTACAAAGGATAAATTAAAGCTTCTTAGTGAAGGCTCTAATTTACCTATTGAGCTTCATGATTTTATTAATGCTGTAAAACAAAAGTATACCATGGAGCTTATTAATGAGCGTTGTAAGCCGAGATTCCAGCATGAATATGCGCTTTCAAGATTGAAAGAGGATGGATATAAAATAGCGGTATGTTCTAATTCTATCAGAAAAACTATAGAGGAAATGATGGATAAATCTGAGCTAATGCCATATATTGATTTGATAATGTCAAATCAGGATGTAACCAAAGCAAAACCAGATCCTGAAATATATGTAAAGTCAATGAAAAAATTCAAACTAAGACCGGAAGAATGCCTTATTTTGGAAGATAATAAAAATGGCATAAAAGCAGCCCTTGCCAGCGGCGGGCATCTCTTAAAAGTAGATTCGGTTTATGATGTAAACTACGAAAACATTACAAATAAGCTTAAAGAAATAAAGAAAATGAAATAGGGGGGTGAAGAGTATGATAAATATAATGATTCCGGCAAGCGGTTCTTCGGTACAGTTTGCTTCAGAATATTGGCCGAAAAATTGTGTGGAAATATGCGAAAAACCAATGATTCAGTATGTGATAGAAAATTTTGAAAGCGTAAAAAACAAGAAGTTTATTGCAATACTCAGCGAAGAAGAATGCACTAAATTTCACACTGACAATATGGTTAAACTCTTCACTGATGACAATGCCGAAATAATCAGACTTACCGGTTCGACAGGCGGAGCGCTTTGTACAGGCCTTATGGCGGTTGAATACATAGACAATGATGATGAACTATTGATTTCGAATAATGATCAAAAGTTTGATTGCGATATAGAAGAAGTTTTAAAGAAGTTCAGAAAAGACAAGGTCGATTGCGGCGTTGTCACGTTTGAGTGTGTACATCCGAGATGGTCATATATAAGGCTGGAAGGAAAAAATGTAGTTGAAGCTGCAGAAAAACGCCCTATCTCAAAACAGGCAATTGCAGGTTTATACTACTTCAAACATGGCAAAGACTTTGTTGAAGCTGCAAAAAACACCATTCTTAAGGGAAAGGACCATGAGGGAGTTTTTTATATTTCAGCTTCAATAAATGAAATGATTTTGAAGAATAAAAAAGTCGGACATGTGGAAATCAGCCCGAAATTATATCATACATTCTATGAACCTAAACAGATTGAAAAATATGAGTTGGAGATGAGAAACGCTTGAATATAATCGCACACAGAGGATACTGGCTGGAAGAAAGCGAAAAAAACAGTTTAAAAGCTATAGAAAAAGCATTTAAAAACGGATATGGCATAGAAACCGACATAAGAGATTATAAAGGGGAACTTGTCATATCTCATAATATTGCGGATGATAGTTGCCCAAAGCTTAAAGAAGTTTTTGATATTTACAAAAGCTTTGATTCTAATACGCCGCTTGCTTTGAATGTAAAAGCGGATGGAATACAAGACTTGTTGGAAAAACAGCTGAAAGAATACGAGATAAAAAACTATTTTATGTTTGATATGTCGATACCGGAAATGGTGGTATATAACGACAGAAATTTTAAATTCTTCACCAGAAACAGCGATATTGAAAAAGAATGCGTGCTATATGAAAAAGCCTGCGGTGTCTGGGTTGATGCTTTTTATAATGACTGGGATATAGAAACAGCGATAAAAACGCATCTTAAAAATAGCAAAAAAGTTTCGCTTATATCTCCTGAAATTCATAAAAAAGAAAAAGATGAAGTATGGAAAATGTTGCAAAAAACAGGTATTTCAAATGAAGAGAGATTTTATCTATGCACGGATTTGCCTAAGGAAGCGGAAGACTTTTTAAATTAACATCATAAAGAAAACTATTAGCACAGAAAATGAGGACTAGAACATGAAAGTATCCAAATTAGACGATATGACAAAAGGTTGGTTTGTTGGAAACTTTGAGCCGACTCTTTATAAGACAAATGATGTAGAAGTGGCTGTAAAACGCTACAAAAAAGGCGATACGGAAGAAAAACATTATCACAAGATTGCTACGGAAATAACAGCTGTTGTGGAAGGAAAAGTGAAAATGTTTGACCAAGTTTTTGAAGCCGGAACAGTTATAGTTGTTGAGCCCGGAGAAGAGACTGCATTTGAAGCATTGGAAGATACGATAAATGCTGTGGTTAAGATTCCGGGAGCAAATAATGACAAGTATATTAGCTAAAAGTAGCAACCAATAAGGTTAACATAACACAGCAAACAAAGCAGAATAAGAAAACAGGAGAAGGACATTATGTTGAATATAGTAATACCTATGGCGGGACGTGGTTCAAGATTTGCGAATGCCGGATATAAAATGCCAAAACCACTTATAGACGTTCATGGGAAATACATGATTGAGGTGGTAACAAATAATATCAGACCAAATTGCGAGCATAGGTTTATTTATCTTTGCTTGCAAGAACACCTGGATAAGTATGATTTGGAAAAATCTTTGAAAAATATTGCACCGGGCTGTGTGGTTGTACCCGTTAATCAAGTAACTGAAGGGGCAGCATGCACGGTTTTACTTGCGGAAAAGTATATTGATAACGATGACGCAATGATGATTGCCAATTCAGACCAGTATGTAGATATAGATATAAATGATTATCTTAAAAAAGGTGAGGGCGCAGACGGTCTGATTATGACAATGACAGCGGACGACCCTAAATGGTCATATATCAACTACGATAAAGACGGATTTGTAACTGATGTTAAGGAGAAAATAGTAATATCGGATGAGGCAACTGTCGGCATATACAATTACGCAAAGGGAAGCGACTTTGTAAAATATGCAAAAGAAATGATTGCCGCAGATGAGAGAGTAAACGGAGAGTTTTATGTAGCACCTGTTTACAACAGAATGATTGCGGCAGGAAAGAAATTTGTTTACTACAATGTTGGAAGCGAAGCGAATGGTATGTACGGACTTGGAATACCGGAGGATTTGGATTTGTTCTTAAAACATCCTGTATCCGAAAAGGTAAAATAACGATAATTACAATATATAATACGGGCAATAAAGATAAAATCAGTAAAAGAAAGGAAAATAATTCGCCGAAAAAGGCGTTTTATGATGGGAAAACATATGAAATCACCACAGGACATGAGAATAATCCAGATAGATATAACAAATGCGTGTATACATCAGTGCTCTAACTGTACACGTTTTTGCGGACATCATAAAAAGCCGTTTTTTATGGATTTTGAAACATTTAAAAAGGCGGTTGATTCCTTTGAAGGATTTCAAGGAACCGTGGGAATAATGGGTGGAGAACCTACTTTGCATCCTCAGTTTAAGAGATTCTTGGAATACTTAAATGAACATAAATACTTTAAAAAGACAGAAAATCTGCTTACAAAACCGACTAAAAATTTCATGAATGTAATTGCGCAAATGGAGCAACGCGATACTTATATGAAAAAATACGAGACCGGACAGCAACGTTGTGTAGATGGCTATGGTCTTTGGTCGGCATTAAGTAATAACTATAGAGCCTATTATGAGTTAATTCAGGATACTTTTAACTTCCAGGCGCTTAATGATCATACAAATATTATGTACCATTCTCCGATAATGGTCAGAAGAAAGGATTTAAACATTCCGGATGATGAATGGATAAAGACAAGAGATAATTGTTGGGCACAAGGCGAATGGTCTGCAACGATTACTCCTAAAGGAGCATTCTTCTGTGAAATAGCCGGAGCTCTTGACATGCTTTTTGATGGACCGGGTGGATGGCCGATTGAGCCGGGCTGGTGGAAAAGAAAACCTGAAGACTTCGGTTACCAGCTTCAATGGTGTGAACTGTGCGGCATAACTATGAGCACATTTACAAGAGATGCCAATGATGAAATCGATGATATGTCGCAATGGTATTATGATGAACTTAAGAAAATGGGCAGCCCAAAACTGGAAAGAAAAGGAGCTAATGTCCTTAAGATAAACGAATGCGGAGAAATTGCCGAGGAAAGCAAAGCAGATGTAAAAGAAGTAAGAGAATTCAGATACTCAGAAAGCTATTTCTCGCGATTTAACGAAAAGAACGACTGGTTAAATCCAAAAGGTTTGGTTGGAGCACTTTTTGGAGATGACATGGGAGAGGTTGAGTCGTATAAGAAAACAATTGCAAATACCGCAAAGGCATTGACCAAAATTGTGTTTGTTACAAGCAACGAGAGTATCAAAGAAGAATTATCGAAAAATGTTTTTGCGGATAATGTAATAATTGATTTTTCACAGATGAACGAATTCGGAGCAAAACTAAATCGTGTTCTTTCGAAAGCAGAAAGAGGGGAATATGTTGCGCTTCTTGGCGAAAACATTGAAGTACAGGACAGAGCTGTGGAATTTTTCCAATCCTATGTATGCAATCCGGGAAGTATACTCGTAGCAGAATCCGATTATGATATGGAATGTGAACTTGGAAAAGGAATTGAATTGATAATATCTCCGGAAGCATTTGCTCTTGAAAAAGCATCCTTCCCTGCTGTGAATAAGTTGAAAAACAAAGAAGAACTTATAGCATTGTATGATGAAAACAAGGTAATAAGCTTAAAGAAAGATTCTTTTGAAGACCATGCGTACAAAGTAGAAAAAGATGTGAAATATGCAGTATATGGTGCCGGTCCTACAGGACAAGAGTTCTTGAAATTGTTTGACAAAGACCAAATAGCCTTTTTTTCGGATTCCGATTGCAACAAATGGGGTTGCGATTTTAACGGATATGAGGTAATAAGCCCTGATGACCTTGTAAAAAGAAAAGATGAATTCGACAAAATATTTGTTGCCAGTACTTGGTATTTTGAAATTAAAACAACACTAATGGAACTTGGATTTTCGAATGACATTATCGTAACAACACTGATGACGATGTAAAAGTTAGGAGATAACTATGAATTATGCACCTGTGGCGGTGTTTGCCTATAACAGAAAAAATGAGATAGTTAGAATAATGGATGCACTTAAAAACAATACGGGTGCGAAAGAGACAGAAGTCTATGTGTTTTCAAATGCCCCTGTAGAAGGGAAAGAAGGCGATAAAGAAATCGTTGAAGAAATAAGAGCGGAACTTGAAAAATACAAGGATAGCTTCAAAGACTATCATCTCGTAAAACGTGAAATAAATGAGGGACCAAACGGGAATATGGTCCCCGGTATTGACGAAGTTATAAGAAAACACGGAAGAGTAATTGTTTTAGAAGATGATATACTTACAGCAAAAGGATTCTTAACCTTTATGAATCAAGCATTAGATGAATATGAAGATGATAAAGAAGTATTCAGCATTTGTGGCTATAACCCGGTTAAAGATGACCCGAAAGTCGGAAAAGACTCTTTTTCTTATGATGCTTTCAGAAGCTGGGGATACGGACTTTGGTTGGACAGATGGGAAAGCTTTTCAATGGATGAAAAAACGGTAGATAAGATTGATCTAAAAAAAGTTCATGTTGAAGGTCTTATGTACGCCAGTACCATTCAATACGATATCTTACTCCCGGAGAATCCGGGGGTAAGATATATCGACTATCGCCTTGCATGCAAGGAAATGGCCCTTAATAAAACGACAATTTATTCTGTAAAGTCATTATGTGACAACATAGGAATGGAGGGAACGGGAGTAACAACACAGGCAGATTCGGGCTATGTAAATCATAACTTTGATATAAACTATGAAAAGGGTAGTTATGATTTATCAAAAGAAAAGCTTACGCAGGAAAGTAGCACGGATTATTTTTATAAATTCAGAGAAGAAGAATTTTGTATGTCTACCTATCGACCTGTGCAATATGCAAGAGACCCTCTTTATTACCACATGTTTTACGGAATAACAAAACTTGCAATGGAAGGTAAAAATATAGCGTCTTTTGTAAGAAAGCATAATTTGAAGAAAGCAGCAATCTATGGTTGGGGAATAGCGGGCAAAATGTTATATAAGTTGCTTAAAAAAGAAGACGTTGAAATATCCTTTATTGTCGATAGGAATAATGCGTCAAACGAGTACGATGTGCCTGCATTTAATGATGTTACGGATCTTCCTGAAACAGAAATGATAATTGTATCCGCAATAGCGGACTTCCACAATATAGAAAAGAGCCTGTATCCACACGTTGATTATCCGATATATTGCATGGATGATGTGGTGTGTGAAAGTTTGGTAAATGAAGGAATGGTGTAGTTTATGAACAAGAGACATTTGGATAATCAAATATCGGGAATCAATGTCTGGCTTAGACAAAGGAAGTTTAGGGTTAAACAGTCGCTTGGTGTTTCCGAAAGACAAGTTGATTTAACCAAAAGAGTTATGAAAGTCAGGGAAAAAATAATGGAAATCCCTGATAATAAGATTATTCTTGTATACGCTGATAAAGTGCATGCATATCATATGTTTAGATATGCAGGGCTTGGAAATAAAAAAATCAAAGGTTTTTTGGATGTTAACAACAATGATTACATATTTGATGATTCGTGCGATGAAATAAAGCAATATGACGTTTTGTATATGTCCGAAGAAACATTTAAAGATGTAGATATCATCCTTGGTTGCTATATGAGAGGCAAGCCTTTATTTGAAAATGAAATCCGAGCAATGGGTTTTGAAGGCGAATTCATATCAATATACGACGAAGATGACAGTATCGCAATGTTTTGTGTGCCAGGTACAGCGGATGATTCGGAAAATGTTTCAGATGTAGCAAAACAGATTGCTAGTATGATTAATCCATTGGCACCTAAGTTTTGCTTTGAAATGGTTGAGCGAATAAATGCGGTAAATGAAAAACTAAAGCAGTGTGATGATGGAACAACGCTGGTTTATTGTGTCGGCGGACATACCAATATGCTTTTTGACATGACGGATATGAAATACAAAAACGTGGTGGGTTTTATAGATAAAAATGCTCGTGTTTATGCAGGGTTTGAAGTTAAAGCACCGGCTAAGGAAGTTTTTGAGGCGGTCGATCACATAGTTATTTCTTCTTTTTATTTTCAAGAAGAAGTAGCGTCGTATCTGACCGAATTGGGATTTAAAGAAAAGATTGTTTGCCTGTATGACAATTCGGATTTGGTACCGTTTTATGAATTGCCTAATGTATATGCCCCGGATTTGAGTGTGAAAGATTCAAAAGAATCTGATCTTTTAAAATATGGTCAAAGTAAATACGGAATCAATTTTGCGGATGTTAGTCAGGAGCTTGAGGAAAAATGCGGTTCTTTGACAAAAACCTCAAACTACTTTGTAACATACAATCTGTTGGACGATGCAAGTATAGATGATATCACTCTTCGAAAAAAGAGCGAAATCGAGATAATCAGAGAAAAAAACTATAAGGAAGCAAATGAGAAAACAGCAATTATAGTACAGGGACCTATTATCTATAAGGGAGATTTTACTTATACCACGCTAAAAATGTATAAGTTAATATTCCCCGATGCCACAATAATCTTATCGACATGGAAATCAGAAGAGCAAAATGAAGGATTTGAACGTTTTAAAAAGCTGGGAATAGATATTGTACTAAGTGACACGCCGGAGATGAAAGGCGTACTTAACCTTAACTTTCAATTAATATCTACAAATGCGGGGCTTAAAAGAGCAAAAGAATTGGGCTTGGAATATGCACTTAAGACAAGAACGGACTTTAGGATTTATGCGGAAGATGCTATATCATATGTAAATAATCTTACAAGAAGATTTTCGTCAAAAACCGCAGCAAAAGCAAGAATAACGGTTCTTCCGCCGATTGCGGATGTACCTTATTACATTCCGGATTTTATTTTCTACGGAACAGTGGATGATTTATTGGAAATGTGGACAGATGAAACACTGTTTCCAAACGAGTCGATAAATGAAAACCCGGAGATGAAGTTAATCAGCAGATACCTGAAAAAGTTAGATTGTTATATTGAAAATCCAATGGAAGATATTTCAAAGTACATGGATTTAATCAGCAAGGTTTTTATAGTAGTTGATGAATCGGCGTATAAATTTGTTTGGGACAAATATACTTATGAAGGAAGCATTAAATACGCTGAAAGAGAAAATCGTTTTAACGCAACAGATTGGTTTAACAGGCAGGATTTTTAAATCGTTGAGGTAGAATATGAAAGTAGTAATCTTAGCCGGAGGCTACGGCACAAGAATATCGGAAGAATCACAATTTAAACCAAAGCCTATGCTTGAAATTGGAGAAATGCCAATTTTATGGCACATAATGAAAACCTATTCTCATTATGGCTTTAACGAATTTATCATATGTGCGGGTTATAAGCAGCATGTGATAAAAGAGTGGTTTGCGGATTATTTTCTCCACACATCGGATATTACTTTTGATTTTACAAAAGGAAATGAAATGATAGTGCACAATCAAAAGGCGGAAGCATGGAAGGTAACTGTGGTTGACACAGGGTTAGATACCATGACCGGCGGCCGTATCAAGCGAGTTCGTAAATACATTGGGGATGAGCTTTTTATGCTGACTTATGGTGATGCAGTGGGCGATATTGATTTGCCGAGTCTTTTGGAGTTTCATAAAAAGCACGGTAAAATCGGAACAATATCCGTATACAACTTTGGACAAAATAAAGGTGTCCTTGATATCGCCGAAGACGGGAAAGTAAACGCTTTTCGTGAAAAATCGGATTTGGATGGTGACCTTATTAACATTGGATTTATGGTTATGAATCCTGAGATATTTGATAGAATCGAAGGCGACGACACAGTGTTTGAACAGGAACCGCTTAATTCATTGGTTAGAGACGGAGAGTTGATTTCCTTCACGCACAAGGGCTTTTGGCAATGCATGGATACACTCCGTGAGAAACAAAAATTAGAAGAACTGTGGGCCGGTGGAAATGCACCGTGGAAGATTTGGAACGATTAAAGGATTAAATCATGAAAGATTTTTACAAAGGTAAAAAAGTATTAATAACAGGAAATACAGGCTTTAAAGGCAGCTGGATGTGCGCCATGTTAATAAATATGGGTGCACAAGTTTATGGCTATGCCCTCGAGCCTGAGACAGAACCTTCCCTATATGAGATTTTAGAGCTTGGTAGTAAAATGAAGACCTGCATCGGTGATATTAGAGATTTAGAAAAGCTTAAAACTTTTGTAAATGAAGTTCAACCAGATATTGTTATACATATGGCAGCACAACCGATTGTAATTACAGGATATGAAGAACCGGTTTATACATATGATGTTAATGTTATGGGTACGGTAAATGTTCTTGAATGTGCAAGAAAGTGCCCGTCTGTGAAATCAGTTCTTAATGTTACGACTGATAAAGTTTATAAAAATAATGAGTGGGAGTGGGGTTATAGAGAGTGTGATACACTTGATGGTTTTGACCCTTATTCAAACAGTAAGTCCTGCTCGGAACTTGTAACAGCAAGCTATAAACGTTCTTTTTATGATGAAAAGCATATTCCTCTTTCCACGGCAAGGGCAGGAAATGTAATAGGTGGTGGAGACTTCTCACCAAACAGAATTGTTCCTGATTGTGTAAGGGCAGCAAAAGACGGAAATACAATTGCTGTCAGAAACCCGAATTCCGTAAGACCTTATCAGCATGTGCTGGAACCTTTAAGAGCTTACCTGCTTATAGTTAAGGAACAGTATGAAGATTTTGAAAAACGAGGAAATTACAATGTTGGACCGGAGTTTTCTGACTGCATTAAAACCGGAGAACTTGCTGAAAAATTCTGTAAGGTCTGGGGTGATTGTGCAAAATGGGAATCAAAGGAAATTAACGGACCACATGAAGCAAATTTCCTTAAACTTGATTGTTCTAAGTTAAAGTCAGAGCTTAATTGGCGGGTAACTTGGAATGTGGATGATGCTATTAGAAAGACTGTTGAATGGCATAAAGCACACATCTCGGGAGAAAATATGTATGATTTTACGGTTAAACAGATAAGGGAATTCTTTCAGGGTTAAATAATAAGAAAATGGTTGGATGAAAAAATAATGGAGAAATATGTAATAACCGGAGCTAGCGGCTTCATTGGAAAAAATCTTATAAAGCAACTTGCAGAAGATGAAGAAAAGTATATATATGCGGTTGTAAGGGGAAAAGATTCGGATGTGTCCGAGTTTTCGTCTTTGAAAAATGTAAATATAGTATATTGTGAGTTGGACAAAATTCCGAAGCTTGAAGCCGATTTTGCCGGAGAAAATATAAAGACTTTTATACATCTTGCTTGGGAAGGATCAACCGGGGCAAAACGCGCTGATTGTGACATACAGATGAGGGATGCCATAGCTGCTGTTAAAGCCTACGAAACGGCTGAAAAACTTGGTTGTGACAAGTTTATGTGTGCAGGAACAATTTCAGAACGAGTTCTTGACCAATTAGAAGACTTAGATAATGTTTCACAAAATATGGTTTATGCTTTAGCTAAACAAACCACATACAATCTTTTAAATGTTAAATCTAAAACTTTTAAAACAAAGCTTGTATGGATGCAGTTTTCAAATGTTTTTGGTCCGGGTAATGTGTCAGGAAACTTAATAAGTTACACGGTTAAGGAAATAAATGAAGGCAGAATACCTGAATTCGGAAGCGGAATGCAGCCTTACAATTTTATTTTTATTTATGACCTTATTGATGCTATATGTGCGTTGGATAGAGGTGATTTAACAAAGCAGAAATATTTCTTGGGTTCCGGTGAAGTAAGAAAATTAAAAGATTACCTCCTTGCCATTCCTAATGCACTTGGAAAAGATGTTGAACTTGGGATTGGTAAAAGACCTGATGATGGTATTTATTATAAAGAGGAATGGTTTGACATTTCCGATTTGAAAAATGACACAGGCTTTGAAGCGAAAGTGTTATTCGAAGAAGGAATTAGAAGAAATTTTGCATAAAGAAGAGGCATAAAACTTATGATAGAAAAATTTGAATTCCAGGAATTAGAGCTAAAAGGCGCATATCTTATAAAACCATTTTATGCAACTGATGAACGTGGTGGTTTTATAAAAGACTATAACGTTGATATGTTTAAAAATAGTGGTATAGAACATGAATTAAAAGAAGTGTTTTACACAATATCAAAAAAAGGTGTAATTCGTGCTATGCACTTTCAAGAGGTTAAAGAACAGGCAAAGCTTGTACGCTGCGTAAGTGGACATGTATATGATGTTATTTGTGACCTTAGACCAGAATCTCCTACATTTAAGAAATGGCTTGGATTTGACTTGACAGGAGAAAACAGGTGTGAACTTTATGTGCCGGAGCATTTCGGACATGGCTATCTGGTGTTAGAAGATTCGGTTGTAAGCTATAAATGTGGAGAAGTGTTTTACGGCGAATATGATACCGGAATAATGTGGAACGATGAAACACTTGATATTAAATGGCCTTTGGAAAAAATAGGTGGAATTGACAATCTGATTATTTCTGAGAAGGATAAAAACTTAAGATCATTCAAAGAATACTTTAATCAACAGTAATACTATTGGCATGGTAAATATGGAGAAGTGTTAGGAAATATGGTAAGTGTAATAATCGATAATTACAATTACGGAAGATACATAGGTCAGGCTATAGAGTCCGTGTTAAACCAAACTTACACGGATTTTGAAATCATAGTAGTGGATGGGGCATCCAATGACGATTCAAAAGAAGTAATTGAAAAGTATGTATCAAAATATCCTGAGAAAATTCGAGCTTTTTACAGAGAAAAAAGCGGTCAGGCCGGCTCTTTTAACTTGGGATATAAAGAAAGCAAAGGGGATATTATTTGTTTTTTAGATGCAGATGATTATTTCTATGAAAACAAGCTGGAAGTCGTTGTAAAAAAACTGGAAAGCTGCGATTTTTTAGGCAATGCCAGAAAACATTTTGGAGATGTGCCTGAAAAAGAATATATTTCACCAATAGATACAACAAAAAACAGGCAGGAACTGTTTAGAAAATACGGCTATGTATATACCTATAATTTGATAACATCCTGTTTGTCAGCAAAACGAGACTTATTAAAGAAAATACTTCCAATGCCTGAAGACGGATATATTACTCATGCTGATATGTATATTAAACTGATGGCCCAATATTACAGTGATATAACATATATCCCAGAAGTGTTAACAGCGTATAGGATTCATAACACACAGAAAAACAGTGAATTTAAAGATGCAAAGGCTTCAAGTGATTATCTTGAAGAATATTATAATCAGGTATTTGAAGATATAAACAAGGCTTTGACTAAAACCGGATTTGCAACGGTTCCAAAGTTGACAGATGAAAATTTGGAAAAAGTATTTAATATTGCAAATCCTGATTCGAGAATAAAAAGAGGCGGAGTTTACGCCTTGTGCGGTGCAGGAGTAAACTCCTACAAACTACTTAATGTACTGAACACAGTAGGCGCAAAGGTTAAGTATGTGTCGGATTCTAATTCTAGCAAATGGGGAACCATTTGGAATGGAATAGAGGTTATATCCCATGAGGCTCTGGTTGAAAAACGTTCTGAATACGAACAGATTCTTATTGGGACATTTGGATATCACAAGGAAATTGCGGCTCAATTGGAAAGCTTGGGGATGAAAGAAGGGAAAGACTTTTTTGTACCTATGAGTTTGCCGATGGACTGAAAATATAAATATAAATGAGGTGTTTGAGTGAATATTACTGTAGTTGGAATGGGATATGTTGGACTATCACTGGCGGTTTTGCTTTCACAAAATAATAATGTGACAGTTGTAGATGTTGATGAAGAAAAAGTTAATTTACTAAATAATTGGAAAAGTGCAATTCATGATGAATTAATTGAGAAGTATTTGCAAGAACATATAGAAAGAAATTTGGTGTTACAAGCTACAACTGACTCGGAAAGTGCATATAGAAAGTCAGATTATGTGATTGTAGCAGTTCCAACAAATTATGATGATGAGTTAAACAGTTTTGATTGCAGTGCAGTTGATAAGGTAATCGCAGAAGCCTTGTCTTTTGCTAAAGACGCAATAATTATTATAAAATCAACGATTCCAGTGGGTTATACCAAGGAAGCGTGTAAGAACAATAATACAGATAGAATTATGTTTTCACCGGAATTTCTACGTGAATCAAAAGCATTATTTGACAATCTTAATCCTTCGAGAATTATTGTTGGATGCGAAAATAGTGCAAAAAAATATGCTCATGAGTTTGCTGATTTGTTGGTCAAGGGAGCCAAAAAGAAAAATGTGGAAGTTCTTATAATGGGAGAAACAGAAGCAGAGGCGGTTAAGTTGTTTTCTAATACTTTTTTAGCGCTAAGAATTTCGTATTTTAATGAGTTGGATACATATGCTGAAACAAAGGGACTTGATACGCGTCAAATAATTAAGGGTGTATGTTTGGATCCGAGAATAGGCGATTATTATAACAATCCTAGTTTTGGGTATGGTGGCTATTGCTTACCAAAGGACACAAAGCAGTTGGTAGCAAATTATAATGATGTTCCGCAAAATATGATTACGGCAATTGTTGAATCAAATAGGACAAGAAAGAGTTTTATTGTTGATAGAATATTAAGAAAAGTTGATAACGTTGAAAATAGACCACCGGTTATTGGTATATATCGTTTGACTATGAAATCGGAATCTGACAACTTTAGACAATCGGCGATTCATGAAGTGATTGAGCAATTGAAGCTAAAAGGTGCAGAAATTATTATTTATGAGCCATTATTGAGCGATGGGTCTTGTGTTGAAGGAGGAGTAGTTAATAATCTCAGAGAATTAAAACAAAAAAGTGATGTTATTGTGGCAAATAGACTTGATAATAATTTGATTGAATGCGCAGATAAGGTTTATTCTAGAGATTTATTTGAACGTGATTAATATGGAGTTGGAGCAAAAATAAATGAATGATTATTCAAAGAAAGTTTCTGTTATTGTCCCTGTATATAATGCATCAAAGTATTTGCATGAATCTCTTGGCAGCATATTAGGGCAAACATACAAGAATATTGAATTGATTTGTGTAAATGATGGATCAACAGATGATAGCCTTGAAGTTCTAAAGAGTTATCAGAAAAAGGATGAGCGAGTAATAGTTATTTCACAAACAAATATGCATGCAGGTGTCGCTCGAAATAACGGTTTTTCAAAGGCACAGGGAAAGTATGTAATTTTTTTGGATGCCGATGATAGATTCAATTCTCAGTTGGTAGAGAAAATGGTGAAAAGAGCAGAGGAGACGTCGTCAGATATTGTTATTTGCTCTAGTGAAGGTTTTGACGGAAACACCGGAGAAAGATTTGACCTTGCGGGAAGTGGATTGAATATTGGAATTATCGGAGATAAAGAGCAGTTTTCTGTATATGATATTCCAGAAAATGTTTTTCAATTAACCTGTGGATGGTCTTGGGACAAGTTGTATTTAAGGGACTTCCTTGTAAGCAATAATCTTAAATATACTGATGCTTTGGTTTGTGAAGATGCAGGAATGGTATTTAAATCATATGCAGTAGCAAATAAAATGTCTATTGTTAGTGAAAAACTAATATGTCACAGAAAGTTTAATGGAAAATCTTTGGATGAAAACAGAATGAATAGTTGGCATAGTGTTTTTGATATGCTTTTTTCACTTAAGGATTTTTTGTGGGAAAAAAATATATACGATCTTGTTCAGAAAAGTTTTAAAAGGATGGCAGCAGAGCATATTATTTATTATTTGATTGGTATTTCAGATAAAATGATAATGGAAGAATATGTTAGATATTTTAGAAATGTTGCTATTGAAAAACTGGGAATAAACGGGTGGAATCAGTCGGATTACTCTAGTGAGGCAGCATATAAGATCATTAATTATCTTTGTGATGTTAAAGATGTTAACAATTATATGAAAGCTCTAAGAACAGTTATAGAAGACAGAGAAAAAGGATTATATTATTTACAAAAAAAGTGTAATAGTCAACAGGAAACAATCGAAGGACAGCAAAAATATATTCAGAAGTTATCAAAAATTAAGAGATGGAATTTTGACACATCTATTCTTGAAGAAAAACCAAGGGTTATTGTTTATGGCTATGGTGATGTAGGAAGGGATTATTGCAAACAGATTTTGGAGCATAAATCAGGAGTACTGGTTATGGCTGTGGACAGTCAGTTTGAACAATATAAACATGAGACAATGCAGGTTCACAAAATAGAAGATATAATAAATGCTGAATTTGATGTAATTATGGTGGCTGTATATAGTAAAACTATTGCGCAAGAAATACGAGGCTTGTTAATTAATATGGGAGTGCCTCGAAGCAAAATTGTTTGGTTTAATCTGGAACAAGGTTACTATGAATAAGCTTGCATTAAAGAGTTTTAATTATTTATTGTTTGAAAGGGATTGATAAATTGAGTATTAGTAATGAAGTATTTATTTTTGGAACAGGAAAGTATGGAACTGCATTATATGCTTTCCTTAATGAAAAAAAAATACAAATAAAAGGATTTATTCAAACGAATATAGGCGAAATCAATAATTATTTTGGAATTCCGATATATGATTTAAAAACTTTTACAAGTGTGAAAAGAAGAAATTCAATTGTATTGCTTGCGATTGCGGATGAAAAAGTACGTAAATATGTAAGAACTGTTTTGACGATTGAGAAAGCAGTTTTGATGGACAATATTGTTGATTGTGCAGCGTTTATAGAGACTAATTGTATGGGAAATAAACGTGGAAAGTATTGTATTTTATGTGGGAATTATGTTGATGATTTCTTGGAACATGGAGAGGATGCTCCATGTTTCGTTAATCATGTAATGGTTGGGGCTGGTAAAAGAAAAAATGCAAAATGTCCGCTGTGTACTGGCATAGATAGAAATCGATGGTGTTATTATGTTATTTCACATTTTACGGATATGCTGTCAACTGAATGTAAGGTATTGCATTTCGCACCGGAAAGAGGAATTATTGATTTGATACAGACAAATGCAAGGTGTAGTTATGTATCTGCTGATATTGATAAGAACAAAGCTATGCTTGCTATAGATGCGACGGATATTCCGTTTCGTAATGAGGAGTTTGATTATATTATTGCGAATCATGTTTTGGAACATATTGCTGATGATAATAGGGCATTGAAAGAATTTAAAAGAGTTTTAAAAGTAGGTGGTGTAGCAATTGTTTCTTTCCCGATATGTTTGGATAGGATTACCTATGAAGATAAAACGGTTATAACTCCAGAAGAGCGTTTGCAAAAATTTGGGCATAGGGGACATGTTAGAATTTACGGTACAGATTACAAAAAAAGGTTAGAGGCAGCTGGTTTTGAGGTAGAAATTAAATCTTCTGAGGAAGAATTAACAAAGAAAATAATGGAAGAGTTTGGCTTTTGGGAAAAAGATGTTATTTTGCTTTTGAGAAAAAAACAATAGGAAAGTTATGGTGAATGTGTTTTGGGAAATGAAGTGATAATTAGCGTAGTAATTCCGGTTTATAACGCGGAAAAATATATTAGACGTTGTTTGGATAGTATATTAGGACAAAATATAGATGGTTTGGAAATAATATGTGTTGATGATGGTTCAAGTGATAACTCATTAGAAATATTGGAATATTATTCAAAAAAAAATGAGGAAGTTATTGTACTCAGTCAAAAAAATCAATTTGCGGGAATTGCTAGAAATAATGGTTTGAAAAAAGCATCAGGAAAATATATTCATTTTATGGATGCAGATGATTATTTGCAACCAAATGTTTATGGGAAAATTATTGATTTTGCGGTAAAAAATAATACTGATGTTATAAAGTTTAGGAGTGTTGCATTTGATGAAAAGGATGAATGCGAAACAAGCGAAAATTCGCATTATTATGATAATCCTAACTGGGGAAATGTTTTTGATAAAGTGATTTCGGTTAGAAATCATTCTTTTGAGCTGATAGAATGCGCAAATTGTACACCATGGTCTGGAGTATATAAAAGAGATTTTCTTGAAAAAAATAATATAAGATTTAATGGATTAAGATGTGTAAATGATAGATCCTTTTATATTCAGACTATTATTTCTGCACAAAGAATTATGTATATTGATTTGTGTGTGGTAAGGCATCAAATTGCAAATAAAGATTCTTTGGTAGGTGTAAGAGGTGATAATTTTGAGTGTCATTTTAAGTCATATTATGAAATTGAGCATTTGACAAGAGATATTATTCCTGAGCTTAGAAAACGTATTATGACTTCAGAAATGAATGATATTCTTTTTTGGTATACTAAAATGTCGTTGGCTCAGAAAGAAACAATCAAATATGAAATATATCGTTTTTTTTCAAGCGTAGATTGGTCTGTAATTAACAAAAATGAAGAAATGTCTAAATGTTTTGTTGAAATAAATGAATTATTAAAAGAATTTGGCCGTGTAAGTATTGTTCCGATAGAAGACATTATTATGTTAGTTAACTCATACGAATATTTGTATGTGTATGGAGCGGGCGTTATGGGTAAAAGGATAATTAAGTATTTAAGCAAGCAGGGAATTACTCCACAAAACATAGTTGTTAGTGATTCACAAGCTGAAGAAGTAATAGACAACATTGAAGTTAAACGAATAGGCGATGTTATCTTCCCGGGTGATGTTGATAAAATAGGATTTATTATAGCTGCGAAAGGTATTTATCATATTCAAATGATGCGTAGTTTGAATAGATATGGCATCGAAAATGTATTGTCTGTTTCAGATGAGGATTTCGAGAATAAATTATTACATTTAGTTGAAGCTGAGTAAAGGAAGTGTATTTATGGAAAATATTCAGATTTCATGTGCAGTAGAAGTAAACGGTAAAATTTACTTCTCGGCATTTAACCGTAATGGGTTATTTAAAATTGATATTTTAAATGGAAAGATGAAGTTTGTTACTTCGTTTATTGATGAGAAACCATTTAAAACGTATATTCATAGAACTTGCGTTGTGTACAATAATAACATTTTTTTTATTCCATATAATTCTTGTAATATGCATGTATTCAACTATGTAACTGGAGAGCAAAGAGTTGTTAGACTTTTGGAAGATAATCAAGAACAATGGAAAGGCTTGTATGAAACTGTTCAAATAAATAATTATTTATATTTGTTCTCCGAAAATTTAGCACCGTATTTGGTGCTTAATATGGATGATTATACTGTTGTTTCTTGCGATTTGTTTTATGAATGGTTGTCAAAACACGTTCCTATTGAAAGTGATAAGGGGATTTTTAGGATTGCTCAAGTTGCGGATAGAGTATATTTTGCTATTAGGGGTGCATCTGAAGTCCTCTCGTGGGATTTAATTAAAGAGATTGGCGAAGCTTATGACTTAAAGTTGAAAAACATTTTTGGTGTAGAAAATGCAATAAATGGACTTGCTATTACTTTAAAAAATAAATATGATATATTTTTTTGGAATTTTGAGAATGTTGAAAGAATTTATTCGCTTGATGAAAATTGCAAAACAATGAGACCCTTTATAAGGAATATTTGTTTTGATGATTGTATGTTGGTTATACCGGCTTATAAGACATTTTTTCTGATTGTAGATAAAAATCATGAAATAACGAAATTGAATTATTTGGAACGCGTGGATTATAACGAAAGTCTTGAGTTTGGGAAAAATGGATTTGTGCTTATGGATGATAAACTAGCATTGTTTGCCATTGAAAAAAGCGTGGTTTTGGAAATTGATTTTAATGAATTATGCATTAATGTTCAAACAATAGAATTACAAACATCTATGGAATATTCTTATTGGAAAATGAAGTCAATTGAAATGGTTAATGGTTTGGAAAAGGGAATTATTGAGAGCGATGGGCTTAATCTGACTGATTTCATATGCTATCAACGATTAAAAGATGAAAAATGATTTGAAAGGAATATAGCTCTATTTAATATGGGGTGTTGGGTAAAATATGAAAAATTTGATTATTAATAATGTATCAGAATTATTGTTATTATTTGCAAGCAAAGAAGAGGTTGCTTTATATGGCTGTGGGGATGTAGGCAAACTTACGTTTTGCCTTTTGGATACTTGTGGTTTGTCATGGAAAATCAAAAGAGTGTATGTAACAAATAAAAAAGAAAATGATTGTTTTTTCGGGAGAGAAATTGTTAGCTCTAAATGTGGTATTAATGATGAGTTTGTGTTGGTTTCAACATCAGAGCAATATCATGCTGAAATAATGGAAGAATTAAAAGATAAATGTGAAATAAGTTTTGCTTTTACATCAGAAGCATTAATTGCAGAAATGAGAATGCTAGAGTATCACAGACAATCAGGATGTGAGATAAGGCAAGTTCATGAACAATTAGGGAATATCAGTTGTCGTATTAATAGTTTTGTAAAAACTATTCCGTTAAGACAACTACAGTTTTCGGTGGATATAACAGAGCATTGCAATTTGAATTGTATTGGGTGTAATCATTTTTCTCCTTTAGCAGAGAATGAATTTTTAAATATTGAACGTTTTGAGAAAGACATAAAAAGATTAAGTTTTCTTGCGCAGGGTGATGCATATAGAATTGAATTAATGGGTGGAGAACCTTTGTTGAATCCTGATGCTATTAAATATGCAATTATAGCTCGTGAAAATTTTCCTAATGCAAGTATTGCGTTTTTGTCAAATGGTTTACTTGTGAAAAAAATGCCTAAAAATTTTTTTGAAGATTGTGTAAAATATGATATTTCTATTGATTTGACACCATATCCTATTGAATTAGATTATGTTGAGTTAATTGATTATATAAAAAAACAGGGGTTGATAAGAAGTAGATTTCAAACTGGCGCTAATTATCGTGTTTGGAGAAAGTCATTTTTTGATTTGGATCCGAGAGAACCGAGTTCAAATTCAGCAGATAATTGGCTTAATTGTATTCAGGCAAATAATTGTATGAACTTAAGAAATGGAAAACTATCGTGTGTTACAATTCAAAAAATTAAGCATTTTATTAATGCGTTTCCTGAAGAAACGAAGAATATGTATTTTACGCCCCGAGACTTTATTGATATTTATCAGATTGATAATGTAGAGGAAATATTTGATTTCTTTGCAAAGCCTTTTGCTTTTTGCAAATATTGCAAGACACGTGAAACTCGTGAAATACAGTGGGATGTTTCTAAAAAAAATATTGATGAATGGGTTTAACACGAAATCGCAAAAAACGAGAATAATAAGATGCTTGATGTTGATAAAAAAGGCCGTGTTTGTTGGAAAAAAATGGAAGATTTTAAAGTTGACGATATTGTTTATAAAGAATTTTCTCATATTCACAAAATGTTAAGTAGTGATAAGCATCATCGAATTGGTGTTATTTCAACGGGTACTCATACAATTGATTATTCTAATGTTGCGGAAAATATATCAAAAATCGCATATTCAGGTTATTGTGAGCTAATAGAAAATGATGAGAAGTATGTTTTTAGACATGCTGATTATAAATGTTAGGTTTAATCTGAACCATTTTGTTTACTGGCTTTCTTTCGATTGTGTTAAAAGAATATGATGTTTTTATTGCACTTATCGAACACATGTGCTATTCTAAAAATGTAGTAACGTGATATGTATTGAAAAAACGGAGACAATATGAAAAAGGAAATATTTGATTTAGTTCATTTTGATGAATATCGTGAAGGCAATAGGCTGGAAGTTAAAAAGGCAAGCGGTGGTTTGCCGGTCAGCTTATGGGAGACTTATTCTTCGTTTTCAAATTGTAATGGCGGGGTTATTATTCTTGGTGTCAAAGAACGTGCTGATGGAAGCTGGTATACTACTAAATTACAGAATGAGCAAAAACTGTTAAAGGACTTTTGGGATACTATTAATAATCGTACCAAAGTAAGCATCAATTTGCTTTCTGATGAAAATGTTAAAACCTATGATTTAAATGGTGATTTAATAATTGTTATACATGTACCTAGGGCGGATCGTGTTTTTAAACCTGTGTACATTAATAATAATCTTTTTGAGGGTTCTTATCGTAGAAATCACGAGGGTGATTATCGTTGCACTGAAGCAGAAGTTAGGGGAATGCTGCGCGACCAGGCTGAAAAAAGTGCTGATAGCAGGATTCTTACTCATATGAGTACAGATATATTCTACAAAGAAACTGTTAAAAGTTACAGATCTCGTCATAATGCGGTTAATCCTGACCATGTGTGGCATAAGCTGGATGACGAGGCTTATCTTGAAAGAATAGGGGCCTTATCAATTTCTGATGTTGACGGAAAATTGCATCCAACAGTAGCGGGCTTATTGATGTTTGGCGAGGAATATAAAATAAGACAGGAATATCCTGAGTATTTCTTGGATTATCGTGAATTATTGGATCCTTCCATAAGGTGGACAGATAGAATCGAATCAAGTTCCGGTGAGTGGTCAGGCAATCTTGTTGATTTCTTTTTTGACATGGAAAGAAAGCTTTTAAGAGATATTAAAAGGCCGTTCAAGCTGGAGGGTATTACCCGCGTTGATGAAACAGCGGTGCATAAAGCTATAAGAGAGGCTTTGGCGAATTGTATTGTTAATGCGGATTTTAACTTTTCCAGAGGAATTGTTATTTTAAAGAATCCTGATTCCGTTGTTATTGAAAACCCGGGAAGCATTATAGCCGGAAAAGCACAAATGCTTAAAGGTGGAATATCTGAGCCGAGAAACAAGACTATCATGAAAATGTTTAATCTGATTAAAATCGGAGAAAGAGCCGGAAGTGGTGTTCCTGATATTTTTGATGCTTGGGAAGAAGAAGGCTGGGTTCCGCCAATGGTTGAGGAACAGTATAGACCGGATAGAACGATTTTAACGCTTGGTTTTGAAAAAAATGGCGATAAAAAATCGGCGATAAAAACCGGCGATAAAAAATCGGCGATAAAAAACGGCGATAAAATTGGAAAAACTATCAAGAATATTGAAAAAATACGAGAATATTTGGTAAAACACGGGGACGTAAAAGCGAAAGATATTTCTGAATATATTGGTTTGGGTCCATCCAGAACAAGGGAATTGTTGTCTTTAATGGATGATGTTGAACTTATTGGAACAAATAAAACTAGACGCTATCGGTTGAAGTAATGCGACAGTACAAGCATGTTTTTACTTGAACTGCATTTTGATAAATAGGTAATTTGGAATATTTAAGAACTAAAGCGGCGGTGATACCGCCGCTTTGGTGTTTTATTGAATAAGTTACATGGTTTTCTTTTTGGGGGTAAACGTGACATTCAAAACCATATCCATGCCTTCTGCAAGGCGCTGTAAGAGCTTGATAGATGGGTTTCGTGTGCCATTTTCAAGTTTACTTATTTCGGCCTGCGCAATTCCTGTTTTTTTAGATAATTCTTTTTGAGTCATATTTTTTGATATTCTTGCATCAATTATAGCTCTTATAATGTTCATTTCCGGCTGAACTTCCTCGTAAGCCTTTGCAAACTCTGGATCTTTAAGCTGTTCATCTAAAAAATCATCAAATTTCATTCTTTATCACTCCTTATCCTACTTAACCACTCTTTACGTCTTGATTTGGCAAGTTTAATTTCTTTTTTTGGTGTTTTTTGTGTTTTCTTTACAAATCCATTTGTTACAACTATTCTTTTGCCTACATAAAAGAAATATAGTACCCTAATTGCATTTGTTCCCTGCTTGCATCGTAATTCAAATATTCCATCATCTAAATGTTTTGAATACGGTTCTCTTAATTCAACACCTTTTTCTTCTAATACTTTGATAAGCCCTACAAGTTTTGCTCTTATTTTTATATCAAGAGATAAAATAAAATCATTTACAGGCTTTTTCTCGTCCGTTGTTTCATACAATTCAACTTCAAACATTCCATTCTCCTAATTTAATTATATGAGTTATATCTTATATTGTCAAGATGTAGATATGGATTGAAAGTTGCATAAGCTGAGTTGTAATCCGAGACGCCAGTTTGTAAGGCGAGATGCTTGTTTGTAAATTGAAAACTGCATATTTGTAA
>SVDN01000004.1:0-129132 GCA_015057825.1 Lachnospiraceae bacterium
CCATTTGTGTTTTCATTTACAACCGCCCCCTTGGGGTTCATACAGAATGTACGCACCAAATCTCCGTATTTTTCGGTACGGTAAACAATTTTGCTTTCATACAGCTCGTCGGTAAGATGTGAGAAAACCTCAGCAGGTAGCTCCACACGCACCCCGATATCCACACGATTTGATTTTGTGCCGATATCAAGGGATTTACATACGCTTTCCATCCATTTACTGCCGCTTCGACCCGCGGAAATAACGCATTTCTTTCCGTCGTAGCTTTTACCCTTGGAAATAATGCGATATCCACCATCGATGATTTCTACGCTGTCAACGGTGCTGTCAAAGAAAAATTCAACCTTGCCTTTAAGAAAAGCATAAAGATTCTTCAAAACAACGTAGTTAATATCCGTACCCAGATGACGAACGGAAGCATCAAGCAAATGAAGTCCGTTTTGAATACACATTCTTTTGATATCCGTGCCGGTGGTTGAGTAAAGCTTGGTGCCTTCGCCACCGTATTTTAGGTTGATTTTATCCACATAATACATAAGATCCAAGGCGGTTTTCTTGCCGATGTATTCATACAATGTTCCGCCGAAATCGTTTGTTATGTTATATTTGCCGTCGGAAAATGCGCCTGCACCGCCAAAACCGCTCATAATAGAGCAACGCTCACAGTGAATGCAAGATTTAATCTTATCTCCGTCAATAGGACAGTGACGCTTTTCAAGCTCATGTCCCATTTCGAATATTGCTATTTTTAAATCGGGTTTTTTTGAGACTAACTCATAAGCGGTAAAAATACCGCCGGGACCCGCCCCGATAATAATCACATCATACATATAATATCTTCTCCTGATAATTATTTTTAAACCATTATAATTATATTAATAAGACGGAAAAATAGCAACGATTTCATTATTTATAAACTCAAATACAAAAAAATAAAAAAAATACATAAAAATCACACGTTTTGTGGTATAGTAGTAAAGTAGGTCTTATTATAGGCAAATTTAAGTTTTCGGTTTTTTGTTATTACAACGGGGAAGAAAATGAACGAGATTAGTATTAGGGAACAAATCGAAAATTGTGAAGATCGGTATTTATCGGAGTTTGCGGTCAGAAGCAAAGATTGTCATGATTCAAGGGATGTATGGGAAGAACCTTGTGACATGCGTACGGAGTTTCAAAGAGATCGCGACAGGATTCTTCACTGCAAATCTTTCAGAAGACTTAAACACAAAACTCAAGTGTTTTTGGCTCCGGCCGGGGATCACTACAGAACAAGGCTGACGCACACACTTGAAGTATCTCAAATCGCTAGATCGATTTCAAAAGCACTGTTTTTAAACGAGGATTTAACCGAAGCAATCGCTCTCGGCCACGATCTTGGTCATACGCCTTTTGGACATGCGGGAGAGCGTGCGTTGGACGGCGTAAGAGATGGTTTGCATTTTTCTCATTGCGAACACAGCATAAGGATTGTGGAACTCCTTGAAAAAGACGGCCAAGGCCTTAATTTAACAAAAGAAGTAAGAGACGGTATACTTAATCACCGTTCAAGCGGAATGCCTGCAACGCTTGAAGGTAAAGTGGTTCGTCTGTCAGATAAAATAGCATACATTAATCATGATATTGATGATGCAATAAGAGCAGGTATTTTAACCGAGTCGGATATACCCTTAAAGCTTTCAAAAACCTTGGGGAACTCTACCAAAGAGAGATTGAATACCCTTATTCACGATGTGGTTATCAATTCGACCGGTAAAAATGCGATAGAAATGTCCAATGACATAAAAATGGCAATGAATGAGCTCAGACAATTTTTGTTTGAGAATGTTTACAGCAACCCTATAGCAAAGGGTGAAGAAACAAAGGCTATCGAGATGGTTAAGCAGCTTTTTAATTATTATATGGAGCATGACGAGCTTTTACCGAAGGATGCCTACATTCGTGCAGCGGCGCGAAAAGAGCCGAAGGAATACGCTGTTTGCGACTATATAGCCGCAATGAGCGATCAATATTCGGTAGAAAAATATAAAGAACTTTTTATTCCTAATTTTTGGAATTTTTAAGATAAGGTTGTTAGATGTATTATTCGGATGATTTTTTGGATGAAGTGAGGATGAATAGTGATATTGTTGATGTCATTTCTTCATACGTTAAGTTAAAACGTAATGGTAATGGCTATGTGGGTTTATGCCCATTCCATAGCGAAAAAACCCCTTCATTTCACGTAACGCCGTCAAAGCAGATGTATTACTGCTTTGGTTGCCATGATGGCGGCTCGGTTTTTACATTTATTCAAAAAATAGAGAATTTTAACTTTCCCGAAGCGGTCGAGTTTTTGGCAAAACGCGCCAATATGTCTCTTCCGGAAGAATCAAACAACCAAAAGCTTAAGCAAGAATCCGGGATTCGCGACCAAATTCTCGAAATAAACAAGCTTGCGGGATTATATTTTTATAATATCTTAAAAAGCGAAAAGGGAAGCAGAGGACTTAAATACTTGACGGATCGCGGCCTGACCAAAGAGACCATAGTTTCTTTCGGCCTCGGTCTTTCCGATAAGTACAAAGATGATTTGTACAGATATTTAAAATCCAAAGGTTATTCGGATGATATCATCAGTCAGAGCGGACTTGTTAAGATTAAAGAATCCGGCGCTTTGGATTATTTCTGGGACAGGGTTATGTTCCCGATTTTTAACGAAAGAGGAAATGTTATTGCCTTCGGTGGAAGAATAATGGGTAAAGGGGAACCCAAATATTTGAACTCTCCCGAAACAAAGGCATTTAATAAACGCCGCAATCTTTTTGCACTTAACATTGCAAAGAAGAGCAAGCGGGGAAATATTATTTTGTGCGAAGGTTATATGGATGTTATTTCACTGCACCAGGCAGGTTTTGACAATGCGGTTGCATCTTTGGGTACCGCTTTCACACCGGAGCAGGCAAGTCTCATTAAGAGATATGCTGATGTTGTATATACGTCCTATGACAGTGACGGTGCGGGCCAAAGCGCAACATTAAAGGCTATCGACCTTCTTCGTGATGCCGGAATCAAAAGCAAGGTTATTGATTTAAAACCTTACAAAGATCCCGATGAGTTTATTAAAGGCGAGGGGAATGAAAGCTTCGAAAGGCGCATGGAAAACGCCAGAAACGGATTTTTCTTTGTATTGGATGTTAAACGCAACAACTTAAATCTTTCTGACCCGGATGAAAAAACGGAATTTGACAATTATGTCTGCATGAGGCTGGGAACTATTGAAGATGTGGTTGAGCGTGAAAATTATACAAGCGCAACATGTAAAGAATACGGACTGGATGAAAGAACAATAAGAGAAAAACTCAGCAATATCGGTCCGGAGCTTCAAAAACAAAAAATCGCAAAGCAGCAAAGAGAAGAAAGAATTGTTTTGGATAGGGAAAGGCGAAATAAACTAAGCCTTAGGGATGAGCTTCAAAATCTGCTTATTACCGCGATTGTTGATGATGCAAGTATTTATACGGCTGTTTCAAAATACATCAGCGTAGACGATTTCGAAGGTGATCTCTATAAAAAAATCGCGGGAATTGTTTTTGAACAGGCAAAAGAGGGTAACGTTAATGCCGCACGTATTATTGACTCCATCAGCGATGATGAAGAAAGAACCGCTGTTTCGGGAATGTTCAATACAAATGCGTTAGGCGATGGTGACATTGAGGTTAGGCAAAAAGCCATAACCGACTATGTAATAGGTATTAAAACGAAAAGTCTGGAAAAAGAGATAGGAGAAGTTAAAGACTTTTCGGAGATTATTAAACTTGAGCAAACTATGGATGAAATAAAGAAAATAAAGAATATTTTCTGATTCTTATCTTTAACGGGAGGTTTTAAATGGCTAGAAAGAAAAAAGAAGCAACCGAAGAAATCAACTTAAACGATGTGGCGGTTGCCGAAAATGCGGATGAGGAATTAAAAAACGTTTCCGAAGATACGGAAGAATCTTTGTTTACGGAAAAACTGGAAGCATTGGTTGAATATGCCAAAAAGAAAAAGAATGTTATCGAATACACGGAAATAAGCAGTCATTTTTCGGGTGTTACGCTTGATTCCGATAAGTATGACAAGATTCTTGATACTCTTGACGGCTATAATATCGATGTTTTGAGGATGGACGAATCGGAAGATGATATCTTAATCGAAAGCGACGATGAAGAAGTGGACGAGGACGATGATGATATCGAAAATATCGACAACATCTTCCAAATGGAAAATGTTAATATCGAAGATCCGGTAAGAATGTATCTTAAAGAAATAGGCAAAGTTCCGCTTTTGTCTGCGGATGAAGAGGTTGAGCTTGCAAAGAAAATGGAACTTGGTGACGAAGAGGCCAAAAAACGTCTTGCTGAGGCGAACCTTAGACTTGTTGTAAGTATCGCAAAAAAATATGTGGGACGCGGCATGCTTTTTCTGGATCTTATACAAGAGGGCAATTTGGGCCTTATTAAAGCCGTAGAAAAGTTTGATTACAGAAAAGGCTACAAATTCAGCACATACGCTACATGGTGGATCAGACAGGCCATAACCAGAGCCATTGCGGACCAGGCAAGAACCATTCGTATACCGGTTCATATGGTTGAAACCATCAATAAATTAATAAGAGTTTCGAGACAATTGTTGCAGGAGCTTGGTCGTGAACCGTCTCCGGAAGAAATAGCCGAAAGAATGGAACTTCCTGTTTCGAGAGTTCGCGAAATTATTAAAGTTTCGCAAGAACCCGTTTCTTTGGAAACACCGATAGGCGAAGAGGAAGATTCACATCTCGGAGATTTCATTCAGGATGATAATGTTCCGTCGCCGGCGGATGCGGCTTCTTTTGCACTTATGAAAGAGCAGCTTTCGGAGGTTTTGACAACTCTTACGGAAAGAGAACAAAAGGTTCTGAGACTTCGTTTCGGCCTTGATGACGGACGCGGCAGAACTTTGGAGGAAGTGGGCAAAGAGTTTAATGTAACTCGTGAAAGAATCAGACAGATTGAAGCAAAAGCTCTTCGTAAACTTCGCCATCCGAGCCGCTCTAAAAAATTAAAGGATTATTTGGATTAATGAAAAAAACTCCGGATTTGTCGGCAAGACTTAAATGGTTGGCAAG
This sequence comes from Lachnospiraceae bacterium, assembly GCA_015057825.1. Lineage (GTDB taxonomy): Bacteria > Bacillota > Clostridia > Lachnospirales > Lachnospiraceae > RUG12871. Next base: position 5,129 of record SVDN01000004.1, read on the forward strand.
CAATGTTTCAAAAGAAAGCTTTGCGGATATAGGTACGGACCATGCTTATGTTCCGATTTATCTTGCTTTACAGGGAAAGGTTAAAAAAGCGATTGCAGCGGATGTTGCAAAGGGTCCCCTTGAAATAGCAAAGAAAAACATTGAAGACTATCATCTTGGAAAGCTTGTTGAAACCAGGCTTTCCAACGGTTTGAAAAACATAGAATATAACGAAGTGGAAAGCGTTTTGATTGCCGGAATGGGCGGAATGTTGATTAAAGACATTTTGGAAGCCGATCCGAATAAGACAAAAAGTTTTGAAAGCTTCTTGCTTTCGCCCCATTCGGATCATGCAAGTCTCAGACGTTGCTTGCATGATTTGGGCTTTGAAATATGTAAGGAAGATATGATTTTCGATGAAGGTAAATACTATCTTTTGATTGAAGCAAAAAACAAGTTCGGTGACGATTCGCAGGGCAGCCCGGAAGATGATGAATTAAAGGACGTTTATTTGGAGTACGGAAAGCTGCTTATAGAATCAAAGAACGAAGTTTTGAAAGCTTATCTTTTAAAATCCAAATCTACTTACGAAAACATTTTAAAAAATGTAATGGACAAATCACCGGAAGGTGTTAAAAAGGTTCAAACGGAACTTAATCTTATAAACAAAGCCATAGAGCTTATGAAATAATTATTGTCGTGTGTTAAATTGGGGATGACATGCGGCAAAATTTAAGGAGATGTATAAATTAATGGGTGAAACAATCAAAGTTACTGTTGAAGGCACTACAAAAGAATACGATAAGGGCGTTTGCATTTTTGATATTGCAAAAGACTATCAAAAAAACTATGAGCACGAAATAGTTCTTTCAAGGACAAACGGAAGACTCAGAGAACTTTCAAAGACTTTGAAAACGGATACGGAACTCGAGTTTATAACCGGTGCAAACAAGCTCGGTATCGATACATATAGACGAAGCGTTCCGCTTGTTATGCTTAAAGCCTTTAATGATGTTTACGGCAAAGAACACGGCAAAAAAATCTATATCAGCTATTCTTTGAGCAAGGGCTTGTTTTGCAGAATGAGCGACAATACGCCCTTTACGGATGATTTGGTTGAAAAAGTCAAGAAGCGTATGATGGAAATCGTTGAAGAAGATTTGCCTATAACAAAAACATCCATTAATACACAAAATGCTATAGAACTTTTTAAAAGCTTCAATATGACGGACAAAGAAAAACTCCTTTCTTTCCGCCGTGTTTCCAAAACAAATATCTATAAATTGGGTAATTATACCGATTATTATTTCGGATTTATGGTTCCGAGAACCGGTATGCTTAAATATTTTGATTTGTTTAGATATGCGGACGGATTCGTTCTTCAAATGCCGACAGCGGACGCACCTGAAAAGATTCCGCCTTTTAATCCGCAACATAAGATTTTTGCGGCTTTGAAGGAAGCGGAGATTTGGGCCGAAAAGATGGAAGCAAGCTGTGTGGGCGATCTTAATAATCATATAGTTGAAGGCGATATTGTAGATTTGGTGTATGTACAGGAAGCACTTTTTGAGCGCAAAGTAGTTGAAATCGTTGACCAATTTGCTTCAAAAAGAACGGCAAAGATTATAATGATTGCCGGACCTACATCATCGGGAAAAACAACTTTCTCCCATAGGCTTACAATCCAGCTTAAGGCTGCGGGATACAAGCCGCATCTTATTGGTGTTGACAACTATTTTGTAAATCGTGAGGATACACCTCTTGACGAAGAAGGAAATTACGATTACGAGTGCTTGGAAGCCATCGACATCAAGAAACTTAATGAAGATTTGATGGATATTTTAGCCGGAAAACGTGTTGAAATACCGACATTTAATTTTGTTTTGGGTAAACGAGAATTTAATAACAAGTATATTCAGCTTAGCGGCGAGAACGATATTATCGTTATGGAAGGTATCCATTGCCTTAATGATGAACTTACATATTCCCTTCCGATTGATAAGAAATTTAAAATTTATATAAGTGCTCTTACTCAGCTTAATGTTGATGAACACAACAGAATTGCCACAACTGACGGACGTTTGCTCAGAAGAATCGCAAGAGATGCCAGAACCAGAGGCATCGATGCGCAAGGTACCATCGGAAGATGGAAGGCGGTCAGAGCGGGAGAAGAAAAACATATCTTCCCATATCAGGAGCAGGCGGATGTGGTTATCAATTCCGCTATGATTTATGAAATCAGTGCTCTCAAACAATGTGTTGAACCGCTTTTGTTTAAGGTGCCTATGGGTAGTCCCGAATACGACGAAGCAAAAAGGCTTTTGAAATTTTTGGATTACTTTTTGCCGCTTGATTCCAGATATATTCCGGATAATTCGATTGTAAGGGAATTTATCGGTGATGGTTGTTTTGATATATAGAGCTTATTATTGACTAAAATAAAAAAGAAGTTTATTATTTATAAAGATTTTTTGAGTTCGGTAAACGATCGCGGCTGCTTTTTGCAGGTGAGGAAAGTCCGGGCTTCATAGGGCAGGATGCCGGATAACGTCCGGTGGAGGCGACTCCAAGGCTAGTGCAACAGAAAGATACCGCGGTAGTTTACTACCGTAAGGGTGGAATGGCGGTGTAAGAGACCACCGCCCGTATGGTAACATGCGGGGCAGATGTAAACCCCATCCGAAGCAAGACTAACAGAAGACTTACGGTGGCCCGCCGGTCTTCGGGTAAGTCGCTTGAACCTTGAGGTAACTCAAGGTCTAGATAGATGATCGTTCACGACATAACCCGGCTTATCGCCGAACTCAAATTAATTTTTCATCGCAATATCTGCATCTGTAGGTTTTGCTTTCTTTATCTGACAAAACAAAAACATGAGGAAGCTCTTGCTCTATGGATGTGATGCAACGTGGATTTTTACAACGCAATACATTTTTTATGGTTAAAGGAAGCGTAAGCTTCTTTTTTTCTACCACATTTTCATTTTCGATGATACTGATTGTGATATTATCATCGATAAAACCGAGAATGTCCAAATCCACTACATCAATCGGAGCATCGATTTTTATAATGTCCTTTTTTCCGAGTTTGTTGCTGGATGCGTTTTTTATAATGGCAACCTGGCAGTCAAGCTTGTCAAGTTCGAGATATTTGTATATCTCCATGGCTTTTCCTGCCTTGATATGATCTAAAACAATACCGTTTTTTAAACTTCCGACATTTAACATTTGAATTTAATCCTTTCGATAATTGTGATTTGCGATTGCTATTTTACATTTATGTTTAAGAGGGTAAGAATTAAGGCCATTCTTACATATACACCGTATTGAGCCTGCTTAAAGTATACGGCTCTCGGGTCGTCGTCCACTTCAACAGCGATTTCGTTTACTCGCGGAAGAGGATGCATTACAATCATGTCTTGTCTGGCAAGCTTCATTTTTTCAGCGTTTAAGATGTAATAATCTTTCATTTTTATATATTCTTCTTCACTGAAGAAACGTTCTCTTTGAACTCTTGTCATATAAAGGATTTCAAGATCCGAAATCACGTCTTCGAGTTTTTCCACTTCTTTAAACGGAATATTGTTTGCCTTTAAAACATTTTCGCGAATGTAATCCGGTACTCGAAGTTCTTTTGGCGAAATAAGAACGAAAGAAACATTTTCATATCTGACAAGGGATTCTATAAGTGAGTGAACGGTACGACCGAATTTCAAGTCACCGCATAAACCGATTGTTAAATTACCCAAATGACCTTTCAATGATCTGATTGTAAGCAAGTCCGTAAGAGTTTGGGTAGGATGCTGATGTCCGCCGTCTCCGGCATTGATAATGGGAATCGAAGATTTTGTAGATGCAACATAAGGAGCACCTTCTTTCGGATGTCTCATGGCACAAATGTCCGCATAACAGGAAATAACTCGAATTGTATCGGAAACACTTTCGCCTTTGGCTGCCGACGATGATGAAGCCTCCGAAAAACCGATAACATTGCCGCCAAGATTTAACATGGCTGTTTCAAAACTAAGTCTTGTTCTGGTACTCGGCTCGTAAAAAAGAGTAGCCAGTTTTTTGTATTTGCAAGCTTCACGGTATTTGTCAGGATTCTTTTCGATATCATTGGCTAAATCCAAAACCTTGTCAAGCTCTTCAACAGACAAGTCCAAAGGACTGATTAAATGTTTCATAATTTGCCTCCCGAGTGATTAAATCATAAGAAAAATCTTGCTTATTAACAAAAAATTTACAATTTATTTTCTTATTATTAACTTTTAGAATATAGAATGTCTTTTGTCATCTTGTAAAACGCTTGAAAATTCGTTATTTGTGCGCATTCAGATTAATAATATAATAATATAATGTTTGATAAATATCAAGCAAATTGAGCTTTGTATTTGTTCGGATAATTGAACTTTTTTAAAAACTTTCAGACAATAAAAGAACATATTTGAAATATTTTTTAAATTTAAAACAATTTGTTACTATAGTCAAAAAAAATAGTACTATTGACACAGAAAAAATTAAGTGTTACAATTTATAAAATGAATTAATTTGGGCTGTTATTTGTAATGGAAAATAAATTACTTTAGTTTTAGGTTTATTGGTGAGGCAGTAGTTATGAGTTTTGATGTAATTGACAATCGTAATGATGTTACTCAATACTACAAGTACATGAAAGAAATGGGTGAAGAGCTGGAGAATCTTATCTCGGGCTCTGAATATGCGTCTATTCAGCTGCTTTACCTTAAAGGAAGAGTCTACGGTTTTAATTTCTCAAGCAAATTCTTTGAGCTTGTCGGCTATTCTAAAGAAGATTACCTCCTTTTGGAAGAAGATAAATACGGTAATAAACTTATGAACAGAACCGATTTGAAGAAAACTCTCGAATGGGCGGATTCTATAGATGAAGGTCCCGTTACCATAACCGATAATGTCCGTTTTATGAATAAAGAAAACGGATATATGTGGTTCGAAACAAAAGTTTCCTGCAAAAAATTGGAGGAAAACGTTAAAGTTATCACCATTTTATTTGTAAGAAGCCAGGCGAGCGTTTACGGTGAAAACAGTGCCGTGGAGACATTGCTCAGTCGCGCCGTGAGAGATCCTCTCACAAATCTTTACAATCGTGATAAATTAAAAAGTCTTGTTAACGAATACCTTGAATGCGGAGAAAACATGAAGGGTGCCTTTTTAATGGTTGATATTGACGATTTTAAGAAATTAAACGACAACCTCGGCCATCAATTCGGTGATGAAACACTTAAATATATTGCGACAAAATTCGAGGAGTCCTTCAACAACGCTTACATCGGCCGTATCGGCGGAGATGAGCTTGCTTTGTTCTTCCCGAATCTTGAAACGGAAAAGATTAACGAAATTACGGACAGAATGCTTGAAATATTGGGAAGCATGCCTATTGATGAAAACAACACCATCAAAACCACATGCTCCATAGGTGTTGCTTTTGCACCTAAAGACGGCAGAGATTACGATACTCTTTATGAGAAATCCGATAAAGCTTTGTATACAATAAAGAATTCCGGAAAATCGGGATCTCGTTGTTACGATCAGCTTTCGGAAACTCTTCACGAAGAAAAAGAACGCAAGTTTTTAAGCGGTCTTAACGAAGAAACAACCGTTTACAGCGAAAAAGAAAAGCAAAAACACGAGATATTGAATTTGATTTACAGTCTTATCGGAGAAGACGACAAAGACAGAGCGGAAGGTCTTTTCTTCGTTGCTTTGAGAAAAATTGGTATGTTATATCATTTGGATGCGGTTTGCGTTAAAGATTATTCCATGCGTTCAAGAGAATTTGAAGTTGTTCAGATATGGAAAAACGATAAGTTCCATTATTCAAAAGGCTATAAACATGCCGAAGATGCAGCTGACTCCGACAAATATTTGGATGCCGCATCGCAAGATGAAGCCGTTGTTATAAAGAGAGATGAAGTATTTAAATCCAAAGCTTCATCGGTGGAAGTTAAGGAATATTTCTTTGAAAATCAAATAGCTACGGGTATTTATACTCCTGTAATAGAAGCAAATGTTTTGCTTGGCGTTATATCATTCGAAACTATGGATCCCGATGCTTCATGGAGCGAAGAAGATATGAGATCCATCAATGAAATCGGCAAGGCGCTTTCTCTTTATTTGCTTAAGACCAAAGCCTTTAAGTATGCTGAAGAAACCATTGAATTTATCAGTTCCATTGATGAAATCAGCGGTCTCATGAAATACGAAAACTTCCTGGACAGTGCAAAACGTCTTGTGGAAGCAAACAAGGATGTTTATCGTTTCTTTGTTTCGTATATTGATATAAACGATTTTAAGGTTATCAACGAGAGATACGGTCATATGGAAGGTGACAATATCTTAAAACTTATTGCGGGCATTATCGAAAATAAATCGGCTGTGAATGTATTCAGTTCCAGAATATTCTCCGATTGCTTCGTTACATTGTGGAGAATCGATAAGCACGATAATATAAACAAGATTCAGCAGGATATTGAAAAATGGAAAGCTAAGATTTCGGATATTTACGAAGATGTTAATCTTACCATATCCGTTGGTATAAGCGAAGTTTACGACAGCATTCATTCAGCTGTTGAAAACGCCAACTTTGCCAGAAAATACAAAAAAGAAAAATTTATAAACAGTGTTACCGTATTTGATGACGGAATGAAGGAAGAATACCATAAAGAACATGAAGTTTTGGATAACTTTGCCATGGCACTTAAAAACAGCGAATTCTTCGTTCAAATTCAGCCGAAAGTTATGCTTCCGGAAAAAGTTGTTATCGGCGGTGAAGCTTTGGTTCGCTGGAGAAACAAGGACGGTAAGATTATCGGACCGGAAGAGTTTATTCCATACCTTGAAAAAACAGGCAATATCAAAGAATTGGATTATTATGTATATGAAGAAGTTTTCAGATATATTGCCGAAAGATTGAAAAACGACCAGTTTGTTGTACCGATTTCTCTTAATGTGTCAGGAAGACATATGAAAGATGAAAGCTTTTGCAGCGACATCTTAAAATACAGGGATAAATACAAAGTTCCTGCGGAAATGATTGAGTTTGAAATTACGGAAAACGTATTTTTATCCGATCATGACAGGGCAAACAAAATCCTCAAATTCTTAAAGAGCGAAGGATTTAAAATTTCCATTGATGATTTCGGCGTTGGATATTCTTCTTTAAGTATTTTGAATGATTTAAGTTTTGATGTGCTTAAGCTTGACAGATCTTTTATAAACAAAGATTTGAAAGTTAATGACAAGATTCTTTTGTCCGGTATTATCGATATGGCCGGAAAGCTTGGAATAGAAGTACTTTGTGAAGGCGTAGAGACCAAAGAGCAACTTGAAGTTTTGCAATCCATGGGTTGCAAACTTATACAGGGATTCTATTTCTCGAGGCCGTTAAGTTATGATAAATTCGAAGAATTTATCGAAAACGACAAGATGGCTTAAGACTAGATTTACATAAGAAAAAACTTTTTTTAAAGCAGTATTTTCCGATTGGAAGATACTGCTTTTGTTTTTTGATTTTTTCATAAAAACCGGAATTCAAAAAGCAAAATAGTAATATTTATCATTAAAGATTTATTATTGTTAGCAAGTTATATTTGTGATATACTACTAAGCAAAGAATTTTACGGCCATGCGGATATTTTCGGCTCGGTTTAATTCGCTTATCATGGTTCATCGGAATCATGATTATTTAATGTAAGGAGCATTTTTTTACTATGGAAAAAATAAAAATGAATAATCCCATTGTGGAAATGGACGGAGATGAAATGACAAGAATTCTTTGGCAGATGATCAAAGACGAACTTCTCATACCGTTTATCGATTTAAATACAAAATACTACGATCTCGGTCTAAAAAGCAGAGATGAATCAAATGACGAGATTACAAAGGAAGCCGCAAATGCAATAAAAGAGTGCGGAGTGGGCGTTAAATGCGCAACAATCACTCCTAATGCGGATCGTATGAAAGAGTATTCTTTAAAAGAAATGTGGAAGAGCCCTAACGGAACGATACGTGCCATTTTGGACGGAACCGTTTTCAGAGCTCCGATTATTGTAAAAGGCATCGAGCCATATGTTAAAACATGGAAAAAGCCTATAACCATTGCCAGACATGCTTACGGCGATATTTACAAAGCAGTGGAAATCAAGGTGCCTTGTGCAGGAAAAGCGGAACTTGTTTTTACCGATGAAAACGGTAACGAAACAAAAGAGTTGATTCATGAGTTTAAGGGTGCCGGTGTTTTACAGGGAGCTCACAATCTCAATAAATCAATCGAAAGCTTTGCAAGAAGCTGCTTTAACTTTGCTTTGGATACAAAGCAGGATTTGTGGTTTTCAAGCAAGGACACGATTTCAAAAAAATACGACGGTGAATTCAAAAAAGTATTTTCCGATATTTACGAAAATGAATATAAGGCTAAGTTTGAAGCTGCTGGACTTACATATTTTTACACGCTTATCGATGATGCCATTGCACGTGTGGTTAAGTCAGAAGGCGGATTTATCTGGGCCTGCAAAAACTATGATGGGGATGTAATGAGTGATATGATTGCCACTGCATTCGGATCTCTTGCCATGATGACATCGGTACTTGTATCTCCTGACGGAAAATACGAGTTCGAAGCGGCTCACGGAACGGTTCAGCGTCATTATTACAATCACCTTAAGGGCGAAAAGACTTCGACAAACCCGGTTGCAACGATTTTTGCTTGGTCGGGAGCCTTAAGAAAGCGCGGCGAAATGGACGGAAACAGCGAGTTGATGCACTTTGCGGACAATCTCGAAAAAGCAAGCATTGCAACAATCGAATCCGGAAAGATGACAAAGGATTTAAGCCTTATTACATCTATGGCAAATCCTATATCTTTAACAAGTGAAGAATTTATTAAAGCCATCCGCGAAGAACTTGAAAAGCTTCAGGGCGGAGAAGCAAAAGACGAAAGACTTGTTAAATTGGAAGAGTTTTTGGATTGCAAAACCGTTGCCGAGAAAAGAGATGTTTTTAAAGAAATGAAGGACATTCTCGACGACAAATTAATTAATGATATAGCAGCATCACTGGATATTGTGGTTGATGAAGGTGATATTGAAAAAAGATACAGAAGTATTCTTAATTGTTTAAATACTATGGAAAAATACGAAACAAACAGATTTCGTTAAATGTCATCATTTGTTTCACAAATGATGACCCGGCGACGTTGCGAAGCAATGTTGTGAATTGTCGACAATTGCGGTTTGTTAGTTTAATACTAGGGAGGATTATATGGAATACAAAAAACAAGCGGACGGCATATATGATGCCAGAAGCTTAGGTAAGGGCAGAATGCTGGTTTTGGGCCTTCAGCATCTTTTTGCCATGTTTGGAGCAACGGTATTGGTTCCTGTTTTAACGGGACTCAGTGTTTCTTCCACGCTTTTGTTTGCAGGTGTGGGAACATTGATTTTTCACTTTGTAACAAAGAGAAAGGTTCCTGCATTTTTGGGATCTTCCTTTGCATTTCTCGGTGGATACGCGGCTATAGCGCCTTTAACCACGGCTGATGGAGCACCCCTTGATAATACGGCACTTTTACCTTATGCATGCTTCGGTGTGGCCTGCGCGGGTGCATTATATTTGGTTGTATCGGCACTTATAAAAGCTTTGGGTGCAAAGAAAATAATGAAATTTTTCCCACCGATTGTTACGGGTCCGATTATCATTGCCATTGGTCTTTCTCTTTCAAAATCAGCCGTTGATAATTGCTCGGTAAACTGGGTTGTTGCTTTGGTAGCCATAGCGGTTGCTGTTATATGCAATATCTTCGGTAAAGGAATGATTAAGATTATTCCGATTATCCTTGGTGTTATTTCAAGTTATATTGTCGCTGTACTTTTCGGAGATGTTGACTTTTCAAAAATAGCGGAAGCTGACTGGATAGGCTTGCCTTTCGGTTATCATAATACGGTATTTTCGATTTTCTCATCTGAAGTTGATACAGGACTTTTACTTACATCGGTTATTACTATTATGCCTATTGCAATCGCAACCATTGTTGAACATATCGGTGGTATTTCTGCCATTGCATCAACAACGGGCATTAATTATATTAAAGATCCGGGACTTCACAGAACATTGCTTGGTGACGGTCTTGCAACAATTGTTGCATCGTTTTTCGGTGCACCTGCTAATACAACATACGGTGAAAACACAGGCGTTTTAACACTTTCGAGAGTTTTCGATCCAAGAGTTATCAGAATCGCAGCGGTTATAGCGGCGGTATTTGCTTTCTCTCCTAAATTTGAAGCATTGATAGCATCTATTCCTACAGCTACATGCGGCGGTATTTCAATTGTGCTTTACGGAATGATTTCCGCTGTGGGTGTTCGAAATATCGTTGAAAATAAAGTAAACTTCCAGAAATCGAGAAATGTTATAATCGCAGCACTTATATTGGTGCTTTCAATCGGTGTGTCTTATTCAACAGCCGGTGCAATTTCATTTACGATAGGAAGCGTAACCATTTCATTTACGGGTCTTGCTATAGGTGCAATAGTGGGTATTGTGCTTAATGCAATTTTGCCGGGTAAAGACTATGAGTTTAATGACGGCGATGACACAACAGAAGAATAATAATTAGATTGACTGGCTTTTAAAAGCGTAACAGAAAGGAAGACTTATTATGTACGGTAAATACGAAAATGTTACAGAACTGGATCATCCGCTTATCAAGCACAAGATAACAATGCTTAGAAGCGTTGATACGGGAACCAACGAATTCAGAAAACTTATTGAAGAGATTGCAACACTTATGGGATACGAAGCTTTAAGAGATCTTCCTCTTGAAGATATTGAAGTTACAACACCTATAGAAACGTGCAAATCTCCTGTTATAGCAGGTAAAAAACTTGCAATTATCCCGATTCTTCGTGCCGGCCTCGGTATGGTTAACGGTATTTTGAACCTCACACCTACAGCTAAAGTAGGACATGTGGGTCTTTACAGAGATCCCGTAACACATGAACCGCATGATTACTATTGCAAGTTGCCTAATCCTATTTCACTCAGAACAATTATTGTTCTCGATCCTATGTTGGCTACGGGCGGTTCAGCTTGCGCCGCTGTTGATTTTATTAAAAAACAGGGCGGAAAGAAGATTAAATTTATGGCAATTATTGCCGCACCGGAAGGAATCGAAAGGCTTATGTCCGAACATCCCGATATTCAGCTTTATATCGGTAATGTGGACAGAGAGCTTAACGAAGATTGCTATATTTGCCCGGGTCTTGGAGACTGCGGCGACAGAATTTTCGGTACCAAATAATTTTGTATTTATTTTTGTACTTTTTTGTTGTCATTTAGAATCTAATTTGATATAATGCCACTATGTATTAAATTCAGTACATACCAATTTCATGGGTTGGCAATGTCTAAAGCATTGTGGTTTACAAGATTTAATAACAAAAACTATTGAAAATTACATTTATTTATCAGGAGGTTTTAAATCTATGTCAAGAAAAATGAAGACAATGGATGGAAACACAGCCGCAGCACATGTATCTTATGCATACTCTGATGTAGCTGCTATTTACCCAATTACGCCATCATCCGTTATGGCTGAGTTGTCAGATAAGTGGGCAACTGAAGGTAAGAAAAATATTTTCGGAGAGGAAGTTCAGGTTACTGAAATGCAGTCGGAAGCCGGTGCGGCAGGTGCTGTTCACGGTTCACTTGCAGCAGGTGCTTTAACAACCACATTTACTGCATCACAAGGTTTGCTTCTTATGATTCCTAACCTTTATAAAGTTGCCGGCGAGCATTTACCGGGCGTATTTAACGTTAGTGCCAGAGCAATTGCTACACATGCATTATCGATTTTCGGTGATCATTCCGATATATATGCCTGTAGACAAACAGGTGTTGCAATGCTTTGCTCATCAAGTGTACAGGAAGTAATGGACTTAACTCCTATAGCTCATTGTGCAGCAGTTAAAGGAAAAGTTCCTTTTATCAACTTCTTTGACGGTTTTAGAACTTCTCATGAAATTCAAAAAATTGAAGTTTGGGATTATGAAGATCTTAAAGATCTTATGGATTTAAAAGCTGTTGATGAATTCAAAAATCACTCTTTAAACCCTGAAAGACCTTGCCAGATGGGTTCTGCACAGAATCCGGATATATTCTTCCAGGTTAGAGAAGCATCTAACAGCTATTATGACGAGCTTCCTGAGCTTGTTGAAAAAATCATGGGCCAGATCAATGCCAAAATCGGTACAAATTACGGCCTTTTCAACTACTATGGTGCAAATGATGCGGAACACGTTATCATTGCCATGGGTTCTGTTTGCGAAACAATCGATGAAACAATCGATTATCTTAATAAAGCGGGCGGCAAATACGGCGTTGTTAAAGTTCGTCTTTACAGACCGTTCTCGGCAAAACACTTAATAGCTGCTCTTCCTGACAGCGTTAAACAGATTTCTGTTCTTGACAGAACAAAAGAGCCGGGTGCTCTCGGTGAGCCTTTATATTTGGATGTTGTTGCGGCTCTCAAAGGTTCTAAATTCGAAAATGTTCCTGTATTCAGAGGACGTTACGGACTTGGTTCAAAAGATACAACATCGGCTCAGATTATTGCAACATTTAAAAACACAACAAAACCTGAATTTACAATCGGTATCACAGATGATGTTACAAACCTTTCCCTTGATGCATCGGAAAATCCTGTTACATCACCTGATTCAATCGTAAGTTGTAAATTCTGGGGCCTTGGTGCCGACGGTACTGTAGGTGCCAACAAAAACTCAATCAAAATTATCGGTGATAACACAGATATGTACGCTCAGGCATACTTTGACTATGATTCAAAGAAATCCGGCGGTGTTACAATTTCTCACCTTCGTTTTGGTAAAGACAAGATTAAATCAACATACTTAATAAATAAGGCAGATTTCGTTGCATGCCACAATCCTTCATATGTAAGAAAATACAACATGGTACAGGATATTAAAGACGGCGGAACATTCCTTCTTAACTGCCAGTGGGATCTTGCAGGTTTGGAAGAGAACCTTCCGGGTCAGGCAAAGAGATATATTGCCGAGCATGGCATCAAACTCTACACAATCGACGGTATTAAAATCGGTAAAGAAATAGGCCTTGGCGGAAGAATCAATACTGTACTTCAGTCTGCATTCTTCAAACTTTCAAAAATCATTCCTGAAGATAAAGCCATCGAGCTTATGAAGGAAGCTGCATACAAAGCATACGGCAAAAAAGGCGATGCTATCGTTAACATGAACTATGCGGCAATCGAACGCGGAGCACAAGACGTTGTTGAAGTAGATGTTCCTGCAAGCTGGAAAGATGCTAAGGATGAAGACCTTTCAAGAACAATTACAGGTGACAGAGCAGACGTTGTTGACTTCGTTAAAAACGTACAGATTCCTGTTAGTGCTCAGGAAGGTAACAAGATTCCTGTATCTGTATTCAAAAAATACGAAGACGGTTCAACTCCTTCAGGTGCAGCTGCATTTGAAAAGAGAGGTATCGCTATAGATGTTCCTGTATGGAATGCCGATAATTGTATTCAGTGTAACCAGTGTGCTTATGTTTGCCCACATGCTGCAATTCGTCCGGTTATTATGACAGACGAAGAATTAAAGAACGCTCCTGCAGGCATGAAGTCAAAGGCTGCAACAGGTCTTGACGGCAAACATTTTGCAATGACTGTTTCGGTTATGGACTGTACAGGTTGCGGATCATGTTCAACAATTTGTCCTGGCAACAAGAAAGCCGACACATTGAAGATGGCTCCGCTTGATACACAGTTAGATGAGCAGGCAGCATTCGATTATGGTGTAACTCTTCCGGATAAACCTGAAGTTCTTGAAAAATTCAAAGAAACATCGGTTAAAGGAAGCCAGTTCAAACAGCCGCTCCTCGAGTTCTCGGGCGCTTGCGGCGGTTGTGGTGAAACACCATACGCTAAGTTAATGACTCAGTTGTTCGGTGACAGAATGTATGTAGCAAACGCAACAGGATGTTCATCAATTTGGGGTAACTCATCACCTTCAACACCATATACCGTAAACAAAGCAGGTAAAGGACCGGCTTGGTCAAATTCATTATTCGAAGATGCTGCTGAATTCGGTCTTGGTATGAAACTTGCTCAGAATGCTATCAGAAAATCATTAAGAGCAAAACTTGAAGCTATTAACGAAAGAACACAAAAAGCAGAAGTTAAAGAAGCTATCAAAGAATACTTCGATACATACGAATGCGGTGCAACAAACGGCAGCGCAACAGATAAATTGGTATCCGTACTTGAAGCTATGGATTGCGATTGTGAAGAAAGAAAAGACATTCTTAAACAGAAAGAATATCTTTCAAAGAAATCACAGTGGATCCTCGGTGGTGACGGTTGGGCATACGATATCGGTTTCGGCGGTCTCGACCACGTTATCGCAAGCGGTCAGGATGTTAACATCCTTGTATTTGATACGGAAGTATATTCAAATACAGGCGGTCAGTCTTCAAAAGCTACTCCTGCAGGCGCAACAGCTCAGTTTGCTGCAGGTGGTAAAGAAATCAAGAAGAAAGACCTTGCTCAGATTGCAATGAGCTACGGCTACGTATATGTAGCACAGATTTCAATGGGTGCTGATATGAATCAGTGTATTAAAGCCTTCGTTGAAGCAGAAAGCTATAATGGACCATCAATCATTATTGCTTACGCTCCATGTATCAACCATGGTATAAAAGGCGGCATGAGCGTATCACAGCTTGAAGAAAAGAGCGCTGTAACAAGTGGTTACTGGAATCTCTTAAGATACGACCCACGTCTTAAAGAGGAAGGAAAGAATCCATTTGTATTGGATTCAAAAGAGCCTACAACAGCTTACCAGGATTTCCTTAACAACGAAGTTCGTTACACAGCTTTGGTTCGCCAGTTCCCTGAAAGAGCTAAGGAATTATTTGCTAAGTCAGAAGCAGATGCTAAGGGTAGATATGAGTACCTTAAAGCACTTGCAAACTTAGATAAATAACAAATAAATGTAGTTTTCCGAAAAAGTCACCAAAAAGGTGACTTTTTTGTTGTATAAAATTTGTGCAATTTTACATTGTATTCTTAAAAACAATAGTATACAATATGTTGTGGCATTATTATTAACATGTTTAATGAAAGAACTTTAAGCGATTTTCTGCTTAAATGAGAGGGTAAGTGTTAATGAAAAAGATTAAAAACTTGTTAAAAAGCGCTTTTGATAAACTTCATAAAAGATTTTACAATGAAAAAATCGACAATGCATTTATCAAAATCAGAGATAAGGTAAGCGCGGGTTACAAAAAATTTGATGCGTTTTTCAGCGAAGGCGGATATTTCAGAGCAATAATGACAATAATTGTTGTTGCATTTATCTTGAACTTCATTGTTGAGGCACTTTCGAGAAGTTCGATTATAGAACCTGCTGTTTATCTCTTTTCACATCCGATTTCATACCTTTGTAACATGCTTATTATCCTTGTTACACTTTCAACCGGTATGTTCTCGAAGAAAAGATTTTTCAGTATTTTCAGTTGGTCGGCATTCTGGATTGCACTCGGATTTGTTAACCATACAATTCTTGCCAACAGAGTAACACCTTTCAATGCTACCGATTTCCTTATGGTTAAGGCAGGAGTTCAAATAGCTGACAAATACTACAGTGGAACAAAGATCTTTATGACAATTCTTACTGTTGTAATTATCGTTGCAATCATCGGTTTGGTTTGGCTTAAAGGACCGAAACTTAAGAAAAAACTTAACTATGTTAAATCAGCAATCGCAATGGGCAGTATTATTTTGGCTGCCGTATTGGGACTTAAAATAGCAACAAGCACGGGAGCTATGGCAACGGTTTTTGCCAACCTTCCTTCTGCTTACGAAGACTACGGCTTCCCGTATTGCTTGGGAACGAGCATTTTCTCTACCGGTGTATCAAAACCGGATAACTATGAAGAGAAGATCGGAGAAATCGTAGAGGCCGCTTCCGCAAAAGCCGAAACAGACTATACGGCCGATGCGACACCTAATATTATTGTTATTCAGTTGGAGTCATTCTTTAACGTTAATGATTTGACCGGATATGAATTTTCGGAGAATCCGATTCCAACCTTTACATCTCTTTGCGATAATTTTGCTTCGGGTTATGTTCGTGTACCTTCAATCGGTGCAGGTACATCAAATACTGAATTTGAGATGCTTACAGGTCTTAATCTTGATGATTTCGGACCGGGTGAAATTCCTTACAAAACAATTATGCTTAAAAAAGTATGCGAAAGTTATGCATACGATTTAAAGAATTACAATTATTCAACTCATGCATTACATAATAACGATGCAACATTCTATCAAAGACATACGGTTTATCCAAACCTTGGTTTTGATACATTTACATCAATGGAATACATGAATATTACACAGTGGACATACAAAAACTGGGCAAAAGACTACATTTTGACCGATTCAATCATGGATTGCATTAATTCCACGGAAAATCAGGATTTTGTATTTACAGTATCCGTACAGGGACATGGTAGCTATCCAAGCGAGGAAGTACTTGAAAATCCTGCAGTAAGAGTTACAAAACAGCCTGAAGGTGTTGAAGGCTACTCAATGGAATACTATGCAAATCAGATTCACGAAATGGATGAGTTTATTTCACAGTTAATTGATGCAATTAACGAAAAAGGCGAGGATACAATACTTGTTCTTTACGGAGACCACCTTCCAAGCCTTAATCTCGAAGATGACGATTTAACTTACGGTGATGCTTTATATACACCTTATGTTGTTTGGAATAATTTTGGTCTTCAGATGGAAGATAATGTTAATGTTGAGGCATGGCAGCTTCTTTCAAACGTTATGAAATCAATCGGTGTAAATGCCGGTGTTATAAACAACTATCATCAGACTTATAACGGAAATGTTTCAGAAGATGAGTATTTAAGCGGTCTTAAGAACCTTGCTTATGATATTCTTTATGGTGATCAAAACGCATTCGGCGGTACATTACCATACGAAACAACCAACATGCATTTTGGTATAAGACCTATATCCATCACGGGAACAAGAACCGCAACAAGTGATGATGTAAATGCATTTATCGAAAGACTTAAAGCTAAAGATCCTACAAAGGATTACAACAGCAAGTATGAAGATATGATTGCAAATCCATCAAACTACACCGTTGTTGAAGGCGAGAACTTCACAAATTACAGTCTTGTGTTTATCGGTGATGATTACCAAGGAACATATTTTGTAAATCCGAATACAATATTCTTTAAGACAGAAGAAGGATTGGAAGCCGGAACACAGATTAAAGTAGGACAGGTTGGAGACGATAAATATCTTCTCAGTGAAACTGAAAGCTACACAATTCAATAAATTAATTAAAAACTATTCGGGCCTGAGGTTTATGATAACAACCTCAGGCTTGTTTAATATTCTGATGTTTACGGTGTGAGAACCGATTCCTCGACTGACAATCATATCAGTGGATTTTTCTTTAAAAAGACCGGCATAGTATTTTGGAAAAGGTATAAATTGAGGTGAAATCAAAAACTCTCCGTGATAGTGACCGCACAAGCAAAGGTCGGAGCCGTATTCCGCATAGTTTTTGAAAAACAAAGGTGAATGCGCAAGCAAGATATTATATTTTTCATCATCTCTTGCGGACAATTTGGATGAAATATAATTATCGGGCATAACCGCATTTTTAAATTTAAGATAAAGACTTCTGTCAATGGAAAGACCGCTTAAACTAATGTTGTCGCCCAAAGATGTGCTTTCATCGTCGAGAAAAACAACGCCGGCATCTTTAAGCATATTCATGGCATTTAAAAAATAAGAATTTTCAAAGCTTTTTACTTCATGATTACCATATGCGTAGTAAACCTTGAATTTTTTTGCCAAACGGATAATAAAATCCGTGGTGCGACTGATTTTGTTTAAAGTTTTTTCGTTTGGAATTTCATCTTTTGAAAGAGAAATATACATATCTCCGCCGATTAAAACAGCATCGGGATTTTGTTTTACAACAGCTTGATATAACAGTTCATTATCAATTCCGTAGCTTCTTTCGTGAAGATCGGTTAAAAATACGTATTTATGATTTTGCTTGATTTTATCTGTGGAAATATCATAGTCGGTAATATTGAAATTGTACAGTTCATATATGTTTCTCAAGGCCAATATTGCTATTACGGCCGCAGCAATTAAAATAATATAAGTCATAATTTTCTCCAAAATAATTTTTATATAAAGATTATAACATTTTTTACAAACAATAATCATCCGCCTGTTTGTGAAAAATTAAAAAACGCTCAAATCGGCCTTATTGGTTACATAAAGTTATTGTTCTTGAAAAATCAATATTTTGTGTGTATAATTTATTTTAAACACAAGATATCGTCAAAAAGGGAGTTATCATGGGAATTTCAGTAAGACTTGAAGCATTTGAGGGACCTCTTGATTTGCTTTTAAACTTAATCGAAAAAAACAAAGTTAATATATATGATATTCCGATTGTTGAAATAACCGCACAGTATATGGAATACGTTAATGCCATGCAGACAAAGGATTTAAACATTGTCAGCGACTTTTTGGTTATGGCTGCAACGCTTCTTGACATCAAATCCAAGATGCTTCTGCCAAAAGAAGTAAGCGCCGACGGCGAAGAAGAAGATCCACGTGCGGAACTTGTGGAAAGATTGTTGGAATACAAGCTTTACAAATACATGTCACTTGAACTTAAAGATAAACAAATTGATGCCGCAAGAGTTTTGTTTAAAGCTTCATCTCTTCCCGAAGAGCTTAAAGATTGCTATGCACCGATTGATATGGATCAATATTTGGGTGACATTACTTTAAACAAACTTAACAGTATTTTTAAAGACATTATGAAGCGCAGTGTCAATAAATATGACGAAGTCAGAAAAGATTTCGGAAAGATTGAGAAAGACGAAGTAAGTCTTGAAGAAAAGCTTGATTTCGTTATGGAATATGCGGGCAATCACAAAGAATTTTCCTTTAGAGCACTCCTTATGGAACAATGCTCTAAGATGCAGATAATCGTTACGTTCTTGGCGATTCTGGAGCTTATGAAGATGGGTAAAATACTCATTGTTCAGGAAAAGATATTCGATGATATAAAGATTTGCGCGGCGTAGTTATCTTTTAAATTGATATTAAGGATTAAAAAATGGAGATAGATGAAAGAATGATAAAAAAATTGGAGTCAGCGATTGAAGCCATTTTATTTACCATGGGAGAATCCGTAGAACTTAAAAAAATCGCGGATGCAATCAATCATGACGAAGATACCACAAGAAAAATCATCAAAAATATGATGGACAAATATCTTGCGGAAGACAGAGGCATTACAATCGTTGAATTAAACGATTCTTATCAAATGTGTACAAAGGCGGAAATGTACGACTATATAGCAAAAGTTGCCGCACAACCACGTGATTACGTTCTTACGGATGTTCAATTGGAAACACTTTCAATAGTTGCATACAAGCAGCCTATTACAAAGGGCGAAATCAGCAAAATCAGAGGTGTAAATTGCGACCATGCAATCAACAGATTGGTTGAAGTCGGATTGGTAGAGGAAAGAGGGCGCTTAAATGCTCCGGGAAGACCTCTTACTTTTGGTACAACGGAAGAGTTCCTAAGAAGATTCGGACTTTCTTCGGTGGAAGAGCTTCCTATCGTCAATTCCGAAAAAATCGAGGATTTCAAACGCGAGGCCGTTGATGAAATCGAGGGTCAGATTAAATTTGATTTATGATTGCAAATTCTTTATATTTTTAATATAATTTACTTTAAGAATGTTATTATTTTAGATGGTGTGAATTATGTTAAAAATGTCTAAAAGTGCCAGGACTTTGGAGGATATAAAAACTCTTCCTGGTGTATCGGGATACGAAAAATTAATGATCACGGTTAACGGAAAATCATATGAGGTCCAAAGTGCCATTCCGGTAAATGGGCTTATTATGTTAGTTGCCGGAGACGAAGTGGTTGAAGAATAAAAGGATTGTTAAATGTCAGATAATAAAAGTCTGTTAGATAAAATCGATGAAAAAATCTCGTGTATGAGTAAAGGACAAAAGAAATTGTCCAAATATATAGCCTTAAATTATGATAAGGCTGTGTTTTTGACTGCCGCAAAGCTCGGAAAAATCGTAGGGGTCAGCGAATCCACGGTGGTGCGCTTTGCAACAATGCTCGGATATGACGGATATCCGCAATTTCAAAGAGCCTTAGAGTCTTTGGTTCGTGAAAAACTCGATTCAATCGAAAAAATCGAGGTCCCAACAGGTAAAACAACAAAAAGTGAAATTATTAAAACAGTCATGAAGTCGGATATGGAAAAGATCCGACTTAGTCTTGATTTGCTTGATTATCTTTCTTTCAGTCAAGCAATTGACAGCATTTTGGATGCGGAAACCATATATGTGGTGGGAGTTCGCGCATGTGCGCCTTTGGCATCTTTTTTCGCATTCAATTTGCGAATGATGTTTAAAAATGTTGTTGAGATAACAACAAATAACTCCAGCGAAACCTTTGAACAGATGCTTCGCCTTACGGAAAATGACGTGGTTATCGGAATCAGTTTTCCGCGCTATTCCATGAGAACGCTTAAACTTATGGAATATGCAAACAACAAAAACGCAAAAGTTGTTTGCATTACCGACTCGAAGCATTCACCTATGGTTTTGTATTCGTCCTGTAATCTATTTGCAAGAACGGATATGATTACCGTTGTGGATTCTTTGGTTGCACCGTTATCTCTTATAAATGCGTTAATTGTTGCCCTTTGCATTATCAAGAAAGAAGAGGTAATAGATACACTTACACAACTTGATAAGGTATGGGCCGATTATCAAGTTTACGGTGGTGACGAGATTAATTACGTTGATGAAGATGTAAGAATTAAATTCAGCATGACCGAGCTTATTGAAGAAGATATAGAAAACGGATTGGCGTCTGACATTGTTGATGATATTTCCAAAATAATGGAAAGAAAACCGGAAGGTGATATAAATGAGTAATGTCTGCGTTATCGGTGGCGGTGCCGCCGGTATGATGGCAGCTGTCACGGCGGCCGAAGCCGGAAATAAGGTTACGCTTTTGGAAAAGAACGAAAAACTCGGAAAAAAGCTCTATATCACAGGCAAGGGAAGATGTAATCTTACAAATGCCTCGGATGAAGAAAATATTTTTAATAATATATTAAAAAACAAAAAGTTCATGTACAGCGCCCTTTATTCCTTTAATTCCGACAATGTGTGTGACTTTTTTAAAAGTTACGGTTTGGAAATCAAAGTAGAAAGAGGAAATCGCGTATTTCCGGCATCGGATAAATCATCGGATGTTATATCAACTCTTGCAAAGGCTTTAAAAAAGACCGGAGCCGAAGTACGCTTAAACAGCCGGGTTGCGGATATTGTTTGCAAAGAAAACAATAATGACAAATACGAAAAAAAGATTGATTATATAATACTTGATAGCAAGGAGAAACTCTATTTCGATAAAATAATTGTCGCAACGGGAGGTGTATCCTATCAATCCACGGGTTCCGACGGATGGGGAATTGGCCAAGCCGAAAAACTGGGCCTTAAAACGGTGGACTTGTTGCCGGGCTTGGTGCCTTTTAACATTAAAGAGGAATTTGTAAAAGACTTACAGGGCCTTTCATTGAAAAATGTCAGCTTGGAAATCAAATCAAAGAATAAAAGCGTTTATAAGGATTTCGGAGAAATGTTGTTTACGCATTTCGGCATCAGCGGACCTCTTGTAATTTCCGCATCAAGCGTGGTAAATCGTTTGAAATCAAAGGAAGATTTAAAGATTTTTATTGATTTAAAACCGGCACTTTCCACGGAAGAGCTTGATAAGAGAATCTTAAGAGATTTTGACGAATTTAAGAATAAGTCCTTTAAAAATTCATTGGAAAAACTTCTTCCGAAGAAGCTGATTCCCGTCATTATAAACCTATCCGGAATAGATCCGGATAAGAAAGTAAACGAAGTATCCAAAAAAGAAAGAAATTCTTTGACTTCGCTTTTGAAAAATTTTGAAATGACTTTTTCGGGACTCAGAGGCTTTAACGAAGCCATTATTACATGTGGCGGAATTAGCGTAAATGAAATAAATCCTGCAACAATGGAGTCAAAAAAGGTTGAAAATCTGTTTTTTTGCGGTGAAATGCTTGATGTTGATGCATTTACCGGAGGATACAACCTTCAAATCGCCTGGTCAACGGGACGACTTGCCGGACTCAGTGTTTGATTTTAAAATAATCATAACAAGCATAAGAGAGGAATTATTATGGCAAATATAGCAATTGACGGACCTGCGGGTGCGGGAAAAAGCACCATAGCAAAAATGGTAGCCAAAGAGCTTGGCTTTGTTTATGTTGATACCGGAGCGATGTACAGAGCAATCGCATTATCTTGTATAAGATCCGGCATTGATGTTAAGGATGAGGAGAACGTGGTTAAAGAGTGTGAAAACGCAAAAGTAACTATTAAATACATCAACGGAAGTCAGAAGATTTTTCTTGATGATGAAGATGTAACATCAACCATCAGAAACGAAGAAGTTGGTAATGGTGCATCGGCAGTATCGGTTTATGGCAGAGTCAGAAGTCGTCTGGTTAAGATGCAGCAAGAACTTGCGGCAAATACCGATGTGGTAATGGACGGACGCGACATAGGCACTGTGGTTCTTCCAAATGCCACATTAAAAGTTTTCTTGACGGCAAGCGTTGAAGAACGTGCAAAAAGAAGAGTAAATGAAATGGCGGAAAAAGGCGTAACGGTTGATCTTGAACAAACCAAAGCCGAAATAGCAATGCGTGACGAGCGCGACACAACAAGAAAAGAATCACCTCTTAAACAGGCGGATGATGCGATTTTACTTGATTCAACAAGTATGACAATAGATGAAGTCAAAAACAGCATTATAAATCTTTACAAGAAGGCAATTGCTTGATTTTGAAACTTTTATGGCATACACAGGGATTCAAAATCTTGTTTTAAGCCAAAAGGAGAAAAAATGAAGACTATTCTTGCAAAAACCGCGGGATTTTGCTTTGGCGTGAAAAGAGCGGTGGACACGGTTTATAACGAAATAGCATTAAACGAAAAAAACAAAATATATACCTTCGGACCCATAATTCACAATGACGTGGTTGTGTCGGATTTAAAGGAAAAAGGCGTGGATGTTATCAACAATGCGGAGGAGCTGGAAGGCTTAAAGGAAGCGACGGTAATTATCAGATCTCACGGTGTTCCGAAAAAGATATATGAAATAATTCGCAAGAATAATCTTAAACTTGTTGACGCCACATGCCCTTTTGTTAAAAAGATTCACGAAATAGTCGAAAAGCATAGCAAAGAGGGCTATGAGATTATTATCGTGGGGGATGAAAAACACCCCGAAGTAATGGGTATAACGGGATGGTCTTGCAAGGCCCCCCTTGTTATAAAAAATGCGTCGGAAGCCGATGCGTTAAAACTTGATAAAAACAAGAAATATTGTATGGTCTCTCAGACCACATTTAATCACAATAATTTTAAAAATATTGTTGAAATTATTGAGAAAAAAGGTTATGATATACTTGTTTTAAACACAATTTGTAATGCTACACATGAGAGGCAGGAAGAAGCGGAACGGATATCTAAAGAAGTCGATGTTATGATAGTCATAGGCAACAAAGATAGTTCAAATACGCGTAAACTGTACGAAATATGCAGTAAAAACTGTAGAGAAACATGCTACATTCAGACAGTTGATGATTTGGATTCGTGTAACTTTAACAACAGCACTTGCGTAGGTATTACAGCGGGGGCGTCTACCCCAAATAATATTATTGAGGAGGTTCAAAACAATGTCAGAAATGAGTTTTGATCAAATGTTAGACGAATATGACAAAAAAATACGTACAGGAGATGTTGTTGAGGGCACAGTCATAAGTGTTAAAGAAGACGAAATCGTCTTAAATATCGGATACAAGTCAGACGGTATTATCACAAGAAACGAATATACCAACACACCGGGCGCAGACCTTACAACAATGGTTTCCGAAGGCGACACAATGCAGGCGAAAATCTTAAAAGTTAATGACGGTGAGGGCCAGGTGCTTCTTTCATACAAGAGACTTGCGGCAGAACTTGGAAGCAAGAGACTCGAAGAAGCTTTTGAAAACAAAGAAGTTTTAAAAGCTACCGTTACTCAGGCACTTCCGGGTGGTTTAAGTGTTGTGGTTGATGAAACAAAAGTTTTCATTCCTGCAAGTCTTGTTTCAGACGTATTTGAGAAAGATCTTTCAAAATACGAAGGTCAGGAAATCGAATTTGTAATCACAGAATTTAATCCAAGAAAGAGAAGAATCATAGGCGATCGTAAGAGTCTTGTTGTTGCTGAAAAAGCCGAAAAACAAAAAGAAGCTTTGGAAAGAATCAGCGAAGGCATGACCGTTGAAGGAACAGTTAAGAACATTACTGACTTCGGCGCATTCATCGATCTCGGCGGAATTGACGGTTTACTTCACATTTCAGAAATGTCATGGGGAAGAATCGAAAATCCTAAAAAAGTATTCAAACCGGGCGATGTTGTAAAAGCGTTCGTTAAAGAAATAAAAGGAAATAAAGTTGCTTTAAGTCTTAAATTCCCTGAATCAAATCCATGGGTTAATGCAGCATCCAATTACGCTGTGGGAACAGTTGTAAAAGGTGTTGTTGCAAGAATCACAGACTTTGGTGCTTTTGTAGAACTTGAAGCAGGTGTTGATGCTTTACTTCATGTTTCACAGATTTCAAGAAAACATGTTGAAAAACCTTCAGATGTACTTAAAATCGGACAGGAAATCGAAGCTAAGGTTGTTGACTTCAACGAAGAAGAAAAGAAAATCAGCTTAAGCATGAAGGTTTTGGAACCTGTTGATGAAAAGGTTGAAGAAGAAGCTCCTGCAGCAGAAGAAACTGCAGCTGAAGTTACTGAAGAAGCAGCTGAATAATATGTATTATACGGGGATTAGTAACATATATTTTAAGCTAGGAGGAGATATATAATGGATTGGACGGGGTTTAAGAAAGAGGTATATAAGTTAACAACAATTGATTTGGATGCTTACAAAGAAAAACAGATGAAAAGAAGAATCGATTCATTGATTGCGAAGCATTCGGTTCCTTCATACGATGAATATGCAAAAAAGCTTTCATCCGACAAGGATTATTTTGAAGAATTTGTTAACTTCCTCACAATCAATGTTTCCGAGTTTTACAGAAATCCACCTCAGTGGAAGGTTCTTGAGGAGGAAATGTTACCTGAACTTATGAATAAATTCGGTAACAGACTTAAAATTTGGAGTGCAGCCTGCTCAACAGGTGATGAACCATATACTTTGGTTATGGTTTTGGCGGATCACATTCCAATGTCCAACATAAAGATTATAGCAACGGATATTGATAATGTTGTTCTTTCAAAAGCACAGGCAGGCCTTTATAACAAAAAGAGTGTAGCCGGTTTACCACAAAAATACATTGATAAGTATTTTACAAAAATCGGTGATAACAGTTATAAAATCAGTGATGAAGTCAAAAAATGCGTTGAATTCAAGAAACATGATTTATTGAAAGATCCGTATCCAAAGGATTGTCATATGATTGTTTGCAGAAACGTTTTGATATATTTCACTGATGAATGTAAGAATGATATATTCAAAAAGTTCAATCAGTCATTGGTTAAAGAAGGCATTCTCTTTGTGGGCAGTACAGAGCAGATGATGCAGTGCAAGACTCTTAACTATGACTCGAAAAGATCATTCTTCTATCAGAAAATTCAATAATTGGTTGAGATTTAAATGCGTGTAATTGCGGGAAAAGCAAGACGAATTAATTTAATAACGGCTAAAGGACTCGATACGAGGCCTACAACAGACAGAATCAAAGAAACATTGTTTAATATGATAAATCCGATTATTATAGATGCGATGTTTCTTGATTTATACAGCGGAAGTGGTGCAATTGCCATAGAAGCATTGAGCAGAGGGGCAAAACACGCAACACTGGTCGAAAATGCCGTTGAAGCCATAAAATGTATTAAAAGCAATTTAAAGGCCACTAAGCTTGAAGATGAGGCGGAGTTGGTTACAAAATCCTTACCTCATGCATTGGATTCTTTAACGGCTTGCTATGATATTGTTTTTATGGATCCTCCTTACAAGCTTGAAAGCGAAAATGATATTTTGGCAAAGCTTAAAGATAACAAACTCGTAAATGAAGAATCTCTGATAATTATTGAGGCTGATTTGAATCGAGATTTTGAATTCGTTGAAAAACTCGGATATCAAATAACAAAGGAGAAAAAGTATAAGACAAACAAACACGTTTTTCTTAGACTTGCTTAAAAAAATGAGTAAAGCGGTATATCCCGGAACATTTGATCCGGTAACTTTTGGTCACGTTGATATTATTGAGCGTGCTTCAAAGATGTTTGATCATCTGGTCGTAGGGGTACTCGAAAATAAATCAAAGAATCATCTTCTTTCACCGGAAGAAAGAGCCGATTTGATAAGAAAAGTCACGGAGCATCTTGATAATGTCTCGGTTGAGATTTTTGATGGATTATCTGTGGATTTTGCAAAGAAAAACAATGCAGCCGTAATGGTCAGAGGACTCAGAGCCGTTACCGACTTCGAATACGAGCTTTCAATGTCGCAAACCAACAGAGTTCTCAATTGTGATGTGGATACAGTATTTTTGACAACCAATCTGGATTATGCTTATTTAAGTTCCAGTACTGTCAGAGAAGTTGCAGCATTTAACGGTGATATATCCAAATTTGTTCCTAGAGTCGTTCAGGACAAAGTTTTGGACAAGATTAAAGAGCGCAGCAACTAAAATAAATAATGGAGAAATGGTATGAGCAAGATTGAACAAATTATTTCTGAAATCGAGGAGTATATTGATAATTGCAAGTTTCAGCCTTTATCAAGCACAAAGATAATTGTCAATAAAGATGAAATGGATGAGCTTCTCAGTGAATTGAAGCTTAAGACTCCGGATGAAATAAAAAAATACCAAAAAATTATTGAAAATAAAGACGCTATTTTAAAAGATGCAAAGCTTAAAGCGGAAGCAATGATAGCGGAAGCAAATAAAAAAACAACTACGCTTGTAAGCGAACATGAAATAATGCAGCAGGCTTATGTTCAGGCAAATGAGGTAATTAAAAATGCCAATGATAAGGCAGAAGAAATTATCAACAATGCCGTAGCCGAAGCCAATGCATACAAAGAAGCCGCAAGCGAATATCTTGATAGCATGCTTGCAAGTATTCAGTCTCTTCTTACACAGACAATACAGGATACAAATGCAAGAAGCGTAGCTTTGATTGAAGCTTCAAACGCATATCATCAAGAATATATCAAAACCACAAAGAATGGTCATGACAGTGTTGTTGAAGGTCTCGAAAAAACATTGGAAACAGTTATATTAAACAGAGAGCAACTTATCGGACCTCAAGAAACACAGGAGAGCGCGGAAGTAGGTGCCGAAGCCATTGCTGATGAGTTGGAAGACTACACTGTAAATCTTGACGAAGAATAATTACTAAGGGATGTTTAACATCCCTTTTTAATATTGCCGGCTATTTGGCAAACAAAGAATAATACAGCCCGAAAAGGTGATTTAAATGGAAAGAGTATTAAAGAATTTAAAACCTGAAAACGTATTTAGAATATTTGAAGATATCTGCAACATTCCCCATCCATCGGGACATACAAAGGCAATCAGCGATTACTGCGTAAATTTTGCAAAAAATCTCGGCCTTAAATACATTCAAGATGAATACGGAAATGTTATTATTTTTAAGGACGCCACGGCCGGGTATGAAAATGCGAAAACGGTCATTGTTCAAGGTCATATAGATATGGTTCCTGATAAGATTTCTTCAAGCAATCATGTATTTGAGACCGATCCTTTGGAACTTAGAATCGAAGGGAATTATATAAAGGCCAACGGAACAACCCTTGGAGGAGATGACGGAAGCGGTGCGGTTTATGCACTTGCGCTTTTGGAAGAAGACATTCCTCATCCGGCTCTTGAAATACTTCTTACGGTAGATGAAGAGATAGGAATGATCGGTGCCACAAAAGCCGATTTATCAATTCTTAAAGGTGAGATATTAATCAATATAGATTCCGAAATCGAAGGAGAGTTTACTCTTGGCTGCGCGGGTGGCGTGAAAGCCGATTTAAGCCTTCCCGTAGAACATGATGAAGAATTTGCGGGAGATGATTACAGTCTTGTGATTTCGGGTCTTAAAGGCGGTCATTCCGGAATTGAGATTGATAAGCAAAGAGCCAATGCCAATAACTTGTTGGCTATAGTTTTGGATGAATTATCTTATGATTCTGATATCAGATTAAAATACATATACGGCGGCAAAATGGATAATGCCATTTGCGCTAAATGCGAAAGCATAGTAAGTATTAAGCCTTCGGATGAAAATAAAATTAAAAATAAAATATCCGAAATGGAAAAGGAATTAAAGCTGGAATACAATAAAAGCGATTCCGGGCTTTACATAAGCTTTAATAAACTATCCGAAGATACGGTTGCAAGTTTTGATGGTATTTCTTCA
The DNA here is from genome assembly GCA_015057825.1 of Lachnospiraceae bacterium. Lineage (GTDB taxonomy): Bacteria > Bacillota > Clostridia > Lachnospirales > Lachnospiraceae > RUG12871. The sequence goes on from SVDN01000004.1 coordinate 33,818, forward strand.
TCGGATGATGTTAAAAAGTTTAAAACAACATCAAAAGAGACAAACGAAAAGTTTATAAAATTCTTAAAACTTGCGCCTTGGGGAGTTCAAGCTTTTGAGCAGGCGGATAAAGAAAAAGTTGAAACTTCCCTTAACCTGGGAATGCTTAGAATGAATGAATCCGATATACGTTTTTGTTACTTGGTAAGAAGTTCCAATGGTGAAAAAAAGAAAAGACTTGCACATGTTTTGGAGATTCTTATAAAAGATTTGGGCGGAAGCATTTCTTATTCCGGAGATTATCCGGCTTGGACATACAATCCGGAAAACGAAATTGCACCGATTATGACAAAAGTTTACAAAGAACTTACGGGAAAAGAGCCTGTTGTAAATATTGTTCATGCGGGTCTTGAGTGCGGAATCATTCTTTCCAAGACAAAGGTTAAGTCGGCTGTGTCCTACGGACCGAATATACCGGATATTCATACACCGAATGAAAGACTGGATATTGAGTCAACCGCAAGAATGTATGAATTGCTGAAGAAAACCATTTCTTTGATAAAATAAAAATAATGATACAGAAAGTCGTAACATATGATTTTTTCAAATATTGCAAGCGGTAGCGATGGTAACTGTTCTTATTTTTCAAGCGGAAAAGCCAACATCCTTATAGATGCGGGAATCAGCAAAAAGAGGATAAATGAAGGTTTGAGAGCTTACGACACGGATGTTTCGAAAATGGATGCAATTTTGATTTCCCATGAGCATTCAGACCATATCTGCGCCCTCCGAGTTATTGAAAATAAGGACAGTATTCCGATTTATGCAACAAAAGAAACAATAAAAGAAATAAAAAGAAAAAATGAGTTTAAGAACGAGCCGGTATTTGTTGAAATAGAGCCGGACAAGGCATTTAAAATCGCTGATATAAGGATAAATCCTTTTTCCGTATCTCATGATGCAGCAAACCCTGTTGCTTACAGATTGGAATGCGCGGGACATGCTTTTGGCATCTGCACGGACCTGGGATATTTCGACGATTATGTGGTAAAGAACCTTAAAGGCTTGGATTCTCTTTTGGTTGAATCAAACCATGATGTGAGAATGTTGGAAACCGGCCCTTATCCGTATTATTTAAAACAGCGAATCCTTAGTGCCAGAGGCCATTTATCCAATGAATCCTCGGGCAAGCTTATTTCAAAAATTATGCATGATGATTTGGAAAAAGTAGTAATAGGTCATTTAAGCAAGCAAAACAACTATGTGGACCTTGCTCTTGAGGCGGTAAAATGCGAAATTGATTTTGCGGACAATAAATACAAAGGCGATGATTTCCCTATCATAGCGGCAAGTCACGAGAAATCAACGGAAATATACATTGACTGAGTGAAATAAGTTTGTTGACATTTTGTATACATTCCATTAATATTAACTCTAATCATTCGTTTATTATTAAAAAAGGAGATAGGCTTTACAGCCGAAGAGAAAATGAGAAAAACAATCATAACAGTTATCGGAAAAGACACAGTCGGAATTATTGCAAAGGTTTGTACATACCTTGCGGAAAACAACGTTAATATCCTTGATATTTCACAGACGATCGTTCAGGGCTTCTTTAACATGATGATGATTACAGATACAACAAATGTTTCAAAATCTGTTGGAGATATAGCAGACGAGCTTGCAAAACTCGGCGAAGAAATCGGTGTTCAGATTAAAGTTCAGAACGAAGAGATTTTTGATGCAATGCATCGTATTTAATGCCAAAAAGTCCAAACAAAAGACAGAGTAAAAAAGAGGATTTTATAAAATGATAAACTACTTTGAAGTAAACGAAACCAATGAAATGGTTGAACATGACAACCTGGATGTGCGTACCATCACTATGGGTATTTCACTTCTTGATTGCGTAACTGATAATCTTGAGACTTTAAAAACAAATATATATAACAAAATCACAAGACTTGCCAAAAACTTGGTGGAAACCGGTGAAAATATAGAAAAAAAATACGGTGTACCAATCGTTAACAAACGTATTTCAATCACGCCTATTTCGCTTGTTTGCGGCAATGCCTGCAAAACTATAGATGATTATGTAGAAGTTGCAAAAACGCTTGATAAAGCAGCAAAAGAATGCAGAGTTAACTTCCTTGGCGGTTATTCCGCAGTTGTTTCAAAAGGTATGACACCTGCTGAAGAACTTATGATTCGTTCAATTCCAAAGGCTCTTGCAAGCACTGACTTTATCTGCTCAAGTGTAAATATCGGTTCTACAAAGACAGGTATCGATATGGATGCTGTTCGCCTTATGGGTGATATCATTAAAGAGACAGCTGAACTTACAAAAGAAAACGACTCCATCGGTTGCGCAAAACTTGTTGTGCTTTGCAATGCACCGGATGATAACCCTTTTATGGCAGGCGCATTCCACGGCGTAACAGAAGCAGATTGCATTATAAATGTCGGTGTCAGCGGACCGGGTGTTGTTAACAGTGCTCTTAAAAAGGTTCGTGGCAAAAGCTTCGAAGTTCTTTGCGAAACAATTAAAAAGACTGCATTTAAGATTACGCGTGTCGGTCAGCTTGTTGCAAAAGAAGCATCGGAAAAATTGGGTGTTCCTTTCGGAATCATCGATTTGTCTCTTGCTCCTACACCTGCTGTAGGTGATTCCATAGCCGAAATCCTTGAAGAAATCGGTGTTGAATATGTAGGAGCTCCGGGAACAACCGCAGCACTTGCTCTTTTAAACGATCAGGTTAAAAAAGGTGGCGTTATGGCATCTTCTTATGTAGGTGGTTTGAGCGGTGCATTTATTCCGGTCAGTGAGGATCAGGGCATGATAGATTCCGTTGAAGCGGGAGCCCTTTCAATAGAAAAACTCGAGGCTATGACATGCGTATGTTCTGTAGGTCTTGATATGATAGCCATTCCGGGAGATACAAAGGCCACAACAATCGCAGGTATTATTGCGGATGAGTCTGCAATCGGTATGATCAACCAGAAAACAACAGCTGTCCGTATTATTCCTGTTATCGGTAAGGGAGTGGGCGATACCGTGGAATTTGGTGGTCTTCTTGGTTACGCGCCAATTATGCCGGTTAGCAAGTTCGATTGTTCGGCATTTGTCGATCGTGGCGGCAGAATCCCTGCACCTATACATAGTTTTAAAAACTAATAATCAGTATATTAAAGAAAAATCCGTATTATTGCGTCGGTGAGTGCATACCGACGCTTTAATACGGATTTTTTATTATATCATGGTAAGTCCTGAGTTGAACTCGTTTTTTAATTGTTTGTTTTCAAACTTATTTCTTACTACAAGTGAGTAGATATTGTCGGCTGCAATATTTAAATCCATTAAAGGCGAACCTTCAAAATCAGCCATTTTGGTGATGATTGGGAGATTGCATCCGAATTTTACGGCAGCCATAAGTTCGCTTGTGGCATCTTTTTTAAAACCTAATATTCTTACGTATTCGTGATATCCCGATTTGGCAAGTTGGTTTAGATAATCAGATTTAATTCCCAGCATAATATGTAAAAGAGCACGATTTATAGCGGTTAAAGTATTGTTTTTTGACTTTAACATTTCGGCAAAACCGCTAAAGGATGTAAAAGAAGAACGATTTTTTAAAATCTTGTTTGCAAAGTCGTTGTTTACATCAAGATAATCTTCCAAATCCTCGGCCGATTTGCATTCTAGAAGCTTTGCGCCCAAAATTAAAGAAAAATCGTCAAGACTGATCGGTAGTTTTTTTCCGCGGTTTTGATCCAATATTTCGTTGCAATTAAGAGGAACGGATTTTAATACGCCTACAAGATTGTTTTCACATAAAGCCTTTCTGACTGCGGATGCACTGGCAAAATTATCCGATGATGCATTAACTGTCGAATCGTTGTAGTCCGCACCGATACGCTTTACGGCAACAGGCACAATGTTTGATTTAAAGGCCATAAGTGCTTTTAGATATTCGATTGCGAGAATGTTGTTTGAAGAAGACACTATTTCGTTTATAAGGTCCGGGTAAAGAATTTTCGAACTTTCATTGTCGGAAAATACATATTGACTGAGTGCCGCAGCTCTTGCTGCCGGAAAAGAAATGCCACTTTTAAGCATTTCTTTTAAGATATCTTTATATTCTTCCGGTTCTTTTAAGAGAATTTCGGCAATGTCGGAAAGGGCGTTTAAATCATCATTTTCCGCACCAAAGCATAGAAAATCCACAAGTCCCAAACGCTCAATCAAAGAAACCGCGCCTTTTGCAAAGTATTCGGCACTGGCGCAAGAATATACCACCGGCAGTTCTATAACCAAATCAGCGCCGCATTCCAAAGCCATTTTTGTGCGCAGATATTTGTCGCAAACGGCAGGTTCTCCGCGTTGTACGTAATTTCCGCTCATAACAACGATAATGTAGTCGGAGTCCGTTATTTCTTTGGCTTTTTTTATTATATATTCGTGTCCTTTTGTGAAGGGATTGAATTCCGCGATTATAGCAGCAACTTTCATTTAACAAACCTCATTTTTTATAAATATACGCAATAGTTAAAAAATGTCTTCTTCTGTTTATTTTAAAGGATTTGGTGTATAATGTAAATGTTTGATAATTGTAATTTGAACTAAAAATTTAACAGCGTTTTTTAGAATAATTGTAAATTTATTTAGAAAATAATCGGAATTAAGAGGATAAAATGGAAAAAGAATTTTTTGGAAAGACTAAAGACGGCATTGAAATAAGCAAATATACATTGGAAAACACAAATGGTATAAAAGCCTCATTTTTAAACTATGGCGGGATTTTGCAAAGTCTGTCGTTATCGGATAAAGAGGGCGGATTTATTGATGTTGTTTTGGGATTCGACAATATTGAGTCATATGAAAACAATGATTGTTTTTTAGGCGCTGTTGTGGGTCCGAACGCAAATCGAATTGGAAAAGCTTGTTACAAAATCGATGGGGAAGAATATCATCTTGAGGTCAACGACGGTGAAAACAACTTACACAGCCATAAGACAAAAGGCTATCACAATCGTATTTTCAAGGCAATAAGTTTTGAAGAAATGGAAACTGTTTTGAAAGACTTGAATTATAACGATGAAACAGCAAATAAAGATGAAGAACACATATTGGAAAACAAAGCGGACCATGTGATTTTTTATCTTAAAGACGAAGAGACTAACGGCTTTCCGGGGAAAAAAGACGTTTTCGTTATATACAGCTTAAACAACAGAAATGAACTCGTTATCGAATACAAGATTATAAGCGATAAAAAGACCATAATCAATCCGACAAATCACAGCTATTTTAACCTTGACGGGCATAAAAGCGGCAATGCAATGGGTCAGCATTTGAGATTGTATTCTCAAAAAATAAGCAAAATCGATAATAATCTTATTCCGACAGGCGAAATTATGGATGTTTCGGGAACTGCGCTGGATTTTTCCGGAAGGAAAACCGTCGGAAAAGATTTGCAATTTCTGGATAAAGAGTTTAACTTTGATGATTTGAACGAAGAGGATAAGCAGATTGTTCTTGCAAAGGGTTACGATCATAATTTCATCATCAATAAAAGTGATGATGAAGTAAAGCAAGCAGAGCAGATGTTTTATTATAATTTCACCAAAAGAATAAGAAAAAAAGAAGATTTTGTACTAAACAAAGTCGCGGAGCTTGCTTCAAGCAACTGGAAAGTCAGAATGATGGTTTTAACAGACAGACCTTGCGTACAGTTTTATTCGGGTAACTTTCTTAATGGGCTTAAGGGCAAAGACGGAGCGGTTTATGGAATGAGAAGCGGACTTTGCTTTGAAAGCCAGGGCTATCCGGATGCGGAAAACCATAAGGAGTTTGAATCTAACATTGTCGAAGCCGGGGAAGTATTTGATTCCACAACCGTTTACAGATTCTTGTAGCAAAAAGGCTTATAAATTTTATTAATGAAATCATAATTATTAACTATTTATTAAATTATTTTTGTTTTAAACTAAAATCTTGTTATTAAACTTTAAATGTACTATAATCATTTTTGGTTAGGTCATTAGACCGTGCAATGGCACGCCACAAGGCCGTGCAATAGCGCGCCACAAGGCCGCACTATCAGAAAGGAATTATTAGTTATGGGATTTATTGATGAAATCAAAGCAAAAGCAAAACAGGACAAAAAAACAATTGTTCTTCCGGAATCAATGGATGTTAGAACATATGATGCCGCTGAAAAAATCATAAAAGAAGGCATTGCTAATATCGTTATTATCGGAACAAAAGAAGAAATCGAAAAATACGGCAAAGGATACGATATTTCGGGCGCTACGATTATCGATCCGGCTACACACGAAAAGACAGAAGAATATATCAACCTTTTCGTAGAACTCAGAAAAAACAAAGGTATGACATATGATGAAGCTAAGAAAATCATGTTCAGCGATTATATGTATTATGCATGCCTTATGTGTAAAGCAGGGGATGCCGACGGTGCCGTTTCGGGTGCTTGCCATTCAACAGGTAACACAATTCGTCCGGCTCTTCAGTTATTAAAAACAAAACCGGGCATCAGCTCAACATCAGGTTTCTTCATTGTTGAAGTTCCTAATTGCGAATTCGGTGAAAAAGGTCTTTTCGTATTCGCTGACTGCGCTGTTAATACAGACTTCACAGCAGAAAAAATCGCTGAAATCGCAGGACTTTCCGCAGAAAGCTTCAAACAGTTTATCGGTGCGGATCCAAAAGTTGCTCTTCTTTCATTCTCAACAATGGGTAGTGCAAAACATGACAATGTAACAATGGTTCAGGAAGCTACAAAGCTTGCCAAAGAAAAATTCCCTCAGTTCGATATTGATGGTGAACTTCAGCTCGATGCTGCTTTGGTTGAAGAAGTTGCAAAACTTAAAGCACCTGAAAGCAAAGTTGCCGGACATGCAAACACACTCGTATTCCCATGTCTTGAAGCCGGCAATATCGGCTATAAATTGGTTCAGAGACTTGCAAAAGCAAATGCATACGGTCCTGTACTTCAGGGTCTTTCAATGCCTGTAAACGATTTATCACGCGGATGCTTCGCAGATGATATTGTAGGTGTTGTTGCATTAACGGCAGTTCAGGCTCAGGAAAGCTCAAAATAATTTTTGTATTATAAGTATTAAGGAGAAATAAACAATGAATATTTTAGTAATCAACTGTGGTAGTTCATCACTTAAATTCCAGTTAATTGACTCTGATTCCGAAAACGTTCTCGCAAAAGGTCTTTGCGAAAGAATCGGTATCGACGGAAGCAGAATCGTATATCAGCCTGCAGGCGGCGAAAAAGAAACAACAGAAGCACCAATGCCTACACATACAGAGGCTATCAAACTCGTGCTTGACTCATTAATCGATGCAAACAAGGGTGTTATCAAATCTCTTGATGAGATCGGCGCTGTAGGACACAGAGTTGTACACGGCGGAGAAAAATTCGCTAAATCAACACTTATTACAGATGAAGTTATTAAAGCAATCGAAGAATGCAACGATCTTGCACCTCTTCACAATCCTGCAAATATCATCGGTATCAATGCTTGCAAAGAGCTTATGCCAAACACACCGATGGTAGCGGTATTCGATACAGCATTCCATCAGACAATGCCTGAAGAAGCATACATCTACGGTATTCCTTATGAATACTATGAAAAATACAAAGTTCGTCGTTACGGTTTCCACGGTACAAGCCACAGCTTCGTTTCAAAAAGAGCTGCCGAAATGCTTGGCAAACCATACGATTCACTTAAAACAATCGTTTGCCATCTTGGTAACGGCGCTTCAATTTGTGCTGTGGATCACGGCAAATCAGTTGAAACATCAATGGGTATGACTCCCTTGGAAGGACTTATTATGGGAACTCGTTCAGGTGATATCGATCCTGCTATTGTTGAGTTTATCGCTAAGAAAGAAAATAAAACGGTTGAAGAAGTCCTTAAAATTTTAAATAAAGAATCAGGTGTTCAGGGTATCTCAGGATTCACAAGCGACTTCCGTGATATCGAAGAAGGCATTGAAAAAGGCAACAAACGTGCTAAACTTGCTATGGATGTATTCGCTCACAGAGTAGTTAGATACGTTGGTGCATACATTGCTCAGATGAACGGTGTTGATGCTATCGTATTTACAGCAGGTCTCGGTGAAAATGATAAAACAATCAGAGAAATGGTTTGCTCACACCTTGAGTTCTTGGGTGTTAAACTTGATGACGCACAGAACAGCAAACGCGGTGAAGATTTAATCGTTTCAACAGATGATTCAAAAGTTAAAGTTCTTGTAATTCCTACAAACGAAGAGCTTATGATTGCAAGAGATACATTAGCTCTTATTTAATAATAATTGCCTGGCGGGCGGCACTTCATATATTGAGGCGCCGCCTTTGTTGTGCGCAAAAATATTATTTTAAAATGTAAACAAAATATTCTGAAAACGTAAACAATTTGTTAATAATAGCAGTAAAAATTGAATGTTTTTATATAATATGGTACAATTTACTTGTGTTTAGGAAAGTATTTAACATAATAAGGATACTTCATTACACATGTAACACGGGAGTAGTATATAAAATATTTAAAGGAGGGTTTTCACATGAGATATCCAAATGCGTACGGCGGCGTAAGTAAAATATTCGCTGCCGAGATTTTTGCCATTATCGGCGCAATAGTTTCACTTGTAGGTGTTGCGGCAACAATCGGAGGAAGTATTATTGTTACTACTTTATCTACAGCACCTGAGCTGGCGGATGATGCGATAACAAGCGCTGGCAGCTTCACCGGAGTAATGATTATAGGTGGGGCTATGACGCTTATTGGCGCAATTTTGCTGGTATTTTGTTATATTTTAAATCTTGTTGGTCTTAATCAGGCAGGACAGGATGATCCGATGTTTAAAATGGCATTTTTGGTAGCAATAACAGTTCTTATTTTGACTATCGTAGGTGCTGTTATCGGCGCAATAACACAAAATAACTCTTTTTCTTCAACTATGGATACGGTGTCTACAATTGCCAACCTTGCAATTATGCTTATGGTTGTTGACGGTATAAGAAGATTTGCAAGAGAATTTAACAATACTGTTATTGATAGCCTTGGAAGAAATATTGAAATATTGGTTACTATAATGGTAATTATTTCTATTGTAGTCGGTTTCTCGGGTGCTGTTGCACCGGGTGCCGCAATGGTTTTGGCAATTATTGCAGGTATTATTAAAATCGTTTCCTATATTTGCTATCTTGTATTCCTTGCAAAAGGAAAGACTTTATTAAGAAACAACTAAAGGCAATTTGGTAGTTTAAGGGCGTCTTTAGAAGAAATTCTAAAGACGCCTTGTTTTTGATTATTTCTCTAACAACTTTCTTTATATTGTTCCGGGGTCATGCCGGTTTTTTTCTTGAAGACTCTGAAGAAATATTTTGAATTAGAATATCCTACAGATTTTGCTATTTGATATGCCTTCTTTTCAGAGCCTTTAAGCAGAGTCTTTGCGTTTTCGATTCGCACATTATTAACATAGTCTACAAATGTTTCTCCCGTTTGCTTTTTAAAACATTGACTTAAATAGCTTCTGTTCATGTAAAGCATGGAAGAGAGTATTTCCAAAGAAAGATTTTTTCTGTAGTTCTTTTTAATGTAAACGCACAATTTATCAACAATATTGTAATTATTTGTGTTGCTGTTTTCTTTAGCGGTTTCGCTGATGTTTGAAAAAAACGACATATAATAATCTTTTAATTCTTCAAGCGAAAAAAGATTATTAAGAGTGTTTTCCACATTCAGTGAGGCTTCGCCCTGACTTTCATCATCAAAATCCGTTAAAAAGCTTTGGGATTCGTTTAACAGTTGAAGAAAAATATGCTTAACCCTGTGCACATAAAGGTCGTCCGCAACATAATCCTCAAACATGGATTCTATCAGCTTCCTGACATTTTCCGTGTTTCCCATTTCGATGTTAAACAACAATTCTTCTTTTTTGGACCAGTTGTATTTCGGATACTGCTTAGGTCGGTCTTCAAAAAAGAAACAGCTGTTATTTTCCGAGAGCTTTCGCATATTAAGTGCGGATATGGTTTCGTGATAAGCATCGTTTAAGTTATGTAAACTATCGTAAAGCTCGCTTATTCCGAAACACAAAAAAGGATGATCGAAATTAAATTGATATACAAAGTTGTTTGCTATCTGGCTGCAAAATGTTTTTATGTTTAATGAAGAGGACTTTCCAACAAAAAGAATCAAAAAGCCAACATTGTTGCTGCGCTTGCTTTTGAAAAAAACAGCCAAATCACCAAAGCCGTTTTCGTTTAAAAAGTTGTTAACGCTTGCTTCCGTAATGGCTTTGCTGCTATGAATATTAAAAAGAACATAGTCGTGAGTGCTTGCTATTTTGGCCAACTTTTTGGAAATAAGGTTAATATCACTGCTTTGATAACCAAAAAGTAAGCTGTGCAACAACTGCTTATCATAATCAAGAAGCGATTCTTCCTTTGCTATGTCGGAAGAAATGGTTTGGCGGCTGCTCATATCCTCGCTTTCAAGGTGTTCTATGGCTTTTTTTACGGTCTTTTGAAGCTCTTCTTTTCTGAAAGGCTTTAGAATATAGTCGATTGCATTGGCCTTGATTGCCTGGTGAATATATTCAAAATCCTTATAGCTGCTTATGACTATAATCTGCTTTTCCGGATATTCTTCCGATAAAATGGATAAAAGCTTTGTTCCGTCCATAAAAGGCATATTCATATCCGTGATAATAATATCCGGATTGTGAGTTTTGATTTTCTCCAAGGCTTCCACACCGTTTTCCGCCTCGCAACAGCAACTGATTTCGGAGCTCATATCTTCAAGTTTTTTAATGGTTCCTTTTCTTGTTAGCATTTCATCATCAATTACAATATATGTATACATTTTGAAATCTCCTTGTTTATCTAGCTTTCCGTGGTTAACAACGGGAATTTGATGCTTATTTTTGTTCCTTCGTTTTCTTTGCTGTTTATTATAAGACCGAAGCCTGCGCCGTAGTAGAGCTCGATACGACTGCTGATGTTTTTAAGTCCGATACTTTGGGTGGAACGTTTTCCAAGCTCTTTAAATTCCGGTGGACGTTTTAAGTTTTCTCTTATTTGTTCCAGCTGGTTTTCGTTTATTCCAACGCCGTTATCCGAAATGTCAAAGTAGAGCATATCTCCCTTAACTCTTGATGAAATTGTAATCGTATCTCCGGCCTCGCATTTTAGCAACCCGTGTTGCAAAGCATTTTCCACAAGAGGTTGAAATGTAAGCTTTAAAACTCTGCAATTAAGTATATTTTCATCTATATTTGTTATTAATTTAAATTTGTTGTTGAAACGAATCTTTTGGATGGTGATATAATCATCCACATTTGCAAGTTCATCGGAAACGGTAACCAACTCGCTTTTAGCTTTAATGCTGTATCTTAACATATTTCCCAATGATATTGAAATGTTGGAAATATCATCCACACCGTTTAATTCCGCAAGAGAATTGATGGTTTCCAAGGTATTGAACAAAAAGTGGGAATCTATTTGCGCCTCAAGAGATTTCATTTGTGAATCCAAGGAAATCAGCTTGTTTTTGTATTCGCTGGTTATGTATTTTTCCTGTTCTTCTATCATGGAGTTGTATTCGTTATATAAAGTTCCTATTTCGTCACTTCGTTTTAGGTATTTATCGTTTTCGGCAAAGTTGCCGAGTTTATGCCTTGACATCAAAACACTTAAGGTGGATATCGGCGTTGTTACCGAAACAGACATCATAATTGAAACGAATATACAAACAATCACATATACTATACATATTGATACAATGGCGAATTGTACCGGCACAATATCTTTGTAAAGTGTATCGGGATTCGCCGAAATTGAAAGCTTAATGTTATCCAAATTTAAAGTAGATGAATTGATAAGACTTTCTTTGTTTTCTCCCGGATATGGAGATGAAAGCTCATCTACATTGGAGTACAATATATTTCCGTCATTGTTCTCAATGGAAATAAGAACCGAATGAGGAAGAGGGTTTACACTGTTTAGATTAAACAAATCAGGTGTAAAATCCGCCATCAAAACACCCAAAAATTCGTGATTTTCAAAGCTGTAGAGAGCTTTTGAAACAATAATGGATTCTTTGCCGTATATAATGAAATCTTTCTTTGAAACATCACCTACATATACACGTCCATGTCTTTTTACGGTTTCTTTGTACCAATTGTCGTCGCTTGGATTGTAATTTGGCAAAATATCTATATTATTGCCGTATCCGATTAACTGACCGCCGGAAGTGAATATGAAGATACCGTTTAGGTTTTCGGAGGAATAGATAAGGTTTTCAGCCAAATATTTGATGTTTTTGTTACTTTGCAAAACATCAAAGCTTGTATATTCTTCGCCGGAGGAATATTTTTTTATATCATTAATAATGGAATTTTCCGAGTCGTTGTAGAAAGCCAAACTGTCAAGAGTGGTTTTTACCGTTTCAATCGATTGTTGAGTCGATACGGAAGCACTTTTGCAGATATTGTCATAAACATCCAACATATTCTTTTTATTTAAATTGGTGTAGTAGTTAAAAAGAAATACACTGGCCACAACCATAGGTATGGCGGATACCAAGAAAAATATTACGAAAAACTTAGATTTTAAGCTCATTACAAACCCTCCGACATTAAATAAATAACAAACCGAATAAACATATAACAAAAGTATACCCTTATTGATAACAAAAGTCCACTAATTTTGTGCTAAGATTTAAACAATCAGTAAATGATAATCTATTAGGGAGGAAAAAAACATGATTAAAATGAAGAGACTTGCAGCTCTCGGACTTGCCGGTGTTATGTCACTCGGACTGCTTACAATGGCAGGATGCGATAACAGCGGTAATGAAAACGGCAATGGTGGCTCTGACGGAGACATCACCATTACAATGATGTACTCAGGTACAGCAGCAGAAAATGACTTCGAAACAGAGGTTTTACCTGACCTTGTTCACGAAGCATTTCCTAACATCACATTGGAGGTAACAAAGTTACCTGATGATCAGTACTACACAGCATTGAAGACAAAACTTGCTTCGGGCGAGTGCCCTGACATCATCCTTGTTCAGCCAATGTATGCCGGCGCTAACTCAGTATTTGGCCTTGCTGAAGCCGGATATCTTGAACCGCTTACAGACATGAAAGCAATCGAGCTTTCGGGCGTAGGTGCTTCATCATTCACATACAATGGTGAAGTTTACGGTATCCCAAGTGGTGTAACAATGCTTGGTACATACTACAATGCCGACATGCTTGCTAAGTACAATTTGGCTGTTCCTACTACATGGGATGAATTCCTTAATGTTTGCAAAACATTAAAAGATAACGGAATTACACCTATCGTAATGGGTGACAAAGACATGTTCGTAATGCAGTTTGGTTTATATCAGATTGCCTGCAGCGAAATCTATGCAGCAAATCCTGATTATGACAAACAGTTAAGAACAGGCGAGACAAAGTTCAATGACGAAGGAACATGGGACAAAGTTCTTTCAATGTATACAACTCTTTATGACAACGGATACATTGATTCAAGCTCACTCGGTCTTGGTTCCGCTCAGGCAATTCAGAAATTCATCGACGGTGAAGCAGCAATGATTTTCGATGGTTCATTTGATTATGCGGCTGTAGTTGATGCTAAAGGTGCGGTAGACTTCACAAGAGGTTACTTCCCACTTCCTGCATCAAACGGTGATACATACGCAGCTATGGCACCTGGCGCAGGTCCTGCAATTTACTCGGGATCACAGTACAAAGATGAATGCAAAGCTATCCTTGAAATGCTCTATGATGGCGAATCTGATATGTACAAAGCATATGTTGACAGTGGAAGAATCATTCCTACATATGGTTATGGATACGATCAGGTAAATCCTATCTATGACAAGTTCATGAGCCTTTATGAAGAAGGAAAAGCATTCTACTGGTGCAATCAGGCTTGGCCGGCAGGTACAGAAGAAGAAATGGAATCAAAACTTAGCGAATATATCGGAAAACAGGGTACAACTGTTAACGATATTACAAAAGCAATGCAGGCTAAATTTGATGAATTACTTGCAGCAAGCAAATAAAATTAAAGCTTAATTTAATAAAGACCTTGAAGTAGCGTCTTCAAGGTCTTTAAAATTCACGAGGGAGGATTAAATTGAAAAATAATTCTTTGGTTTTTCCAAAAAAACTCTATTTTTTTATGCTTCCTGCTTTGGCTTTGTTCGTGGTATTTTGGGTCGTACCGATTTTCCAGCTGTTTTATTACAGTGTAACCGATTTTAACGGTGTTAATTATGACTATAATTTCGTAGGATTTGACAATTTCAAAATATTATTCAGTGAAGGCACATTGGTTAATTCCATTAAAAATACGCTTATATATGCCTTACTTGTGGTTGTAGGAACAAACATACTTGGTTTGGCCGTAGCAATGGCTTTAAATACAAAACTCAGAGGCAAAACATTTTTCAGAACATGTTCTTTTATGCCGGCTCTGTTTAGTGCCATTGTTGTGGGATTTATTTGGTCTTACGTATACATGCCGGGAAGCGGTATGATTTCGTCCATAATAGATTTGTTCGGAGGTGACGGCTCTAACGTCAACCTTATCGGTGGATTCAATACTGCACTTATTGCCATTATTATCGTTGATATTTGGAAAGGTTTCGGTACAACGATGATTATCTATCTGGCAGGATTGCAAACTGTTGATGAAAGTTTAATTGAAGCGGGCAGGATTGACGGCTGTTCAACCTGGAAACTTTTTACAAAGGTTAAGCTTCCGCTTATATCATCAACCATAACAATAAATATAATTTTAAATGTAATAGCCGGTTTAAAAGCATTTGACTATTCGTTTATTATGACAAACGGCGGTCCGGGAAAAGCGACAAATACGCTTATGTACACAATTTATAAGATTGCCTTTAAAGATCAGATGATGGGCAAGGCCAGCGCTTTGTCGGTCGTTTCGTTTATTGTAATTATAGCAATTACCATATTTATGCTCAGGCTTTTGAACAAAAAGGAGGTGGAGATGTGATGAAGAAAAACAAAAAAGAGAAAGTATACAAGGAAGTTGAAAGCTATTCCAAATTTACATGGAAAACCCTTCTTTTGTATATTGTATTGGCCGCTTTTTGCGTTATTATAATTGCTCCATTGGTTATTGTATTATCAAGTTCTTTCAGGGATCCGTCAAATATGACATCTCCTTTAAAACTCTTTTCACAGTTTACTTTTGAAAGCTATGCGCAAGCCTTTTCAAGGATGAAATATCCGAAAGAATTGTTGAACAGTATCATAACAACCGCAGGCTCTGTAGCTGTTGTTGTGTTTATTTCATCCATGGCAGCTTATCCTATTTCAAGGGTAATATCAAAATGGAGTAAAGCATTTTATTACTTCTTTATAGCGGGGCTTGTAATACCTGCTCAGATGGTTATTGTACCGATAGCTCAAAACTTCGGACGTTTCGGAATACCTAACTCAAGGTTTACACCGATGATAATGTTCATCACGTGTAGCTTGCCGTTTTCGGTATTTTTGTATGCCGGCTTTATGAAAAGCGTCCCCAAAGAAATAGAAGAGGCGGCGTTTTTGGACGGTGCGGGCGTAATCAGGCGATACTTCAGCGTTGTATTTCCGCTGCTTAAGCCTGCGACTGTATCTGTAATAATTACACAGGGTATGTGGATTTGGAATGATTATTTCTTTCCTATGGTTTTTGTATCAAAATCAGATCAATATTCGCTGCCGGTGGGAATGCTGCAATTTTTGGGAGATTCGCAAAACCCCGCCCAATGGAACGTGCTTTTTGCATCATGTGTTTTAAGCGCAATACCGTTAATTATAGTATTTGCGGTTATGCAGAAGCAGTTTATTAACGGAATAGCGGCAGGAGCGGTTAAAGGATAATATGGATAAAAAGATTTGGTTAAATCCCAAAAGTGAAAAAAGCTTAGATGAAGCGCAAATTCCTCTTTGGTTTTGGAATGATAAATTAAATAACGATGAGCTTGAAAGGCAGCTAAAGCTTAAAAGCCAAACGGGCATAAAAAGCACCATTCCACATGCAAGACTAAATGGCGGCGAAGGTTATATCGGCGGTTATCTTGATGATGAATGGTTTGAAAAAACAAACCTGGTTTTGGAATATAAAAGAAAGAACAAAGAAAGTCTTTGGCTCTATGACGAAATGGATTGGCCCGCAGGCACCTGTAACAAGACCTTAACCAAGGATGAAAAAAACAGAGAGCAGTATCTTAATTTCGAAAAACACGAAATAAAGCGTGGGGAAATATTCAGGTGTCAACTGAGAAAGCTTGGAACGGTAAACAACAAAGCTGTTTATAACGTAAAGCTTATTGACAAGCAAAGCAATACTGTAATTCCCGAGGCCAAATATATAAGCGAAGATGAGTTTTCAGCGGTGCTTAACTATAAAGCGGAAAAAAACACATTGTTATATCTGGTTTACATAAGAATCGATTCCTATGAAGACTTCGGAAGCGGTTGCGTAAACTATATTGATGATAATGTTACAAAACGCTTTATTGAATCAACATACGAAAAGTATTACAAACAATGCAAAAAATACTTTGGCAAAGAAATTAAAGCAGTATTTAACGATGAAACCAGAATGGCAAATGCTTTTGTTTGGAAAGACGGCTTTGATGATGACTTTAAAAGCCGCAAAGGCTACTCGTTTTTACCGCATATTTTCGATCTGATTTTGGAAGGAGAAGAAGCGGGACGACACAGAATCGATTATTACAGCGTTGTAGCGGACTTGTTCTCAGACAATTTTCTTGGACTTCTAAAAAAATGGTGCAATGAAAGAAATCTTAAATTCTATGCTCACCTTTTGGGAGAGGAAACTATGGCTTCTCAGGTCAGATATTCGGGAGAATTTATGAGACAGGCTAAAAACATGGATATCGTAGGGGTCGATCATTTGGGAAAAGGTATCGGAAGCCTTAATGCCAAGTTTGGAGCGTGCGCTGCCCACAGCTACGGAAAAGACGATACGGCAATCGAAATATTTGCGGGTTGCGGTTGGGATTTAACATTTGAAGAGTATAAAAGAATGATATTCTGGGCATTTCAGCAGGGAATGAAAAGAATAATAAATCACGGATTCTTTTATTCAACACGCGGAAAGCGAAAAAATGACTGGCCGCCTTCTCAGTTTTTCCAGTGGAAAGACTGGGATAAGGCATCACTTGGAAACGACATAATCAGAAGACTCCACATGGCTATGACCGCAGGTGTTTCGGAAAGTGATTGTCTCGTATATTATCCAACTGAAAGTTTTATCTTTGATTATATTGGAGATCAAAACTATAAACACGGTTATTTGCTGGGGCCTGTTGTAAAAAACAAGGATGCACAAAAACTTGATATTAATTTGCAGAAGCTTTTTTCGTCATTGCAAAATGCAAACCTGGATTTTGAACTTTTGCATGAAGATGCTTTGGACAATTTCAAACAGCACAAAGGCAGAATTATAAACAAAGCAAACTTACAGAACTTTTCTTTGATTATAATTCCTTGGACCAAAATAATGTCATATAAAAGTCTTAAGCTTATTTATGAATTTTGCCTTGAAAGCGGAAAAGTCCTCTTGATCGGATTTGAACCAAAGCTTTGTTTGGAAAAGATTAATCAAAATCGCTACAATGATCTGTTAAAAAAGCTTCTTAATAACAAAAATGTCAGTTTGCTTAACAACAATAAAGATATAGTAAAAGCAATCGAAAAGAGAGTTAATCTCAGTGTAAAGATGTTGAATAAAGTAAAAAACACATCAAATTGTCTTTATTCAAACGGATTAATCGACCCTTATATTCACACGGGTGAGGATATTAAAGGAATAAGATTCGTAAAATACAAAAAAGACAACAAACGTCATACTTTGATTGTTAATTACGATGATTGCAAAGCAAAGCTTAAATTTTGCCTTAAGGGTAAAAAAGCCGAAATTTTTGAGCTGACAAGCGGAAAATCTTACACAAAAGAAATTATAAATTCGCATGTTGAGTTCGAAATAGAAGCGAATGATGCCATTGTCATGGTTAATGATATTTAGTTGGCATAAACTTTAAAACAATTAGGAGGATTGAAATGGCAAGTCTTTCATTTAAAAATATAGGAAAGAAATATCCAAACGGATTTGAAGCCGTCAAAGATTTTAATCTTGATGTGGAAGATAAGGAATTTATAATCTTTGTTGGGCCGTCGGGTTGCGGAAAATCAACTACTTTAAGGATGATTGCGGGTCTTGAGGATATTTCATCCGGAGAACTTTATATTGACGATAAAAAAGTCAACAACGTGGAGCCAAAGGATAGAGATATAGCGATGGTTTTCCAAAATTACGCCCTTTATCCCCATATGACGGTAGAGCAGAATATGGGTTTTGCCCTTAAGCTCAGAAAGGTTCCGAAAAAAGAAATAAAGGAAAAGGTTTTGGAAGCCGCAAGAATACTCGATCTTGAAAAGCTTTTAAACAGAAAACCAAAGGCACTTTCCGGTGGTCAAAGACAGCGTGTTGCCATGGGAAGAGCCATTGTAAGACATCCGAAGGTTTTCCTTATGGATGAGCCTTTGTCAAACTTGGATGCCAAGCTTCGTGTGCAAATGCGCTCCGAAATAGCATCTCTTCATCAACGCTTAGGTGCAACAATCATTTATGTTACACATGATCAGACCGAAGCCATGACACTGGGAACAAGAATAGTTGTTATGAAAGACGGCGTAATACAGCAAATAGATACACCGCAAAACTTATACGAAAAGCCGGAAAATCTTTTTGTTGCGGGATTTATCGGATCGCCGCAGATGAATTTTATTGAGTGCGATTGTGTGGAGGAAGCGGGTAAAGTTTGTCTTAAAATAGAAGATAAATTAGTTAAACTTCCGGATGGTAAAGCAGAGGCTGTTAAAGAAAAAGGCTATATCGGAAAAAGAGTGATAATGGGTATTAGACCTGAGCACATTCTTCAAAAAGAAACAAGCGATAATGATTCATTTTCGGTAAAAGTAGAAGGATATGAGCTTTTGGGTGCCGATGCGCTTTTGTATTTCAAAATAGCCGGCGCAAGCCTTATCGGCAGATTTGATGCAGGATGTAGGGCGCGTTTTGGTGATGAAATAAATGTTGGCTTTAATACTGACAAAATTCATCTCTTTGATAAAGACACGGAAGAAGTAATAAGCAATTAAATTTTTTTGCCTTCATTTTTTGGGACCCGAAATGATCGGGTCCCTTTTGATTTGTTATTGTACGTAAATGATTGCTGTTTTTCTGAGCGCGTTTATGATCCTCATGATTGCCGAATACACAATACTTGCGGCAAATAACCAAACCACGATTACCGGGAAGTTTGTATAGGTAAAGAAACATGTGCTCGCAAGACCTATGTTTATAAGACCGCGAATTAAGTGAAACTTCCAACCTGCACCGACCTTTTTTCGTTCAAGACCACGAAGCAGTAGGATTCCGCCGGAAATAAAGTAAACGCCCAAAAGATAAAACATAATAAAAGATTTCGGTATGTTGGAAAGGGTTATGGTAAAGGCGCCGATATCCAAAAAGAATATACCTGATATAAGTATTGATTTTCCGCCAACCGAAAAACGTGCCATGCTTATATAAAAGAAAATCTTGGCAAATCCTCTTACCATAAATGTTATACCGAGAATCAATACAATTATTGCATATCCTTCGTTGGAGGCAACCATAATATAAGCGCCGAAAATCATTAATGCAGCTATAAAAATATGTAAAATACGTCTTAAACCGCTCATATTAATCCCCCTTTCGCATGTTGACTATTAGTTTGTAGAAATCTTTTATGCCCTTAAATTTGCCTTTTTCGGCGTTGTATTCGTATGAAACGCCGGCAAGCATATTTCCTGATTTGTAAATTTTATTTGTAACCATGCTCTTTTGCGCCATGGCAGCTATAAAAAATCTTCCTAAGAGAGTATTGTCTTTTTCTTCTTTGCTAGCGGATGTGTATTCGGTCTTTAACTTTTCGATGTCCAAATCAGCTATTTCACATCCCGATAGTTTTTTGCATAGCTTAATCCAATCTTCACTGTCATCGGTACGGCGAACTTTAAAAATAGCTTTTATTTCATCTTCGTAAGGAGCAACGGCTTCCTTTGCATAGTTTTTAACTTGGAAAGTCTTTTCATCGCCTCTTAAATAGCGCATGGCATAAACCATCTGCCAAAATGCATGCATATAATCCGATGGATTGTCCTTGATTACTTCATGATAATTTGCCCATGCAGGCAGATATTTGTATTTGATAAAACTGTAATCCGGCAAATGTCCCGCACGTCCGTGACCAAGATTCATAACGGAGTGTTCGTTTTCGGTTTTTACGCTGTTAGTATAGCTTGCTTTTTCCGTATCTTCGGGAGACATTGGATTGTGTTTAAAACTAATTGGCTTTTCTTTGCCGTCTTCGGTAATTTCGAAAAAATAATCGTTGGTATTGTTGATAACAAATGATGGAGTGCCTGCAAAGTTCATATGAGCCCAGGTATCGGCAAGAACATGCATTGCAACACCCACAGCTTCCAAACTTTTGCCTTTGGCAAGATTTATGCTGTCAACAAGCAAATCACCGTTGGGACCACAAATAAGGCGATATTTTCTTAAATAACGTTTGCTTACCTTTTCGCGTTTTGCATACAAATCTCTTGGAAGAAAGTGAAAAGAAGCCCATATCCTTGTAATATCTTGAAGGCCTATAATATCCGTTCTGGCATCGGCCATTTCCATAGCAGTCTGGGTTGTGGCTGCGGAAGAAGGTCCGTCTATTGCAGCAAGAAGCGACCTTGTACAAAGATCCACAAGAAAGGCTGCAGAGCAAATATTTAAAGCTTCTTCGTGAGAGTAACCCGCAATTCTTGCGGCCGCATAAGTTCCGTAGTAATGAAAATCTTTATTCATGTGCAGCCTCACTTTCCAACTGCTTACGTAAACGTCTGAATTTAAAAGCAATTATTATCATTTCCAAAATAACGATAAAGGATGTAATATCAACGATTGTTGAGATAATGTCTGTCAAGGTCAAAAAATTTCCTGCAAGCAATGTTGTTCCAAGATAAGAAATCAAGCCATATACATCAATGGCGGCAATAATAATTGCAAGGACAATATATACAGGCTTCTTGGGTTTTCCGGCAGCGTCCTTCCTTGCGGACATTCCGATGTAAAGCCTTAACAGTAAAGCAATTATTATAATTGCAAATAAAATAATGAAGAAAACAAATAAAATGACATTTAAACCAATTACCGTGCTGAATTGCGAGAAATCGCTTTTCCAAGACAAGATTAGCCAAAGAAGTACTTTAACAAGGGACCAACAGCCAAACATAATGACTGCGGACCCCAATATTTTCAGGTTGTCTTGATATCGTCTGAATTGTTCCCTCATAAACTTACCCCTCCTGCATGTCGCGAGCTTCCTATTTTATAAGTTGTACACGACAAATAACTATATCTCATTATAACATTTTTGAAGCTAGGATAAAAAGATTAATTATTATAATATTTAATCGAAAGAAGAAAGTTGAACGCAAATTTTTTGATTTTCATACTGTTTAATTTATGCTATAGATGATAAAATTATTAATAATACATAAAATTAAATTACTTGGATGTTTGGGGGATAAAGTATGAAATTAAAAAGATTTACTCTGTTTGCGGCTTTGATGCTTGTGTTTTCTTTTACGCTTGTTGCGTGTGAAAAATCGGATGATAATAACGCAAATGCCGACGTAAACGAAGAAGCACTGACATCCGAAGGCGTTGATACGGTTTGCGAAGTTATAGGATATTCCGATTATAAGGGTGAACATGCGGAAATGTTTCTTAAAGAAGGGGATAACATTGCCGTAATATCGCCATCGGCTTTGCCGACCAGAGAGCAGACGGATGCTGTAATCGAAGGTTTAACGGCATGGGGATATACACCGGTTGAAGGCAAATATGTATGCAGCGAGGAACGTACACTTGAGGAATGTCTTGAGGATTTAAACTGGGCACTTAATGACCCTTCTATAAAGGCCATCTTCTGTGTGCGTGGTGGTTATGGCGCATCACAGGTAATGGACAGGCTGCCTTTGGATACCATAAAATCGGCAAATAAGTTGATAATCGGCTACAGTGATATATCTGTATATCATTCGGCATGGACAAGTGCGGGACTTCCATCAATACAGGCATCCATGAGCGCAACCTTCCAGGAACTCGGTAAGGAATGTGCGGATGTCGAAAAACAAATCATACAGGGTAAAATACCTATGTACAAGTGTGAGGGCAGTGAATTTAATAAATTGGGTGAAGCGGAAGGTGTTTTGATAGGCGGAAATCTGTCAACTTATACATCCGTGTTAAATACTGCTTATGACAGCTCGGTAACAGACAAGCCTTATATTCTTTTCTTTGAAGATGTGGAGGAGGATATGCAGCACATACATCGTTATCTGACAGTTCTTAAAAACAACGGCGTTTTAGATAACGCTGCGGGAATTATATTCGGCGAATGGACGGATATGCCGGTATGTAATGATTTTAACGGTAATACAAGGGGAGGAGTATACCAATCGGTTGCGGATATGATAAGCAGAGAATTATTGCAGGATTTGGATATTCCGGTTGCTTTTGGCTTCCCTGCTGGACATGGAGATAAAAATTATCCTATGTTAATGGGAGAAAATGTTAAGCTTGATGTTTCGGAAGATGAATTCACAATAGAATGGATATAGATTTAAACGCATGTTAAACGAAAAATTTTGGAGGTGCACAATGAAAAATATTATTACTATCGGTCGAGAATACGGCAGTGGGGGATACGAAATCGGTGAAAAACTTGCAAAAGCATTGGACTTTAAGTTTTATGACAAAGAGCTTATTGCTCAAATAGCGGAGAATTCTTTGATTTCTGAGACTTTTGTTGAAAAAACCGATGAAAATGTTATTAAAAGAAACATATTCAGAGAAAAGTTCCCTTTCTTTGCAGATCAAGAAAGAGAGCAGATGGATTATGTTTTCAGCGAACAGGGTCGCTTTATTTGCAACCTTGCAAAAGAGGGCAATTGCATTATTGCCGGCAGACGTGCCGACTTCTATTTAAAAGACAATCCAAATGCACTTCATCTTTTCTTTTATGCCGATATGGATTTTAGAATCGATCGTATTACAAAGAAATACGGTTTAGGCGCGGATGAAGCCAAAAAGAAAATTCTCGATATGGACCAGCGCAGAAAAATGAGCTATGAATACACAACAGGTCGCACATGGGGCTCCAGACACAACTACGACAGAATGCTTTGCACATCCACACTGGGAATAGATGCATGCGTTGAGGAGATTGTGAACCTTATTAAACGTTAGAAATTGTTTGTATCAAGAATTTCTTCATAATATTATGAAAATCATTGACAAATCATTTTTACATGAGTATAATACATAGGTGCGATTAAAGAGAGGTAACTATGTTTATCGATTTATCCGAACTTTTGTTACATAAGAAATCAGATCAAAAATTCGATGCTGCTATCGAAATGGAAAGTTATGAACTGTCCGGTTCGACTTATCCGTTTAAGAAAAAAGATGCATTGGATTTAACGATTTCCGCATTATCGGATTCAAAGATTTATATTGAATGTAATATCAATGTGACTTTGATTATGCCTTGTGACAGATGTCTCGAAGATGTTGATGTTAATATAGAAAGCCAAGTCGCAAAAGAAATTGACATACTTTCGCAGGAAGAGTCGGATCTGTTTGAAGATAAACTCTTCGATGTTGAGAAATTCGTTTACAAAGAAATTTTAATCGAATTGCCAATGAAGGTTCTTTGCAAGGAGACCTGCAAAGGAATCTGCAATAGATGTGGGACGAATCTCAATCGAAAGACTTGTGATTGCGATACCACGCAACTTGACCCCAGAATGGCAAAAGTTCTGGATGTGTTTAAAGATTTTAAGGAGGTGTAAACCATGTCTATTTGTCCAAAGAATAAATCATCAAAAGCAAGACGTGACAAACGTCATGCAAACTGGAAGATGACAGCTCCTACATTAGTAAAATGTAGCAAATGCGGCGAACTTATGATGCCTCACAGAGTATGCAAATCTTGCGGTTCATACAACAAAAAAGAAATCATTGCTCAGGACTAATGAGTACAATATAATATGAAATTTCTTATTTGAGTCAAAGGGGACTCTTCCTAACGGGAGGAGTCTCTAATTTTTTGCAAAAAAATTAATTGACAAACAAGCATGTCGGTTATAAAATAAATTGAAATTAAAAACAAATGTCTTTGATAGACGGACAACAGGTGTTTATTAAGTTAATTAATTATGTCAAATATCCTACGGAAATTGGCAGACTTAAATATTTTTTAGGAGGACAAAAATATGTCATATGTTGATGAAGTAATTGAAAGGGTTGTAAAAGAAAACCCTGCTCAGCCGGAATTTCACCAGGCTGTTAAGGAAGTGCTTGAATCACTTCGAGTTGTTATTGAAGCTAACGAAGAAATGTACAGAAAAGAAGCTATACTTGAAAGACTTACAAATCCGGAAAGACAGTTTATTTTTAGAGTACCTTGGGTAGACGATAAGGGAAATGTACAGGTTAATACAGGTTACAGAGTTCAGTTCAACTCAGCAATCGGACCTTACAAAGGCGGTCTTCGTCTTCACCCATCGGTTAACATCGGTATTATCAAATTCTTAGGTTTTGAACAGATTTTCAAAAACTCACTTACAGGCCTTCCTATGGGCGGCGGTAAAGGTGGTTCCGATTTCGATCCTAAGGGTAAATCAGATAGAGAAATAATGGCATTCTGCCAGAGCTTTATGACAGAACTTTGCAAACATATCGGTGCGGATACAGACGTTCCTGCAGGTGATATCGGTACAGGTGCAAGAGAAATCGGTTATATGTTTGGTCAGTACAAGAGAATACGCGGCGTATTTGAAGGCGTGCTTACAGGCAAAGGCCTTTCATACGGCGGTTCACTTGCAAGAACACAGGCTACAGGATATGGTCTTTTGTACTTAACGGAAGAGATGTTAAAATGCAATGGTAAAGACATTAAAGGCAAAATTTGTGCAGTATCGGGTTCGGGTAACGTTGCAACATATGCAATCGAAAAAGCTATTCAGCTTGGTGCCAAACCTGTTACGTGTTCCGATTCAACAGGCTGGGTTTACGATCCGGACGGAATTGATGTTGCAGCTCTTAAAGAAATCAAAGAAGTTAAGAGAGCACGTCTTACAGAATACAAAAATTACAGACCAAACTCCGAATATCATGAAGGCAAAGGCGTGTGGTCGGTTAAATGTGATATCGCTCTTCCATGTGCTACACAGAATGAGCTTGATATTGAAGATGCAAAACAGCTTGTTGCAAATGGTTGCATGTGCGTAGCTGAAGGTGCAAACATGCCTACAACTCTTGAAGCAACAAAATACATTCAGGACAACGGACTTTTATTCTCCCCTGGTAAAGCTTCAAATGCAGGTGGTGTTGCAACATCAGGTTTGGAAATGAGCCAGAACTCAGAAAGACTTAGCTGGACATTTGAAGAAGTTGATGAAAAACTTCACGGAATCATGGTTAATATTTTCCACAGCATGGATGATGCAGCTAAGAAATACGGTATGGAAGGCAACTATGTAGCAGGTGCCAACATTGCCGGATTTGAAAAAGTAGTAGATGCTATGCTTGCTCAGGGCGTTTGCTAATTTGCAAAAATAATTATATAAAGAATTAACCCGTTTCTTTTAATAAAGAGGCGGGTTTCTTTGTATTATGGGCGTTGTATGCCATAAGGAAACTATATACCCCATTACAAGTTTCCAAAAATAAAATAATTTTGTTTGGTTATTTTTAAAAATGTAATGCTTTGTGTAATGTTTTTGATGATAAAGTATTACAAGAGCATGAGGGAAATAAAAACAGCATAAATAATGTAATGCTAATAGCTCGAAACATTTATAAAGGGGTAAATAAAAAATGGTTAAGTCAAAATTATTAAAAGTCTTGGTAGCAACATTCGCAGCAACAATGATTCTCGGAACATCAACAGTTGCATTCGCAGCAGATAATTCTCAAGGTAAAGATTCATTCGCAACATTTTTCGAATCACAAAAAGAAACTGAAAACGGAATGTATGAAGCATATACCGATATGTTATCAAGTGCTTCTTTAATTACAAAAGTATATGAAATCAATCCAAACTCAAGTTACGGATACGGTAAGGAAAGTTCCGGTACAGCTTATTGGAAAAAGGGTGACAAACTCATGAACCTTTTCCTTAAAAATCAGTTTGGAAACAAAGATAACTATGCAAACTCAGGTTTAACAAACCTTGATAAAGGTTTGGAATCAAGCTATTCAAGCAAATGCGCATACGGAAACTTTTGGGCTGTTTCATACACGGAAAACGGTGCAAACGTTGTAAGATTTTTCAACTATCATATCGCAGATTCGCTCGGTAACATTTACATTGTTGAAAAAACAGCACATTTTAACGAAGGCGTAAATGAAGCGGATGCTTATGCATCGGAGTCTGCATTCAGATCGGCTTTCAACCATTGGACAGAAGAAGTGTACATGATAGCTTCGGAAGTTGTTGAAGAAGTAAATTCAAACGATAATGTGATTGTTAACAACGACGATATTGTTGTAACTACAGATAATAACGAAGACGTGCTTGTAACTACGGATAATAACGAAGACGTGCTTGTAAACACAGATAACAACGATGATGTTATTACATCAAACGATAATACAGCAAACAATGACGTGGTTTCAAATATAGATAATCAGGATGCAACAATCAATGCAAACATTGCATCAGTAACCGCTCCGGTAGCAAACGATGTACAGACTGTATTTGCTGCAAACAACAACACTGTTGCAGCAAATGCACAGGCTGCTGCTCCTGCAGTTGAAAAAGTTGCTGACGAAAAAACACCTCTTGCATCCGCACAGGCAATTGAAAGCGTGGGAGATGAAGCGGTTCCTCAGGCACAGGCTGACAACCATCACTTCTCATGGTTATGGCTTATCATTCTTGTAATCGCTGCAGCTTGCTACACAGCTTACAGAATCTACAAGAAAAACAAAGTTAGCGAAGAAAATATGTAATTATAAAAAATGTATTTTTAAAAGGCCATCCTTAAAGGGTGGCTTTTTATTTATTGTAATTTAAGACAACTATGCTATAATATTATGGTGTATTTTTGTGAGCAAAATACTTTATATAAGAAAAAAGAGAGGTTCATTATGAACGAAATTATTATTCCGAAAGAATACAAGAACAGTCTGGGACTTAAAGATACACAGATTGCAATAAAAAGAGTAAAGGACTTTTTTCAGGTGACTCTTGCAAAAGAGCTTAATCTTACAAGGGTTACGGCACCCCTTTTTGTAAGGCCGGAAACAGGTCTTAATGACAACTTAAACGGTGTTGAACGTCCCGTAAGTTTCGATATTAAAGCAATAGATGGAGCACAGGCGGAAATAGTTCATTCACTTGCAAAATGGAAAAGAAAAGCTTTGGGTGATTTCGGCTTTGTACCGGGTGAAGGCCTTTACACCGATATGAATGCCATAAGACGCGATGAAGATCTTGATAACATTCATTCGATATTTGTTGACCAATGGGATTGGGAACGCATTATTTTAAAAGAAGAACGTAACGAAGATACATTAAAAGAAACAGTCAATAAGGTATATTCAGCCTTAAAAGATACTGAAAATTACATGTATGCAACATATCCGGGATATGAAAAAATACTTCCGCAGGATATTACTTTTGTAACAACACAGGAGTTGGAGGATAAGTATCCGAATCTCACATCAAAAGAACGCGAAAAAGAAGCGGCAAAAGAGTATGGTGCGGTATTTATCATGAAAATCGGCGATTTGTTGAAATCCGGCGAAAAACATGACGGACGTGCGCCTGACTATGACGATTGGGAATTAAACGGCGATATTATCGTTTATTATCCGGTATTGGATATCGGTCTGGAACTTTCATCAATGGGTATCAGAGTCGATGAAACAGCTCTTGCAAGTCAGCTAAAAAAAGCGGGCTGCGAAGAGCGTGCAAAACTTCCATTTCAGAAGGCTATTTTGGAAAAGAAATTACCGTATACAATCGGCGGCGGTATCGGACAGTCAAGAATTTGCATGTTTTTCTTAAGAAAAGCCCATATCGGTGAGGTTCAAAGCTCCATATGGCCGGATGATATGATTGAAAAAGGCAAAGCTTCGGGCATGCTGTTCTTATAATAGTTGAGGTATATATGAAAGATATGATAGTTGTTGCGGTAGACGCAATGGGCGGCGACAATGCACCTTTCGAAATCGTTAAGGGTGCGGTAGATGCCGTAAATGAAGAAAACAGAGTAAAAGTTAAACTTTTCGGTGATGAAGCGACAATTAAAAACGAGCTTTCAAAATACAGTTTTGATAACTCGAAAATTGAAATTGTTCATACCAGCGAAGTAATAGAAACCGCAGAAGCTCCCGTTAATGCCATTCGAGGAAAAAAAGATTCATCTTTGGTTCGAGGCATAAGAGATGTTAAAGAAGGCGGCAGCGACGCTTTCGTTTCGGCGGGAAGTTCGGGTGCGGTACTTGTAGGAGGCCAGGTCCTTGTGGGCAAGGCAAAAGGAGTAAAAAGAGCACCTCTTGCACCACTTATTCCAACGGAAAAGGGCGTGGCACTTTTAATCGACTGTGGTGCCAATGTTGATGCCAGATCCGACCATTTGCTGCAGTTTGCCCAAATCGGTTCAATATATATGGAAAACGTTTTGGGAATTAAAAATCCAAAAGTTGCCATTGTTAACATCGGTGCGGAAGAAGAAAAAGGAAATGCTCTTGTTAAAGAGACAATGCCTCTTCTTAAAGAACTTGATAATATCAATTTTATCGGAAGCATCGAAGCAAGAGATATTCCGAAAGGTGATGCGGATGTTATTGTTTGCGAAGCCTTTGTTGGAAATGTAATTTTGAAGCTTTATGAAGGTGTTGCATCAACCCTTCTCAAAACAATCAAAGGCGGCTTGCTTAAAAACTTAAGATCCAAAATCGGAGCCTTGCTGGTTAAGCCGGCTCTTAAAGAAACTCTTAAGGATTTTGATGTAGAAAAATACGGCGGTGCACCGCTTTTGGGTCTTAATTCCCTTGTGGTTAAAGCTCATGGCAGCTCAAATGCCGTAGAAGTTAAAAATGCGATTTTGCAGTGTGTAACATTCAGCGATCAGGATATTACGGGAAAAATATCAGAAAGATTTGAATAGAAAAGGGCTAGGAGGAATATATATGGAATTCGAAAAATTAAGAGACATAATAGCAGACGTATTAAACATTGATAAGGAGTCTATCAAACCCGAAACAACATTTAAGGATGATTTGGGCGCCGATTCCTTGGACGTTTTCCAAATAATTATGGAAATCGAAGAAGAGTTCAAAGTAAGTATTGATAACGAAGAAGCTGAAAAAATCATCACTGTGGGTGATGCAGCAGAAGCTATCAAAAAAGCAATTTCATAAGAAAGTTATTATTGCGGTAATCGGTACACTTAGTTTGCTTTCGGGCAAAAAAAGTGTACTCTTACTTGCTTTAAAAAATAAAAAAGAATAGGTGATGACATGAACAATTTTGATATCGGAAAATTGGAAAATGCCATTGGATGCAAGTTTAACGACAAGACTTTACTTAAGAAAGCAGTGACACACAGTTCTTTTGCAAACGAAAGATCTCATAATATGCTTGATTGCAACGAAAGACTTGAGTTTCTCGGAGATGCTGTTTTAGAACTTTGTGTCAGTGAGTTTCTGTTTGAGAAGTATCCGAGCCGCCCTGAAGGCGAACTTACTAAACTCAGATCACAGCTTGTTTGCGAACAATCTTTGGCAATATCCGCAAGAGAAATTAAATTAGGCGATCATTTGCTTTTAAGTAAAGGCGAAGATCAGACAGGTGGAAGAAAAAGAGATTCCATTCTTTCAGATGCTTTTGAAGCCGTAATAGGCGCAATTTATCTGGATTTGGGTCGTGAAGAGGCCAATGCTTTTATTACTCGCAATGTTTTAAACGATGTGGAAAGCAGACAGGCAATTATCGACGCCAAGTCGATTTTACAGGAGATGGTCCAGGAGAAAAAGCAAAGTTTAACTTATGCGGTGGTTGATGAATCCGGCCCTGATCACGACAAAACTTTCACCGTAAAAGCTGTAGTTAACGGTGAAGATGTGGGATACGGTAAAGGACCGTCTAAAAAGCGTGCCGAGCAAGAAGCGGCTTATAATGCAATAAGAAATATTAAAAATGTGTAATTGAGGGAAGAATGTATTTAAAAAGTATTGAAGTTCAGGGTTTTAAATCCTTTGCAAATAAAATAAGATTTGATTTTCATAACGGAATAACCGGAATTGTAGGACCTAACGGCAGCGGAAAAAGTAATGTTGCCGATGCGGTTCGTTGGGTGCTTGGTGAACAAAGGGTAAAACAGCTTCGTGGCGCAAAAATGGAAGATGTTATTTTTGCCGGCACGGAAAACAGAAAACCTTTGGGCTTTGCCTATGTTGCAATAACCATGGACAATTCCGACCATAAGCTTGCTATCGATTTTGACGAAGTTACGGTATCAAGACGTATTTTTCGTTCCGGTGAAAGCGAATATATGATCAACGGTGCAACATGCCGTCTTAAAGATATTAACGAGCTTTTTTACGATACGGGTATCGGTAAAGAAGGATATTCCATTATCGGACAGGGCCAGATCGATAAAATCTTAAGCGGAAAGCCGGAAGAGCGTCGTGAGCTTTTTGATGAAGCCGTAGGTATTGTAAAATTCAAAAAAAGAAAAGCGGTAACATGTAAAAAGCTTGAAGATGAGCGTGCAAATATTGTTCGTATCAAAGATATTTTGTCGGAGCTTGAAAAACAAGTAGGACCATTAAAGGATCAATCCGAGACCGCTAAAGAATATTTAAAACTCAGAGATGAGCTTAAAACATATGATATTAACGGTTTTCTTTTGGAATCCGACGAAATCAAAAACAAAATTTTGGATGTTAATAACAATATAGGAATCGTAACTTCTGATTTGGAAAAAGCCAAAGCAGAACTTGAACTCAGTAAGCTTGACTATGAAAAGTTAGGTCTTATTCTTGATGAATTGGAAGATTCCATAGAAGAAAAAAAGAATAAGCTTAATTTAAGCAAGATTCAGGTCGAAAAGCTTGAAGGTGACGTTAAGGTTATTAACGAGCAGATAAATGCGGCGAAATCAAACGATGAAATGTTTGATGAGCGAATTAAAAGTTTGGATGAGCAGATTAGCAACAACCAAGCCGATTTGGAATCTTTAAAAGAAGAAAAAGAAAAAATAGAAGATACATTGAACAATGCAACTTCGCTTCAAAATGATGAAGATACAAAGCTTGCTGCAATTACGGATAAAATCGATGAATTAAATGAGCAGGTTGAAACCGCCAAAACGGAAATTATCGAGCTTTTAAACAAAAAAAGCGGCGTTAAGACTAAATTGGAACGTTACGAAACCATGCTTGAACAGATAGAGCGCAGGAAAAATGAGCTTTCGGAAAGCTTTAAACAGCATGAATCCGACAGCAAAGAGCAGGAAGAACTTATAGCCAAGTTAAAAAATGAATTGGAAGAAGTAAGTTCGGCCTATGATGAAAAAAGCGCAAAAGTTCTTGATATTACAAATAAAATCAAAGAAATAGACATTAATACAAGCAGCTTAAATAAAAAGTATGAAGACTGCAACCGTATTTATCATCGTGACAGTTCACGTCTCGAATCTTTAAAGAATATTACCGAAAGATACGAAGGTTACAACAATAGCATTCGTAAGGTAATGGAACTTAAAGAGCAAAGAAAAGGTATTATCGGTGTTGTAGCGGATATTATCAAAACCGAGCAAAAGTATGAAATTGCCATTGAAACGGCATTGGGCGGCAGTATTCAAAATATTGTTACCGATGATGAAAAATGCGCAAAAGACATTATCGAATACTTAAAGAAAAACAAATTCGGTCGTGCCACATTCCTTCCATTAAGCAGTATCGGCAACAGAGCGCCTTTTAATAACGAAAACGTTTTAAGAGAAAAAGGCGTTGTGGGACTTGCAAGTGATTTGGTTGACATAAAAAAGGAATATGCCGGAGTCGCAAAATATCTGTTGGGAAGAATCGTGGTAGTTGATCATATTGATAACGCTCTTCTTCTTGCACGTAAGTATAACTACTCATTAAGAATCGTTACATTGGAGGGTGAACTCTTAAATGTAGGCGGTTCCTTAACCGGTGGTGCATATAAAAACACATCGAATCTTTTGGGTCGTCGACGTGAAATCGAAGATTTGGAAAAATCCGTTGATGAATTTAAAGCTTTGATGAATAATC
Organism: Lachnospiraceae bacterium; assembly: GCA_015057825.1. Classification (GTDB taxonomy): domain Bacteria; phylum Bacillota; class Clostridia; order Lachnospirales; family Lachnospiraceae; genus RUG12871. The sequence continues at coordinate 66,331 of SVDN01000004.1, forward strand.
TAAGCAAACAGCTTGAATCTGAAAAAGAAGAAAGAGGCAAACTTTCCGAAAGTTTGGAAAGTCTTAAACTTGAGTTGCAAGAACAAGCACTTCTTAAAAATACCGTAAGTCTTAATATTAAGCAGGCGGGCGAAAAGTTTGAAGAATTGGAATCTTCTTTCAAAAATATCGAGAAAGAAAATGCCGAAATTGAGATTCAGGTTGCCGAAATCAACGACAACAACAATGTTTTAAAAGAAGAACTTCAATCCATCGAAGATGAAAACAAAAAGCTGGAAGATAGCATTAACGACTTAAATGCAAAAATCGATGCGGAAAAAGAAAATGAAAATGCTCAAAGCAAAAAAGCCGAGGAAATGCGTATAGAGCATTCCAAGCTTTTTGAAAAAAACAGTTTTGTTGCGGATTCAATCAAGCGTTTGGAAGCGGAAATCAAACGTATTGAAGCTGAAAAAGAAGAACTTGTGAATAATCGCGCGGGTAACAGCGAAGAAATCGAAAACAAACTTGCGCAGATTGAAGAAATTAAGATTTCAATCGAAAAAGGAAAAGATGAGATTGTTTTCTTAAACGATGAAATAGAAGCTGATATCAAAAATAAAGAAGAACAGGCATCGGACCACAAAGATTTCTTGAACAAGCGTGATGAAATTTCCGAAAAAATCAACACATTGGAAAAAGAAATATTAAGATTGGATGTTCAAAAAGAAAAGTTCAATGAAGCTTTGGAATCAAAAGTTGCCTATATTTGGGAACAATACGAACTTACTTTGGTATCGGCCGCAGCCTTCAGAAACGAAGAGCTTACAAATTTAAATTCAATCAAGCGTAAAACCGGCGAGTTAAAAAGCGCTATCAAGGCTTTGGGTGACGTTAATGTTAACGCAATAGAGGAATACAAGTCGGTTTCCGAAAGATATGAGTTTTTAAATGCGCAGCATGAAGATTTAATCGAAGCCGAGGCAAATCTGGTTAAGATTATCGAAGAACTTGATGATGGCATGAGAAAGCAGTTTAACAGCGAGTTCGAAAAAATCAGAACTGAGTTTGACAAAGTATTTAAGGAACTTTTCGGTGGTGGTAAAGGTACAATCGAACTTGATGACGAGGACGAAGATGTTCTTGAAACAAGCATTACCATTACAGCACAGCCGCCGGGCAAAAAACTTCAAAATATGATGCAGTTATCCGGTGGTGAAAAGGCTCTTACGGCAATAGCCCTTTTGTTCGCAATTCAGAATTTAAAACCATCTCCATTTTGTCTTTTGGACGAAATCGAGGCGGCATTGGATGACTCGAATGTTGGCAGGTTTGCCGGATATTTGCATAAACTGACAGAATATACACAGTTTATCGTTATTACACACAGAAAGGGCACAATGTCTGCAGCAGACAGACTTTACGGTATTACAATGCAGGAAAAAGGTGTATCGGCCCTTGTTTCCGTTGACCTTTTGGAAAATGAACTTGATAAATAATCTTGTTTAAAAGGAGTATTGAATGAGCGAAGAAAAGAAAGGCTTTTTTAAAAGATTATTAAGCGGAATGACCAAAACCCGCGATAATATCGCAAGCGGTTTCGGAAGTATTTTTTCAAGATCCGCCATTGATGATGATTTTTACGAAGAGTTGGAAGAAACACTTATTATGAGCGATATGGGTGTTCGCACAACTATGGAAGTTTTGGATGAGCTTAAAGATAAAGTTAAAAAAGAACATATTAAAGAGCCGTCCGAATGTAAGAATCTTTTGATAGAAACAATAAAAGAGCAGATGACTTTGTCGGAGACGGCTTACGAATACGAGAACAAAAAATCGGTACTTCTTCTGATAGGAGTTAACGGTGTGGGTAAAACCACAACCGTGGGTAAGCTTGCTTCTCAGCTTAAAGCCATGGACAAAAAAGTCATATTGGCCGCAGCGGATACTTTCAGAGCAGCCGCAGCCGAGCAGTTGACCCAGTGGGCCAATCGCGTCGGCGTTGAAATAATTGCGGGGCAAGAGGGCTCCGATCCGGCAGCAATTGTTTATGATGCACTTTCCGCCGCAAAGGCTCGTAATGCGGACGTACTTATTTGCGATACTGCGGGTCGTCTTCACAATAAGAAAAATCTTATGGAAGAGCTTAAGAAAATCAACAGAATTATTGATAAAGAATATCCTGATTGTTACAGAGAAAATCTTATAGTTTTGGATGCCACCACAGGGCAAAACGCTCTTGAGCAGGCAAAGCAATTTATGGAAGTTGCCGATATTTCGGGTATCGTCCTTACTAAAATGGACGGAACCGCAAAAGGCGGTATCGCTGTAGCGATACAGTCGGAACTTGGAATACCGGTTAAATATATCGGAATCGGCGAAAAGGTTGAAGACTTGACCAAGTTTAACTCGGACCAGTTTGTGGATGCGATTTTTAACGAATCAAATTCGGAAGATATTTAAATAACAAAAACTTATTTTACAGAAATATAGTATAGTAGGTGGTTAAATGAGTAATACGAAAAAATTAACATTGGAAAAATTTGAAGAAGCTACTGAAATAGTAAGCCGCGTAACACAAAAGACAAATCTTATGTACAGCGAGTACTTGAGCAATCAATGCGGCAACAAAGTATATTTAAAACCGGAAAATATGCAGTACACAGGTGCATATAAGGTTCGCGGAGCTTATTATAAAATAAGCACACTTTCAAATGAAGAGCGCGAAAAAGGTCTTATAACATCATCAGCAGGCAACCATGCTCAGGGTGTTGCCTATGCTGCAAGTCAATACGGATGCAAGGCAACGATTGTTATGCCGACGGTTACACCTCTTATGAAAGTTAATCGCACAAAAAGCTATGGCGCGGAAGTAATCCTTTACGGCGATGTTTATGATGATGCTTATCAATATGCAATGAAACTTGCCGAAGAAAAGGGATATACATTTATTCATCCTTTCGATGATTTGGATGTTGCAACAGGTCAGGGAACCATAGCAATGGAAATAATCAAAGAACTTCCTACCGTTGATTATATTCTTGTTCCTATCGGCGGAGGCGGTCTTGCAACGGGCGTTTCAACACTTGCAAAAATGCTTAATCCAAACATCAAAGTTATAGGTGTGGAGCCTGCAGGTGCAAACTGCATGCAGGAATCCATTAAAGCCGGAAAGGTTGTAACGCTTGACAGTGCATCAACAATCGCCGACGGTACTGCCGTAAAAACACCGGGCAGCAAGATTTTCCCGTATATTCAGGAAAATATCGATGATGTTATAACAATAGAAGATGAGGAATTGATTGTAGCCTTTCTCGACATAGTGGAAAATCATAAAATGGTTGTTGAAAATTCCGGACTTTTAACCGTTGCGGCCCTTAAACATCTTGATTTTAAAGATAAAAAGGTTGTTTCGATTTTGAGCGGCGGAAATATGGATATTATCACCATGTCATCGGTGGTTCAAAACGGACTTATTGCAAGAAGCAGAATTTTCACGGTATCCGTGCTTTTGCCCGATAAGCCGGGTGAACTTCTTAAAGTAGCAAAAGTAATTGCCGATGAACAAGGTAATGTTATTAAGCTTGAACACAATCAGTTTGTAAGCATTAACAGAAATGCAGCCGTTGGACTTACCATAACCATGGAAGCCTTTGGCGTTAAACATAAAGAAAGAATCTTAAATGCTCTTAAAAAAGCCGGATTTAATCCGACTCTTAACAAAGTAAGTTTATAAGCTTTAAAATCAAATGGGAGGTAAAACAAGTGAATGTTCAACATATGAAATATTTTATTGATATAGCTGAAACTCTTAGTTTTACCGAATCCGCAAAAAGGTGTGGGATTACGCAGCCTGCCTTAAGCAAGGCCATTTCTCAAATGGAAGAAGAGCTTGGCTTTGCACTTTTTACAAGAAACAGCAGGGCGGTGTATTTAACTCCCGCCGGTGATGTATTTTACAAAGACATTAAAAAAATTATAAGTGATTACGATCTTGCCGTTACAAAGTCTCAAAATACGGCAAGAGATGAGGCATCCGAAGTTATAATAGGCATTTTGGAAGGAACAAGAGTCAGTGATTTGCTTCCGAATGTAATCAAGCATTTTGAAAGGTATTATCCGGATGTAAGCATAATACTGAAGAATTTAAGCTTCGGTGCTTTGATAAAAGGTCTTTATGACGGAAGCCTAGACCTTGCTATTACGCTTAAATTCGAGATTCACGACAAAGAAAAGTTGGATTATGAAGTCTTGGAAGAGACAAAAGATCACATTGTGGTTCACAAAAATCACCCTTTGGCATCGGCCAAAAACGTTAGCATTGCCGATTTTAAGGATGATACCTTTATTATGGTAAACACGCAGGATTCTCAAAATTCTCAAAAACAGATTTTCGCGGCTTTCGATAAGGCGGGAATTATGCCGAAGATTCGATATGCTCCATCTATTCAAACGGAAATGTTATGGGTGCAGTCGGGCGTTGGTGTATGTTTCTTGGATTCCAGAAATATGCTTTACGAAAACAGCGAAGTTAAGTTTTTAAACGTAGGTGGAATCGGTGATCCGTCACTTTCCATTTGTTGGAACAACGATTATCCGAATCCAATGAAAAAGCTTTTTAAAGACCTGCTTATATATGACATAAACGGAGGCACATTGGATTAGAAGTCGATTAAAATAGCATAATTTAAAATATTTTTAAGTGTCAAGAAAAAATACTTGACACTTATCTTTTTTTGGTTTAATATAGTCAAAGTGTTAAATCATGCGCATTTCTATATTTTGCCCGGGAGGCTTAAGGATGGAAAATATTTACGGAAAATCACTTTTATATGATTTCTACGGTGAACTTCTTAACGATCATCAAAAGAAAATATATGAAGATGTAGTACTCAATGATTTATCACTCAGTGAAATTGCCGCAGAGGAAGGTATTTCCAGACAAGGCGTTCACGATTTAATCAAAAGATGCAATAAAATTCTTGAACAATACGAAGAAAAACTTAAATTGGTTGAAAAATTCTTAGCCATAAAAGGCTATATAAAAGATATACAAGCCAAATGCGAAGAATACAAAAAAAACGATTCCGTTGAAAAAACGGTGGAAGAAATAAAGATAATTTCCCAAAAGATACTTGATGAACTGTAGTATGAGATTTGTTTTGGAGGTTTAATCCATGGCATTTGAAAGCCTATCAGATAAATTTCAAAATATATTCAAAAATTTAAGAGGCAAAGGCCTTTTAAAAGAAGAAGACGTTAAGGCAGCTACAAAAGAAGTTAAAATGGCTCTTCTTGAAGCCGATGTTAACTTCAAAGTTGTAAAGCAATTTGTCAAAAGCGTCGAAGAACGTGCCGTAGGAGAGGAAGTGTTAAAATCTCTTACTCCGGGCCAGATGGTTATAAAAATCGTTAACGAAGAAATGGTTAAGCTTATGGGATCCGAAAAGACGGAGATTCCTCTTAAACCATCAAACGAAGTAACGGTCATTATGATGGTTGGTCTTCAAGGTGCGGGTAAAACAACCACAGCAGCAAAACTTGCAGGCAAATTCAAAGAAAAAGGCAGACGTCCTCTTCTTGTTGCCGCAGACATTTACAGACCGGCTGCTATCGATCAGTTAAAGGTTAACGGCGAAAAGCAGGGAGTTCCGGTATTTGCAATGGGTGACGGACACAAGCCTGTAAATATAGTAAAAGCCGCTTACGAGCATGCATTGAAAAACAGCAATAATGTTATGATCGTGGATACGGCGGGTCGTCTTCATATTGATGAAGATATGATGGAAGAGCTTGTGGAAATCAGAAATAACATAGAAGTCAATCAGACAATTCTTGTTGTAGATGCTATGACAGGTCAGGATGCGGTAAATGTTGCATCTTCTTTCAGCGAAAAAGTCGGAATTGACGGTGTTATTTTAACAAAGCTTGACGGTGACACACGTGGTGGTGCGGCACTTTCAATAAAAGCCGTAACAGGCAAAGATATTTTATATGCCGGTATGGGAGAAAAGCTTTCCGACTTGGAGCAGTTTTATCCTGACAGAATGGCCTCTCGTATCCTTGGAATGGGCGATGTGCTTTCTCTTATCGAGAAGGCGGAAGCGGCGGTGGATGCCGAAGAAGCCAAAGAAATGGCAAACAAGCTTAAAAAAGCGGAGTTTGACTTTGAGGATTACTTAACCAGCATGCAGCAAGTTAAGAAAATGGGCGGCATGGGAAGCTTACTTGGTATGATGCCGGGACTCGGCGGTCAGATGAAAGGCATGGAAATGCCGGACGAAAAAGTTTTGGGCAGAGTCGAAGCTATTATTTACTCAATGACTCCGCAGGAAAGAAGAAAGCCGGATATAATCAATCCGTCCAGAAAAAACCGAATTGCAAGAGGTGCGGGAGTCGATATCAGCGAAGTTAACCGCCTTATCAAGCAATTTGAGCAGACCAAAAAACTTATGAAGCAGATGGGCGTCATGGGAGGTAAAAAAGGAAAAAAACGCGGCATGAACATGGGCAATATGATGAGCATGTTAGGCGGCAGAAAAGGCGGAAAATTCCCCTTTTAAATAACGCTTTTAGCTTTTAATCACATTTATTAAAAGTTAATAATATATAAAAACAGCATTCAAAGAAATTTTAAATATTTCTTGTTACAATCAAGGAGGTGAAACACATGGCAGTAAAAATCAGATTAAAAAGAATGGGTCAGAAAAAAGCTCCTTTTTACAGAGTAGTAGTTGCTGATTCAAGATCTCCGAGAGATGGTAGATTCATCGAAGAAATCGGTACATATAACCCAAACGTAGAGCCAAGTGAAATCAAAATTAACGCAGAATTAGCTCAGAAATGGTTAGCAAATGGTGCTCAGCCAACAGATACAGTTTCAAGACTTTTCAAAGAAGCTAATATCTCTAAATAATTCGAGGTGAAAATATGAAAGAACTAGTAGAAATCATAGCAAAATCTCTTGTTGATTCACCTGACGAAGTTGTTGTTACAGAACGTGAAGAAAATGGCTCACTTTACGTTGATTTGTCCGTAGCAGCAGATGATATGGGCAAAGTAATCGGAAAACAGGGTCGTATTGCAAAAGCAATTCGTGGCGTTGTAAAAGCTGCAGCTTCAAAAGAAAACAAAAAGGTTGTTGTAGAGATCAAATAATAAAAATGCTACCGTCTTGGTAGCATTTTTGCTTTGTAAAAAAGATTTAACCAATGGTTTAATCCTTTATTTTACTATTGAAAAGATGATAAATGTACGATAATATTATAGAAGAAGAGCCACCGCTTTAACCGATTAACAATCTCGGGGTTGTAAAGGTTTCGACGGGGTTTTAGAAGCTTAAGAAGCCACCGGTGAGGTAACACCTTAAACTGCCAACTTAAATATAAACGCTAAAAACGAAAAATTAGCTTTCGCTGCCTAATTGCAGTGAATGTTAACGGACGACATCCCGCAATCGCCTGTTAGCATCGAAACTTAGCGGGGCACTTTTGTCTCTAAGCTTTGCGAGATAAAAAGAAATTATGAAGCTACCGAGTCCTTTAGCCTGTCGGTCGGCGATCGGATGAGGGAAATTTAAATGAGCGACTGCGGTGGGAGATGCTTAAGTGGAAGAGATTTCGGACGCGGGTTCGATTCCCGCCAGCTCCATACTTTTGGAGAATAATGTACGCAAATTGTACATTCAGGCTCTTTAGGATATTTGGTTTATTTAGGGTTTTGGGGAAAAATGAATATTCAATCGATTTATATAACAAATGCAATCGGATTTATCTTATTGATGTTTCTGATTGTCAGTCGTTATATTACAAGAACCAAAGGCGGTTTGGGAAACCGACTTTACGGTACAATGATTAGAATCGCAATGATAGCCTGTATCGTAGAACCTTTGACATTTGGTATTGATGGCAAAGAGGGTGCGGTTTATTATTGGATTAATATTTTAGGCAATACATATCTTTATATGGCTAATGCGTTCGGCGCATTTCTTTTTTGCGTTTATGTCGAGTATAGCCTTTATCAAGATGAATCCAGACTTAAAAAGATTTACAACAAGTTATTTGTAGTGGTTTTTCTGATTCTTGTCTTGCTTGTGATTAACATCTTCAGCGGATTTTTGTTTTATGTTGATGAAAACTATGTATATCACAGGCGTCCTTTGGTTGCGATATTATATCTTTATGTTGTTTGTTGTGCCGTGTGGTGCCTTGTTACGGTATACAGACACAGAATGCATAACAAAAAAGAGGCATTTTTCCCGGTTTGGATGTATTTGACTCCTATTGTAGCCGCAAGTGTTGTACAGATGCTTTGGTATGGTGTGTCTCTTGCGTGGGTTGGCACATCAATCGGCCTTGTGGCCTTGCATATGAGCCTTCAAAACCAGCAAAGCTATTTGGATCCTTTAACCGGCCTACATAACAGACTGTATCTGGAATATGCCTTTTTAAAGATGGAAAAAGATAATAAGAATCAATACTTCGGAATTATGCTTGATATAAATTATTTCAAGTTGATTAACGACGAATTCGGACATGCCGAAGGGGATATTGCTCTAAAAGAATTTGCCCAAATCATTAATAATTCAACAAAAGAAGATGGGATTACTTTTAGATACGCCGGCGATGAGTTTGTAATACTTTTAAAGTCGGATTCTGAAGAAAAGGTATTGGAGATAGAAAACAAAATAAAGAAGAAAATTTCCGAATTTAATACGGAAGATAAACATAATTTCAATCTTTACGTTGCAATGGGTCACGATAAATTCATTAACGGTCTCGATAATGAAGACAGCTTCATGAAAAAGATTGATAATGCAATGTATTTGAATAAAAAAGAACTTCACGCCTTGTCTTATGCACAAGCGGTTTTAAAACACTGTCACGAGGTTAAAAACTAATGGAAGATTTGTTAAGAGTCGGAGTTGTTTCATCAACTCACGGACTTAAAGGGGAAGTTAAGGTTTTTCCCACTACCGATGATGTAAAAAGATTTGATTATTTAAAAGATGTTGTGTTGGTTTCCAACAAAGAAAGATTGGAGTTGGAAGTGTCAAATGTTCGCTATTTTAAGAACATGGTTATTGTGAAATTTAAGGGGATTGATGACATCAACGACATCGAAAAATACAAAGGCAGCGAGCTTTTTGTTACAAGAGAAAATGCGATTCCTTTGGAAGAAGACGAATATTACATTGCGGACCTTTTGGACTGCAAAGTTTACGATGAAAAAGCTGCCTTTATCGGTGTTTTGTCTGAAGTATTAACATCTTCGGCAAATGATGTATATGTTGTAAAAACAAGCGATGAAAGCGCTGATATTTACAAGAACGAGAAAGAACTGCTTATCCCTTATGTGGATGAATATATATCAAGCATAGATATAGAAAACAAAAAGATTATTGCAAAGAATACAGACAGGTTTTTGGCATAATAGCCGGTTGGAAATAATATGAAATTTAATGTTTTAACGCTTTTTCCCGAAATGATTGAACAGGGAATAAATACAAGTATTACGGGCAGAGCCATTAAAGAAGGATACATAAATCTTAATGCGGTTAATATCCGTGATTATACAAATGAAAAACACGGTCATGTGGACGATTATCCCTACGGCGGCGGTGCCGGAATGGTTATGCAGGCTCAGCCGGTTTATGATGCCTACAAATCAATTGTAGGGGAAGAAGAGCTGAAAAAAGAAAAAGAAATGCGTAAAAGAGTTGTTTTTCTTACACCTGCCGGCAAAACCTTTAATCAGCGAATGGCCGAGGAGTTTGCAAAAGAAGAGGAAATTACCTTCCTTTGCGGCCATTATGAAGGAATTGATGAAAGAGTTTTGGAACTTATAGTAACGGATAATGTGTCAATCGGCGATTATGTCTTGACCGGCGGAGAACTTCCGGCAATGGTTATGATGGATGCCATATCCCGCCTTGTTCCGGGGGTGTTGGGAAACGGTGATTCGTCCGTAGATGAAAGCTTTAATGCCGTAAATAATATGCTTGAATATCCTCAATATACAAGACCCGAAGAATTTATGGGCATGAAGGTTCCTGAGGTGCTTTTATCAGGTCATCATAAAAATATTGAAAATTGGCGAAGAGAACAATCGCTTGAAAGAACAAGGATAAGAAGACCGGATTTACTTGATTGATTCGGCCAATTTGGGTATTTGACAAAAAAACAAATACTATGTACAATGAAAAATGCATTTATTGCTTGCAATAATGTAAAGCATATGTTAATATAGACAATGTTGTGAATAAGATGGACCTCTGTCTACGGGATAAATAAGTGTAGTTATGTACATCGAGTATTGATAGGAGGTCACACATGAACGAGATTATTAAAAATATCGAAGCTGCTCAGATGAAAGCAGACATTACAGAATTTAGCGTTGGTGATACAATTAAAGTTTACGCTAAAATCAAAGAAGGAAACAGAGAAAGAACACAGATGTTTGAAGGTGTTGTTCTTAAAAAACAGGGCGGTAGCTCAAGAGCAACTTTCACAGTAAGAAAGAACTCAAACGGAATCGGTGTTGAAAAAACTTGGCCTTTACATTCTCCGACAATCGAGAAAATCGAAGTTGTAAGAAAAGGTAAAGTAAGAAGAGCAAAACTTAACTACTTAAGAGGACGCGTTGGTAAGCGTGCTAAAGTTAAAGAATTAGTTAAATAATTTGCAATCAAGGGTAAGCTTAAGCTTACCCTTTTTAATTTTCTATATTTGATTGAAAGAATCGCGTATTTGACATATAATATACAAAGAATTCAAGATTAAGGATTATTATGGATAGTTTAAACAGACCAAATTTCAAAGAAAATTATTTTTCGGACAGGATTTTAAAATATATTATAGATATAGTCGTTGTTGTTATGTTGGTGATTCTTTTTATTACAAGCATGGCCTATACCGCAACGGTTAAAGGAAGTGCTATGTCACCGATGATCAATGCCGACAACAATATTGTTATAAATAAGCTTTCGTATAAGATTTTGTCGCCAAAACGCGGAGATGTTGTAGCATTTACTCTTCAAGGGGACGAAGAAACGGTGCTTGCAAGGAGGGTTGTTGCCCTGCCCGGTGACAGTATTGTTATTAAAGGCGGAAAGCTCTATATAAACGGCGAAGAACAAGATTTAATCGAAAACGAAGACAATATAGTAACCGACGGTATTTTGAAAAACGAGCTTGTTCTTGATAAAGACGAATATTTCGTAATCGGTGACAATTGGAATTCCTCTACTGACAGCAGATATGTGGAAATCGGTCCGATTTCGAAAAAGGATATTATAGGCAAAGTCTGGTTTGTTATTTCTCCTATTTCAGACTTTGGTTTTGTAAATTAATATGAGGTTATAATCATGAGTGAAAATAAAATGAACATTCAATGGTATCCGGGCCATATGACAAAAGCAAAGCGTCAGATGCAAGAAGATATCAAGCTGATCGATATAGTAATAGAACTATTGGATGCAAGGCTTCCCTTGTCCAGTCGCAATCCGGATATTGACGACCTTGCAAAAAACAAATACAGACTGGTACTTTTAAACAAGGCCGATCTTGCTGATGATTCCATTACGGATAAATGGATGGAATATTTCAAATCCAAGGGAGCATTTTGTGTAAAAATAAACTCTCAAAAAGGTCAGGGAATCAAGCAGATTAACGCTGTGGTTAAAGAAGCATGTAAAGAAAAAATCGAGAGAGACAGAAAACGCGGTATCTTAAACCGTCCCATTAGAGCCATGGTTGTGGGCATTCCGAATGTGGGAAAATCAACATTTATAAATGCCTATGCGGGAAAAAGCGCAACAAAGACCGGCAACAAACCGGGTGTAACCAGGGGAAAACAATGGATACGCCTTGGAAAAGACATTGAGCTTCTTGATACACCGGGTATTTTATGGCCAAAATTTGAGGACAAATCAGTTGGCTTAAAACTTGCATTTATCGGTTCCATTAAGGACGAAATATTAAATACCACGGAACTTGCCCTTGAATTAATAGAGCTTTTGGCCGATAAATACAGTGGAGTTTTATCCAAACGTTACGATATTGAAGAATCCGACAAGGTTAAAAACTTGGAAGCCGTTGCAATCGCAAGAGGCTGTAAGAAAAAAGGCGATGAGCCTGATTTTGACAAGGCGGCGCTTTTGATTCTTGATGATTTCAGAAGCGGAAGACTTGGAAAAATCAGCCTTGAAGAACCTTCGTAAATAACAAAATTTTGCATATAAAGGAAAATCTTTTAATATGTCCAAAACTGATAAAAAATCAAAGAAAAAAGGCATAATTACAGCGGTTATAGAAACAGCAATTATTGTTGCTGTAATTTTTCTTGTATTTTTCTTTTTGACAAATTATATCGGAAGAATAGCCATTGTAGACGGTGACTCGATGAATCCGACCTTAAATGACGGTGACGTTATTGTTATCAGTGAAAGAGCATATTTGGAAAAGGATCCCGAACGTTTTGATTTGGTAGTATTTCCATATGACAATCAAAGCAACTATATCAAAAGGATTATAGCCCTTCCCGGCGAAACGGTTCAGATTGTTGACGGAAAAATAATGATAAACGGAACATATATAAAAGAGTATTACGGAAATGAGCCTATAGACGAAAACTATAGCAGCCCGGATTTGATTCGCTTGGGAGAAGATGAATACTTCGTAATGGGCGATAACAGAAACAACAGTGTTGACAGCAGAAGCATCGGCCCGGTATCAAAAAGCGATATTACGGGAAAAGCATTGTTTAGATTACTTCCTTTGGGGTCATTCGGATCCCTGGAGGACCAATAAAAACTGATTGTGAGAAGATATGACTAAAGCGGAAAGAGAAGCGCTTAAAGCGCAAAAACAGGCGGAAAAGCTTGAAAAAGAAAGAATAAGGTTGGAAGGCCTTAAAGAATTCGAACGAAAATACGATGAATGCGAATTTATCTGCGGCATAGACGAAGCCGGACGCGGACCTCTTGCGGGACCGGTGGTTGCCGGTGCGGTGATTTTGGATAAAACAAAAGAGATTTTATATCTTAACGATTCAAAGAAATTATCCGAAAAAAAGAGAGAGGCTCTTTTTGATGAAATTATGGAAAAAGCCATTGCCGTAGGTGTCGGTATCGTTGATGAAAAAGTGATTGATGATATTAATATTTTGCAGGCAACCTATAAGGCCATGCGCCTGGCAATAGATAATCTTAAAGTTAAGCCGCAGATTTTGCTGAATGATGCTGTTATTATACCTGATGTGGATATCCCTCAGGAAAAAATCATAAAAGGCGATGCTAAAAGCGTAAGCATTGCAGCGGCAAGCATAATAGCAAAAGTTACAAGGGACCGTCTTATGGCGAAATATGACGAAAAATATCCTGACTATGGATTTGCGGGACACAAAGGATACGGAACGGCGGCACACATAGAAAAAATAAAGGAAATCGGCCCTTGTCCGATTCACAGAAGGTCTTTTATTAAGAATTTTTATTCCGAATAATCAACTGCTTTCTCGGATTTATTAAAACGGGGTTTTGTAATGGAGATATCTAACAGCAATTTAAACAACTTAATTAACAGTTTAAACGGCAATGCCGCTGCAAGTGAAGCAGGGGCTGTATCTTCGGCGCCGCAAGGCTCGGGTCTTGTGGGCGGTATCCCTGTGGGAAGTTATTTAAGCGGACAAATCTCTGACCTTATCGGCAACAATGTAACCCTTACACTTTCGGACGGATCTACGCTGGGTGCAAGACTATCAAGCGATATGGCTCTTAATATCGGTGATAGCCTTATTTTGCAAGTGAAAGAAAATGCTGATAATAAAATGGTTTTAAAAACCGTTTCATCCTATAACAGTGCAAACAATCTGATTTCAAATGCTTTAAAATCGGCAAATTTACCCGAAACAACAAAGAATATTGCGGTTATTAACGAACTTATAAAAAACGGTCAGCCTTTAAACAAGCAGACCATTCAAAGCGTTTTATACGGTACTCAGCTCGATCCAAATGCTGATCTGTCTGATGTTATCGACCTTGTAAAACACGGTATTGAAATGACCAAAGAAAACTTGACTCAATATGCAAATTACAAAGAGTTAAATTACAATATGGCAAACGAAATGAAAAATTTCGCTGCCAATGTGGAAAATTCTTTATCAAATATAAATCCGCAAAATTTTGAAACTGCCAAAACAATTGTTTCCGAGGCATTAAATATTTTATCTACTAATTATGAAGAAATGCCGGGAGTTGCGGGCCAAAACGCAGAGTCACAAGCGGTTAACGGACAAAATTCCGAAAATTCAGCTTTTCAAAATGCCGTCACTGCCGGAAATACCGCTTCTTTGACTAATCCCGAAGAAGTAATTGCCGGAAACGGGACCGGTGCGCAAAATGTTAACGGGGAGCAGCAAGCCCTTCAGGGAGAAATCGCAAAAGACATTGCTTTTTCCAAAGAGGGAAGTGCAAATGCCCAAAACTTCCTTAAGCTTTTAAATGAATCGTTTCCGGGAAAAGATACATCCAAAATTCAAAATATGATTAAAGATGGTGCATCCTTTAATGATGTCTTAAAGGAACTTTCAAATATTTTGAAAGATTCGGATGCTGCTGCCATCAACCTTCTTATATCAAAGGATTTTTCCGCGTTATTAAAAGATGCGGCAGCATCCCGTTGGACACTTAATCCCGCAAAGTTTAATACAAACGAAGCCGGAAAAAGCGAATATATTAAAGAAATGTATTCAAAAATAGTCCACGATGCGGACAAATTAAATCAGCTTTTTGAAAATAACGCTCTTACAAAAGGTCTTGCCGATTCTATGGCGAGTGTTAAGAGCAATGCGGAATTTGCCAATAATTTAAACAATATAATGAGCTATGTGCAAATCCCGATTAAGTTTAATGACAACAATTCTCACGGAGATTTATATGTTTATAACAACAAAAAACAAAAATACGTACCGGGGGATTTGATTACGGCTCATTTGTTCTTGGAACTGGAAAACTTGGGAGCTACGGATGTGCACATTAAAATGCAGGGCAAGTCCACCAGCACAAATTTTGTTTTGGAAGATGACTTGTCCATGCAAATTGTGGAAGAACATATGCCCGAACTTTTAAAAAGACTGGAGGCTAAGGGTTACAGCTGCAGCTACAAGGTGGAAACTTTGGAAGAGGCAAAAGTTTCTTCACCGGATCTTCCCATCGGCAGCAATCCTTTGGGAGAGATACTTCCAAACGATTCATCTGTGGTAACGGTTAAAAGATATAATTTTGATGTGCGCGCTTAAGCGAATAATGGGTAAATCTTATGGCAGATAAAGATAAGGAAAAGA
Source organism: Lachnospiraceae bacterium (assembly GCA_015057825.1). GTDB lineage: Bacteria > Bacillota > Clostridia > Lachnospirales > Lachnospiraceae > RUG12871. The sequence continues at coordinate 81,649 of SVDN01000004.1, forward strand.
AAAAAACAAAAACCGCCGTCGCCCTAAAATACGATCCGGGCAGCGATGCACCTACGGTTATTGCAACGGGTAAAGGCGAACTGGCGGAAAAAATCATAGAAGGCGCCAAGGAAGCGGATGTACCGATTTACGAAGACGATAAGCTTGCCAACACTTTATCGAAACTTGAAATCGGCGATGCCATTCCGCCGGAGCTTTATGAAGTTGTTGCGGAAGTCTTGGTGTTTGTTGATTCCATGGACAAAATCAAGGGCAAGATTCTTCATGGAAAATAATATTAACGGATTTAACGGCACTTTATGAATACGAGAGAAATAGGTAACAGATACGAAGACTTGGCATGCGAATACTTAGAAAATGAGGGACTTCGAATTATTGAGCGAAATTACAGATGCAAAATCGGCGAAATTGACATTATAGCAAGAGATGATTCGGAAAACTGCCTGGTATTTGCGGAAGTGAAATACAGGAAGTCATCCATGCAGGGAGGCGCCGATTTTGCGGTGGATTATAAAAAACAAAACAAAATAAAAAAAGTCGCGGGCGTTTATTTGATGCATCGAAAGATAGCGTCATCTTCCTTTTGCAGATTTGACTGCGTTATGATAACCGGAAGCGAAGTTAATTACGTTAAAAATGCTTTCGGATGTTTATAAACTTAATTGTTTAGCGTTATTTCTGAATTTTAAAGGAGTAATTCCGATTTCTTTTTTAAAAACTCTTGTAAAATGATCGGAGCTGCCATATCCTACTTTTTTTGATATTTGTTTAACGGAAAGCATTGTGTTAATAAGAAGATGCTTTGCTTCTTTTATTTTTAAATTCTTTACCAAATCAGTAAATTTATTTCCGGTATATTTTAAAATCAATTCCGATAAATAACTTTCCGAATAGTTGTATTTATAGGAAAGTTGTCGCATCGTAACGGTACGGTAGTTTTCTTGAATGAAGATTAAAACCGATGTTATATTACCGATATCCGATGAAGTTGATATTTTATTGCCTGATGCGGTAAGTCGTAAAGCTGTGGAAAATAACAGTTTTAGAAGTAAATCGCTGCAGTTTTCTCTGTATTGGTCGGTATAAAACTGTTCCAAAAACAACATTTTTGCGATGTTTTTCATACTGAAGTTGTTTTTTGTGGAAAAAAGCAGGTATTTAAGCCTTGTCTTACCCTCTAATGCAGCAGAAAAAAAGTCGGATAAAATATTATCACGATTTAAAATTGAAAAAAACGTGCTTCCAAATGTTTTTGGGTGAAGCATAACCGGAATCGAAAAGCTTTCTTCATTTGTATCCGACTCGGAGATAGATGTTTTGTTTCCGGGAGGAACAATTATTAAGTCTCCTTGTTTAAGTATTTTTGTTTCGGATTCCATATTGAGAACACAACTTCCTTTATAAACATAAACAACAAGAAAACCGGGTAATGTGTTTAAGGATTTGCTAATGCCCGGAAAACTGTATATCGAAACTACCTCATTGTCCCAAGGAATGTATTCGGGAACATTTCTTTCGACCTTTGTATTATCACTAAAATAAAAAGGTATCCATAGCTCTTTTGTACCCTCAATAAATTCATTGTCATCCATGGCTGACAATTCTTCAAGAATTTGAGTTTTTGTTGCTTCATGACAAAACTCATTTTTGCTATATAAATCATTTATCACATCAATAAAATCCGGTCGGTTATTTTCTTGACTGTTAATTTCAAAAATGCGCTTGTAAATAACGCCGATATTCATATAAATCATAAGTTTAACACCTCTTATCATATTATAACCCTAATTATATAATACATTTTTAACGAAAAAAAGTCGTTTTTTATTTTGAAATAAATCGGTATTAATATTTTATTATTAATTCATAATATTAAACGTTTAATATAATGACGGTTTAAAAACAAATATTAATCAAGAGAAAAAAATTATGTTTGAGTTTTAAGCAAAAAAACGTATTTATTAAAAGTGAGGAGAAGAAAAATGGACAAAAGTCAAAAGAAAGCAGACAGGAAATTTATACTGAGTTATGCTTTTTCGGCCGGTGGTGGATTTCAATTTATAATAGCGCTTATAACATCCTATTTTAGCGTTTATTTAACCGATAATCTGATGATTTCGGCGGGAATAGTTTCGATAATAATGACAGTGGCAACTTTATGGGATGCAATTAACGACCCTATAATGGGGTCAATTGCGGACAGAACAAAAAGCAGATTTGGCAGATACAGAGGTTATCTCTTATTTACCCCGTTTGTTGTAGCTATCCTTGCGGTTTTATTGTTTATGGGTAATCCCGGTTGGACAATGGCTGTTAAAGTTGCTTATATTTCCATTATTTATATTTTATACGGAATGGCTTCCACAGTACTTATGATGCCAACATATGCAATTTTGCCTGCGCACACTCTTGATCAGAAAGTACGTAACAAATCAATTGTCGGAATGATGATTGTTACGGCTATCGGATTTAATATTGTTACCGTTGTCGGAGCGATGCTTATAGACAGACTTGCCATTCTTGTAATCATTTTTGCACTCATAGGAATCATTGCATTTATCGCTCTATACAAAAACGCAAAAGAAAAATACCTTATGCCTATAGGTGACAGAAGTGCGGCACATGACTTAAAAACGGTATTAAAGCATAAAGAACTTTATCCGGTTCTTGCCACATGGTTCCTTGCAAATTTAGGATATGGAATGATGTTTTCGGCATCTACGTATTACATTATTTATTATATCGGACAGCCTATGATTTTGGGGCTGTATATGGGAATACTCGGAATAGGAAGCTTGCTTAGCATGATTCTAATGCCTTTGGCACTTAAGATATTTAAAACTCCTAAGAAAACACTTATCTGCACGCAGTTGATTACGGTTATTTTGTATATAGCATTATTTTTTGCAGGTTCAAAAGGCTTGGGAATTCTGATTACACTTTCGTTTATTGCAGCACTGTTCTCATGTATGCAAAACGGAATAGTTAATATTCTTTTAAATGACACAATTGATTACATTATGCTTAAAGACAGATTGAGCTTAAACGGAATTGTTTCCGCAATAAGATCTTTTGCAAGCAAATGCGGAGCAGGTCTTGCAATGAGTGTAATTACGGCAATTCTTGCAATAGCCGGTTATGCACCAAACGCATTTGAACAATCAAGTTCGGCAATGATGGGCATTAATATGACAAGATTCGGAGCTCCGGCAATTATAAGTATTATTCTTATAATCTGTATGTTGTTTTATCCGATTGAAAAACATTATGGTGAAATAGCAAAAATGAAGGAAAAAATGGCAGATAGTTCCAATAAGGAGGGCATAAAATGATATGTGAAAAAATAAAACTATGGGATAACAAAGAAAATGTAATTCTTTATTCGTTCCTGCAGGAAAGAGATCCGGATCTTCCGGGTCCGGTTGAAAAACTGCCGGCAGTATTACTTTGTCCCGGCGGCGCATACCTGTACCTTGCCATGGCTGGCGAGGGTGACGCGGTTGCCATGAATTTTCTGGCATCCGGTTATCAGGTATTTGCCTTGCAATATACGGTTAAAACATTAGCACCGGAAAGCAAAAACTGTTTTGAAGATGCTATGCGTGATTTGGCAAAAGCAATTGTTACTATTAAAGAAAACTCTGAAAAATGGATGGTCGATCCGGAAAAAATCATACTCGGAGGATTTTCCGCGGGAGCCAATTTGGTTGGAAATATGGCAACCAAATGGCATGAACCTTCTTTGGCAGAAGAATTAGGTGTTAGCTCTCTTACTTTTAAACCTCTTGCGGTTATTCTGGGTTATGGCTTATTGGATTATGTGGCTCAAAGTGAGTACGAATCAAAAATGCCGCAAAATCCGATTATGCAGGCTTCGACTTTAGCCGTTTTTGAAACCCCAAACCCAACATTGGAACAGTTGAAAGAGAAAAGTCCATGTTATAACGTATCTGAAAAAACGCCGCCGGTATTTATGATGCATGCAGCCAACGACAGTATGGTTCCTGCAATTAACTCGCTTAATATGGCAAATCAATTGGTTAAAAACAATATACCTTATGAACTGCATATCTTCGAAAGCGGAGAGCACGGTTTTGCAACAGGCGCAAACATGGGTGAAAGTATTTATCGCTTAGATAAATACAAAAACTGCAGCAGTTGGTTTGATGCATGCAGAAAATGGTTATTGAATATAGTTGCACCGGAGACAAAAATCAAAGACGTTACAGCGGCACAGTTTTTTGAAGCGGGTGGAAATGATAATGCATTCTTAGATAAACTTCTTTAAAAATAATTACATTAGCAAAAGGAGATACCGATTCTTGTATGGTATCTCTTTTTGTATACATGAAGAGGATAATGCAGAATGCATATTTCATGCATTTGACGAGCGTGATACAATACTGAAATGTCGCATATGCGACTTTCGGTAATTGTGTAGTAAAATTAAACAATTCGTGATATAATCAACAAAAAACTAATGAGATTATTTTTATGGATATTAAAGATTTAAACATTAACTACAAAGATAAACGTACAACTACATTGGAAAATAAAGGCGATGTTTATTACATTCAGTATACTGCCTTAAAGGAGTCAGGTTTTGTTAAACATGGTATATCAACAAGGTTTGGTGGCGTTAGTGAAGGCATATTTAAAAGTCTTAATTTAAACTTTACCAGGGGCGATGATATAGATAAGGTTATCGAAAACTATAAACGTATTTGTGATGCACTTGAAGTGGATGTAAATAAGCTGGTTTGTACATACCAGACACATACAAATAACGTTATAAGAGTGGGAGAAACTCCTTTGGAAAGATTTTATGTGGGTTGCAAAACTCCTTCCGGAGTCGACGGCCTTGTTACCAATGTTCCGGGGGTAGTGCTTACAACAAGTTTTGCGGATTGTGTTCCTCTTCTTTTTGCGGATCCGGTAAAAAAATGTATAGGGTTATCCCATGCGGGATGGAGAGGTACCGTAGGAAAAATCGCTAAGATTACAATAGATAAAATGGTTAACGAATATGGTTCAAAAGCTTCGGATATTATTTGCTGCATAGGCCCAAGCATTTGTAAAGATTGCTACGAAGTCAGCGAAGATGTTCACGAAACATTTAAAGAAAGTCTGTCAAATCGTATAGTATACGAAGCCTTTGATGACAGAGGAATTATTGATAACAAACATAAGTTTTTGTTGGATCTTTGGCAAGCAAATCGTATGATATGTTTGGAATCGGGCCTTAGAGATTATAACATTTATCTTCCGGATATATGTACCAATTGTAATCCGGATCTCTTGTTTTCACACAGAGCTTCAAAGGGAAGACGCGGCAATTTCAATGCATTTTTATCAATTAGTTATTAAGAGGGATTTTAATGAAATATACAGGTCATAAAATCTTAAATATAGAAAAGGGCTCTATAGCCGAAGAACTTGAAATTGCGCCCGGATCATATCTTCTGGAGATAAACGGGCAAAAAATCGAAGATATTTTTGACTATCAATTTTTGATAAAAGACGAATATCTTGAAGTACTTATAAGAGAAGTCGACGGTGAAGAAACTCTTTTTGAAATCGATAAAGATTATGACGAAGACTTGGGCTTCGATTTTGGCGGCGGACTTATGGATGATTACAAGTCTTGTAGCAATAAATGCATTTTTTGCTTTATTGATCAGATGCCTAAGGGGATGAGAGAAACTCTTTATTTCAAAGATGACGATTCCAGACTTTCTTTTTTGCAGGGTAATTATATAACATTTACTAACATGAAGGACGCCGATATTGACAGAATTATAAAATACAGACTTGAACCCATAAATATTTCCGTCCAGACAACAAATCCGATTCTTAGATGCAAAATGTTAAATAATCGTTTTGCCGGAGATAAGCTTAAATACCTTGACAGGCTTAACGAAGCACAAATAGTCATGAACGGCCAGATCGTACTTTGCAAAAATGTTAATGACGGTAAAGAATTGAAGCGTTCAATAAATGATTTGATAAAATACATTCCCAATATGGAAAGCGTTTCGGTCGTGCCCGCAGGCGTGACAAAATACAGGGAAGGTCTTTTCCCTTTGGAAAGCTTTTCCAAAGAGGATGCGGTAAAAGTAATTGATTTAATTGAAAGTTACCAAAAAAGGCTTTATAAAGAATATGGGACTCATTTTATTCATGCCAGCGATGAATGGTATATATTGGCCGGTAGAAGTTTGCCGCAAGCCAACAACTACGATGGTTATCTTCAACTGGAAAACGGTGTTGGAATGATGAGGCTTTTGGAGGATGAGGTAGATTTAATTCTTAAAGAGCTTGAAAGCGGCAATTATGATACAAGCAAAAAAGATTTATATAAAAATATTGAACAAAATTTTAATGTGTGGTTTAATAAAAAAATAACAATAGCCACAGGTGTTCTATCAGGCGGCTTTATTTTGTCGCTGATAAACAAAATTAAAGAAAAATATGCTAATATAAACATTAATGTAATTCCCATAAAAAATGTTTTTTTTGGTGAAACAATTACTGTTTCCGGGCTGGTTACAGGTTCGGATATTATTAAACAGCTTAAAAACAAAGACTTGGGAGATGAACTTTTGATCCCTATTAATATGCTGAGAAGCGGTGAAAAAGTTTTTCTTGATGATGTAACTGTAGATGATTTGGAAAAAAGTCTCAATGTTAAGCTGAGAGTTGTCGGAACGAGCGGAGAGTCCTTCTTTAAGGCTATATGCGCTATTGATGACGAATTTTTAAGGAGACAGATTTATGAGCAAGCCGATAGTAGCGATAGTAGGCAGACCTAATGTTGGTAAATCCACATTATTCAATGTTCTTGCCGGCGAAAATATTTCCATAGTAAAAGATACGCCCGGCGTTACAAGAGACAGAATATATGCGGATATTACATGGTTGGATAAAAAGTTTACTCTTATTGATACGGGTGGTATCGAGCCGGACAGCTCGGATATTATTCTTTCACAGATGAGAGAACAGGCACAAATTGCAATAGATACCGCGGATGTAATTATGTTCATGGTGGATGTAAGACAAGGTCTTGTGGATTCGGATTCCAAAGTTGCGGATATGCTTAGACGCAGCAAAAAACCCGTAGTCTTGGTTGTAAACAAGGTTGACAGCTTTGAAAAATTCATGCCGGATACCTATGAGTTTTACAATTTGGGAATAGGAGATCCCATACCTGTTTCTTCATCATCCCGTTTGGGACTTGGTGACCTTTTGGATGAGGTTACAAAACATTTTCCGGAAAACGACAATGATGATGAAGAAGACGAAAGACCTAAGATTGCCATTATCGGTAAACCAAATGTAGGTAAATCCTCGATTATCAATAAAATGATAGGCGAAAACCGTCTTATCGTTTCCAATATCGCCGGTACAACCAGAGATGCGGTTGACACGGCTGTCAAATACAACGGTAAAGAATACGTGTTTATCGATACGGCGGGATTAAGGCGTAAATCAAAAATAAAAGAAGAGCTTGAGCGCTACAGTATCATTCGTACTGTAACGGCGGTAGAACGTTGTGACGTAGCTGTGCTTGTTATCGATGCAACGGAAGGTGTTACGGAGCAGGATGCCAAAATCGCGGGTATTGCCCATGACAGAGGAAAAGGTATTATTATTGCCGTAAACAAATGGGATGCCATTGAAAAGAATGATAAAACAATTTACGAATTTACAGATAAAATCAGAAATGTGCTTTCCTTTATGAGCTATGCGGAAATGCTTTTTGTTTCTGCTGAGACCGGACAGCGCCTTTCCAAACTTTACGAGCTCATTGATATGGTTATTCAAAATCAGACTCTTCGTGTGGCAACGGGTGTTTTAAATGAAATTCTTATGGAAGCGGTTGCCATGCAGCAGCCACCGACGGATAAAGGAAAACGTCTTAAGATTTTCTATATGACTCAGGTTGCGGTTAAACCACCGACTTTTGTTGCGTTTGTAAATGACAAAGAGCTTATGCATTTTTCGTATGTAAGATACTTGGAGAACCAAATCAGAAAAACATTTGGCTTTAAAGGAACAAGTATAAAATTTATCGTTAGAGAACGAAAGGAAGAAAAATAATGATTTGGGTTCGAATAGTCTGTCTTGTAATAGGTTATGCATTTGGACTTTTTCAGACAGGATATATATACAGCCGCGCCAAAGGTGTGGATATCAGACAGCACGGTAGCGGCAATGTGGGAACGACAAACCTTAAACGCGTACTGGGTGTTAAAGCGGGCGTTATTACATATATAGGTGATGCTTTAAAGCTTTTGATTGCGGTATTCCTTGTAATGTTTGTATTCCGCGATAGCGGTATTGACGTTTATATGCTTGCTGTTTATACGGCATTGGGATGTGTACTGGGACACAATTTCCCTTTTTATCTTAAATTTAAAGGCGGAAAGGGAATAGCGGTTACTTCGGCACTGGTTATTTCCACACTTGATTGGAGATATATTTTAATCAGTTTTGGAATTTTCTTCTTGGTAGTTGGCATTACAAGAATGGTTTCTTTGGGCTCTTTATGCCTTGTTTCATCCTTTTTTGTCAGCGTATTGATTACCACTCAGTTGGGATATTCAAAATACGATACGCCTTTTAAATACGAAACATATATAATTCTTGCAATAATAACCGCCCTTGCATATTTTCAACATAGAGCAAACATTAAGAGAATTGCAAACGGTACGGAAAGCAAGTTTACTTTTAAGAAAAAACCTGATGTGGAAATCTGATATTAAGCGGTTTCTTAAAATATAAATTAGGGTTAAAAAACAAAAAAAGAGAGGATATTTTATGGCAAATATTACAGTACTCGGTGCCGGCGGATGGGGCTTGGCACTTGCAAAATTGTTGTTTGAAAACGGACATAATGTAACTGTTTGGTCGGCTGTTGAACGTGAAGTTGATGAATTAAACAAAACACGCGAAAACAAGCAAAGTCTTCCGGGGGTAATAATGCCTGAAGGTATTATATTTACATCCGATTTGGATGCATCCCTTAAAGATAAGGATATTTTGGTAATGGCCGTTGCATCAAAGTTTGTAAGATCCACGGCTGCGCGCCTAAAAGGCAAAGTAAAAGACGGTCAGATTATTGTTGATGTTGCAAAAGGAATAGAGGAAGAAACACTTCATACAATGACGGCGGTTATTATGGATGAGCTTCCGAATGTAAATGCAGCCATTCTTTCCGGTCCGAGTCATGCGGAAGAAGTGGGTAAAGGCCTTCCAACAACGGTTGTTGCGGGAGCAAGAGACGAAGAAACGGCAAAATACATTCAAAATGTTTTTGCTTCAAACGTATTCAGAGTATATACAAGTCCGGACATGCTTGGCGTAGCACTTGGAGGTTCCCTGAAAAATGTTATTGCTTTGGCTGCGGGTATTGCAGACGGAATGGGTTACGGAGACAATACGAAAGCCGCTTTGATTACCAGAGGAATCAAAGAAATTGCAAGCCTTGGCGTTGCAATGGGCGCGGACCCTAAAACTTTAAACGGTCTTGCGGGAACCGGCGACCTTATTGTTACTTGTGCAAGTATGCACAGCAGAAACAGAAGAGCCGGAATTCTTATAGGTCAGGGCAAATCCATGCAGGAAGCCATGGATGAAGTGCATATGGTTGTTGAAGGTGTATATTCCGCAAAAGCAGCCCTTGCACTTTCAAAAAAATTCAATGTGGAAATGCCTATTGTTGAAAAAGTCAACGAGGTTTTATTCGACAACTTAAATGCAAAAGAAGCCGTAAATTCGCTTATGTTAAGGGATAAAAAAGATGAATATGCACTTGCTTGGAGTAAATAAATGTATTTATATCTGTTATTCATCGGCTTATTGATTGTGATTTCTTATTACGATATAAAAACAAACAAAATACCGAATTTTCTTTTGATTATACTTGCCGCCATAGCGGTTTGTTCATTTGTTTTAAACGGAAAGGTAAGCGTTTACAGCGCAGTCTTCGGAGCGCTTTTTATGTTTATCTTTCTTTACGTTATTCGTATTCTTTCAGCAAAAGGAATCGGCGGCGGCGATATCAAGCTAATGACCGTGTGCGGTTTTATGCTTGGCCTGGGGGATGCTTTGTATGCTTTGTTGATCGGATCGATTATAGCGGGCATTTATGTAATAGTCGTTGTGCGTAGCAGGACAAAAGATTTGAAAGCAAAAATTGCCTTTGGGCCTTTTTTATCCATCGGTGTTACGGCAGTGATTGTATTTGGTATTTTTAAACGATTTTTTTGATTATTTCGGAATGTGTGGTAAAAACAAATGAATTCAAAGACAATTGAAAACATAAACAAAAACTTCGGCAAAGCTCCAAAAAGAACTTATTCATCGGAAGAATTGGAAAAGATTTCTTTTTATGCAAAAAATGAATTGCCGAAAAACAAAGTCATAGATGATATTACTTGGAACGACCTTGATATGAACGGTGTTTATAAACTTATTAACAATACACCGTCATCTGTGGGGGACGAGTATGTCTATGCAGCCCTTCGCACACCTACAAACAATCTTGATTTATTAAATAAAAGATCGGATTTGTCCGATTGTTTTGCAAACAACAAAGAGTCGGTCCTTAAGGCTTTCGACAGCTTATCGGGAATCGGCAAAAACAAGAAAAACAAAACCTCGGTATTCGAATATATAAGCAAAATATTTGAACTTAAAAAACAAAACAATTTAATTCATTATATTTTGATAATTCTTTTGATACTTTCCGTTGTATCATTGTTTTTGATTCCGGGAGTATCAATCCTTTTATTGCTTGCCATGATTTTTATAAACGTTATTTCTTACTACAAAATCAAGGCTAAAATAGACATATATTTCAACTGTTTCAAATATACGGTGGTCTTGCTTAAATGTGCAAAAAAGCTGTTAAAGTCTAACATTTCCTTTCTTTCGGAATACAACGAAAAAATCGAAGATATTCTTAAATCATTAAAAGGTGTGACACGCGGTTCATTTCTTGTGGCAAGTTCAAATGTGAACATTTCCGCCGCAGACGTTTTGATGGATTATGTGAGAATGCTTTTTCATGTGGATTTGATTAAGTTTAATTCCGCTCAAAAATGTATTTCCGAGAATACCGATAAAATAAAGGATTTATACAATACAATCGGAGAAATTGAATTAATTCTTGCAATTTCATCCTTCAGAAGCTCTTTATCAAGCTATTGCAAGGCAAATTTTGCAAGAAAATCATGCAAAATAAACTTTAAAAATATCTATCATCCGCTGATTGAAAATCCGGTAAAAAACAGTTTGGAAAACGAAGAAAAAATGCTTCTTTTGACAGGCTCTAACGCATCGGGAAAATCCACCTTTTTAAGAACCGTTGCAATTAATGCCATATTGGCGCAGACTGTTTATACATGCAGCGCAGATGAGTTTAATATGCCTTTCAGTCATGTTTTTTCATCAATGGCACTTAGCGATAATCTAAGTAATAACGAAAGTTACTATATAGTTGAAATCAAGTCAATAAAGCGTATTTTGGATGCATTGTCGAGGAATTTGAATGTTATCTGCTTTGTGGATGAAGTGCTTCGAGGCACCAATACGATTGAAAGAATTGCGGCTTCATCTAAGATTCTTAAATACATGAATAAAGACAATTGTATTTGCTTTGCGGCAACCCATGATATTGAACTTACGCAGATTTTATCCGGCGTCTACGACAATTATCATTTTGAAGAAGAAGTGACGGAAGGTGATGTTAAGTTTAATTACAATTTGAAAAAAGGTCCCGCAACATCAAGAAATGCAATAAAACTTCTGGAAGTAATGGGCTATGAAAATAGCATTGTAAAGGAAGCTGAAGAACTGGCAAAACAGTTTGAGGAATGCGGTCGCTGGTCTTGAAAACATCATTCCTTTGTGGTAGGATAGTTTCAATGCGATGTCGCAGGCCACGTGATTGATTATCGTGGTTGGAAACGGAGGAAAAACAAGTGGAAAAGTACGGAGTTAACGAACTCAGAAAAATGTTTCTTGAATTTTTCGAGAGCAAAGATCATCTTAAAATGAACAGCTTTTCATTGGTACCACACAATGATAAAAGCTTACTTATCATAAATTCGGGTATGGCGCCTCTCAAGCCATATTTTACGGGTCAGGAAGTTCCGCCAAGAAAAAGAGTTACTACATGCCAAAAATGTATCAGGACGGGCGATATTGAAAATGTCGGTAAAACAGCACGTCATCTTACTTTCTTTGAAATGTTGGGTAACTTTTCTTTTGGTGATTATTTCAAAAGAGAAGCTCTTAATTGGAGCTGGGAATTTTTAACAAAAGTTGTGGGAATGGATCCGGAAAGACTTTATCCTTCAATTTATTGCGAAGATGATGAAGCTTTTGATATTTGGACAAAAGAAATCGGTGTACCTGCCGAAAAAATAACACGTTTTTACCGCGATGAAAACGGTGAATGCGATAACTTCTGGGAACACGGCGCAGGCCCATGCGGTCCTTGTTCTGAGATTTACTACGACCGCGGTGAAAAATACGGCTGCGGAAGTCCGGATTGTAAGGTGGGTTGCGAATGTGACCGCTTTATGGAAATCTGGAACAACGTATTTACACAGTTTGACGGTGACGGACACGGTCACTATGAAGAACTTGCTCAAAAGAATATCGATACCGGTATGGGTCTTGAAAGACTTGCGGTTGTTGTGCAGGATGTTGGCAGTGTTTACGATATTGATACAATGGTTGCAATACGTAACAGAATTTGCGATATTGCGGGTAAAAAATATCTTGATAATGAAAAGGACGATGTTTCCATTCGTCTTATTACAGACCACATTCGTTCATCAACATTTATGATTTCCGACGGAATCATGCCATCGAACGAAGGAAGAGGATATGTTCTTCGCCGTCTTATCAGACGTGCAGCAAGACATGGCCGCTTACTGGGAATTAACGGCAAATTTATGGCCGAGCTTGCAAAGACCGTTATCGAGAACTCAAGCGAAGCTTATACAGAACTTGAACAGAAGAAAGAAATGATCTTCAAGGTTCTTAACGAAGAAGAAGATAAATTCTATAAAACAATCGACCAAGGTCTTAAGATCCTTGCCGATATGCAGGAAGAAGTAAAAGCTGCAGGAAAAACGGAACTTCCGGGAGATAAGGCATTTACACTTTACGATACATACGGATTTCCTCTTGATTTAACGATGGAAATTTTAGAAGAAGCAGGCATGAGCGTTGACGAAAAAGGCTTTGAAAAAGCCATGAATGTACAACGTGAAACAGCCCGTAAAGCCCGTAAAGTAACCAACTATATGGGTGCCGATGCAACCGTTTACGAAGAATTGGATGTAAACTTAAATTCGACATTTGTAGGTTATGACAGATTAACACATAAATCAAAAATCATTGCATTGACTACGGAAAACGAAGTAGTGGAAGCGCTTTCCGACGGTATGATGGGATCGATTATAGTTTCGGAGACTCCTTTCTACGCAACAATGGGTGGTCAGGAAGCCGACAAAGGTATCATTAAAACAGACAAAGGTGAATTTGAAGTAAAAGATACAATCAAAGTTGCCGGCGGTAAGATTGCACATGTCGGTCTTGTAAAATCAGGCATGTTCATGACAGGCGATGAAGCGGAACTTATTGTAGATGAAACACTCAGAAACGATACAAGAAAGAACCATTCGGCTACTCATCTTTTACAAAAAGCCTTAAGAATTGTTCTCGGTGACCATGTAGAACAGGCAGGTTCTTTCGTAAACGGCGAAAGACTCAGATTCGACTTTACTCATTTCCAGGCTTTAACAAAAGACGAACTTAAAAAAGTTGAAACAATCGTTAATGAAAAAATAGCCGAATTTATCGAAGTTGTTACAAAAGAAATGTCATTCGAAGATGCGAAGAAAACCGGTGCAATGGCGCTTTTTGGCGAAAAGTACGGTGATACTGTAAGAGTTGTATCCATGGGTGACTTTTCAATAGAACTTTGCGGTGGTACTCACGTTTCAAATACAGGAAATATTGGAAGCTTCAAGATCGTTTCCGAATCGGGTATTGCGGCAGGTGTTCGAAGAATCGAAGCCATAACCGGCACAGGTGTTAAAAAATACTATGATGAGCTTGAAATAGAACTTGAAAATGCAGCAAAAGCCGCAAAATGCGAGCCAAAAGCTCTTGCCGAAAAGATTGCATCTTTAATGGATGAAATCAAAAAGTTAAACAGCGAAAACGAGAAGTTAAAGAGCAAACTTGCCAACGATTCGTTGGGTGATGTTTCAAATGCAGCTGTTGAAATCGGTTCATTTAAATATATCGGAACAAAAGTTGAAGATGTGGATATGAACGCATTAAGAAACTTAGGCGACAAACTTAAAGGCCAAATAGGAAGCGGAATCGTTGTTCTTGCTTCAAGTCAGGGAGCGGATAAGGTAAATCTTATTGCCATGGCTACCGATGATGCTATAAAGGCCGGAGCTCATGCCGGAAATCTTATCAAAGAAATTGCATCACTTGTAGGAGGTGGCGGCGGCGGTCGTCCGAATATGGCACAGGCCGGCGGTAAAAATGTCGCAGGCATAGATGAAGCTTTAAAGAAAGCTTTGGAAGTTGCAAAAACACAGTTGAATTAATTGAAGGTTGCGCTTAATGCGCAACCTTTTATATTTTTGAATAGGATTTATGCCGGGTTAGTGATATAATAATAAAAGGTATGCAAATAATTTGCTTTATTTTTACTTTAACGATTAAGCAGTATATTTTGGGGGAATTTTTATGAGAAAAAAAATAGCACTTGTATTTGTATCTGTCTTGGCTCTTTTTGCTTTAGCGGGATGCGAAGACAAAAACAAACCGGAAGATTATTCAAGCCTTGCAAAAGAGGACTACGCCGAAGCATTTAATGAAGTTGTTGGTGTAAATTTGCCCGAAAACATTTTGACCAATCACGAAAGATATAAAATAACTTGTACTTATTATGATTCGGCAGACCAACAGATAGCATTATCGGAAACAACTTCTTTTGCAAATAATAAATACTTGAAAGAAGATTCAAACGGTTATATTGAATATTATGGCGATAAAGAGTCATATGGCTATGACAACAGTATGAAAATGCCATATTCGGCTTATTTTATCGATGATAGTTTATATCAGGAATACTTTGATGATATTATTGATAAAAGTGTTTATGTTTCAAATCAATATAATATTGTTGATATATCTGAAGAAGACGGCAAAGTTACTTTTATCGGACAGCTGACTTATGACGAGCTGAACAAAATACAAGGCAGTAGTGTGAATTGGCTTGGTGAAAACGAAATATATCAAGCTCGTTTTATAGTGGATAAGGATTCTTTGGAAGCCTCAAAAGTGGTTTATGAGATATTAAAAGAAGACGGTTCCACATTATCCATAGCGGAAATGAACTACGAATACGATGTGGATGATTTCAAAGCTACTGACGATCTTTATGCTCTTACACACGGAGAGGGCAGAACCGTGACCATAATCAAAGAACCGGACAGCAAATCCGAAGAAACATTTACGGTAAAAGTACCGTTAAAATGTGATGTTAAATATATTTTTGATGATAGCATAGAATATTATTACGATAAAGAAAAAACCAACATTTATACATACGACATGCATAATACGGATACGGATGAAACGATTTATTGTTTCTCATCATCCGATAAAGCGGATGAAACATCCGATACAAGCAAAGGAGAATAATACAGTTAATGAGTGTGATTGAAGAGGTTGTGGATATTTCCGCAAAGGATGCATCAAATGTTTTCGGACAGTTTGAATCATATCTTAAAAAAATCGAAAAAACTCTTTATGTATCAATAGTAAACAGAGCCGATGCGATAAAAATCGTCGGAGGTTCCATTAATGTTGAACGCGCAAGAAACGTTATAAAAGATTTGGCATCCTTAAGCGAACGCGGCAACACAATAACAGAGCAAAATGTGGATTATGCTCTTGCCATGTGTTTTGATGAAAAGAATGTTAAGTTATCCGAACTTGACGATACAATTATTTGCCGTACCATAAGCGGCAAGCCGGTTAAGCCAAAAACCGCAAATCAAAAGACATATACCGATAATATCAAAAAATCAATGGTAACATTCGGTATTGGTCCCGCAGGTACGGGTAAAACATATCTTGCCATGGCTATGGCCATAAATGCCTTTAAAACAGGTGAAGTAAGCCGTATCATACTTACCAGACCCGCAATCGAAGCAGGGGAAAATTTGGGTTTTTTGCCGGGAGATTTGCAAAGCAAAGTGGATCCTTACCTTAGGCCTCTTTATGATGCTCTTTATCAAATAATGGGCGCCGAAAGCTTTATGGCAAACAGCGAAAAAGGCTTGATAGAGGTTGCGCCGCTTGCTTATATGCGAGGAAGAACTTTGGATAATGCCTTTATAATATTGGACGAAGCGCAAAATACAACAGCGGCACAGATGAAGATGTTTCTTACTCGTATCGGTTTTGGTTCGAAGGCTGTAATCACCGGAGATTTAACTCAAAAAGACCTTCCTAAAGGTCAAACAAGCGGTCTTGATGTGGCGATTAAAGTTCTTGAAAATATAGATGATATTAGCTTTTCTTACCTTAAAAGCGTGGATGTTGTAAGACATCCGGTAGTTCAGCGAATTGTTGATGCATACGAGAAATTCGAAGCAAGACAAAATGCAAAAGAAGCTTATAAAAAGAACAAACTTGACAAAAAACAAGCATAAAGCTAATAAAATTAAATAAAAAAAGGGATGTTTTATGAAGGAATTAAAGAAACAAAGCTATGTTTCGATTAATATGAAAAGTAACATTATGAAAATAATCATGGTTGTTATATCTGTTGTTTTAACAACTTTGATTTTGTCTATAAGAGCAAACGAAAAGTATATGTGGCCCAGTCAAGCACTTACGGTTAACGTATATGCCTATATTTGCCTTATTATCCTTGCTATATGTCTGATTGTGGATCGCAATTTAAAAGGACACGACTTCGAAACAATAAAATCATGGATATTTTTTATTGTTTTATACGCAATATCCTTGTTCTTAACGGTGGGTCTTACCTTCGTGGACGATCTTTTAAGACCTCTTTGCATTATTCCGATGCTTTTTTCGTTGTTTTATGAATTAAGATACGGTTTTTTGGCAACAATCATGTTTTCCGCACTGTTTGTTTTACTTTCCGGTGAGGCGGTAGAAAGCTTGCTTCTCATGGTTTTGATAGGTGCGGTGGGATGCGTTGCCGCAAGATTTTACGTAAAACTCAAAACAATAGCAATCGGCGCTGTACTTATGCTGGTTGCGGCATTTTTCATTAATCTGCTGTTTTACTATATGCTTTACGAAGAGATTAATGCGGTATATGCTTTTGAACATATAGTGTCCGTGCTTATTGCCGTCATTGCATTGCTTGTTGTATCTCTTTTATACAAGCCTACAAAAAAAGCAATCATCTGGAACAGCAAAATCAAAGAAAAATTAATGAAACTGTCATCTCCTGACAGTCCTGCATACAAATACATGAAATCGGCTTCGATTCCCGTATTTACTCATTCGACCGATGTTATGGAACTTGCGGTAATCGGTGCAAAGTCTATAGCTATAGATGATGTTTTGGTAAAATGCGGAGCTTTGTATCACGATATAGGAAAATGCGAAAGTACGGATTACATTAAAGTCGGTGTTAATATTGCCAGAAAGTTTAAAATGCCGGAAAATGTAATTAAAATTATTAAAGAGCATAATGTTTCTGTAAAGCTTCCCACAACAAAAGAAGCAGCTGTTGTAATGCTTGCGGATTCGGTATATACTTCATATGACTATTTGGCCGAAAAAAATCCGGGCAAAAAAATCGATATGGCTCAGCTTATAAACAGCGTATTCAACAACCGCTTGGATAAAGGAACGCTAAACGATACGGGCTTATCGGTTGAAGAGTTTACAAGAGTAAAACAGTCATTTATAGACTGGACATCAATGAAAAATTAATGTATAAATAGGTGATGTATGTATACAATCGAAAATGAATCGGACTATAAGTTTGATTTTGATTACGAAGAATTAATTGAAAAAGTAATAGACAGCGCCTTGGAAGCGGAAGGCTGCCCTTATGAAGCGGAAGTAAGCGTAACGATTACGGATAATGCTTCCATACAAGAAATCAACAAGCTTCAAAGGAATATAGATTCGCCTACGGATGTTTTATCATTTCCCTTTTTGGAATATGAAATTCCGGGAAATTTTGATTTTCTTGAAGATGATGATTTGGTCAGCGCTTATTTTAATCCGGACAGCGGTGAATTAACCCTGGGGGATATTGTTATAAGTTACGAAAAAGTACTGTCTCAAGCCGAAGAATACGGTCATGAAATAAAAAGAGAATTGGCATTTTTGGTTGCTCATTCCATGATGCATCTTTTCGGATACGATCATGAAACCGAAGAAGAAGCAAAAGAAATGTTTGAAAAACAGGAAGCCGTTCTTTCAAAACTCGGAATTGTAAGATAGTTTGTTATAAAAATGTGGTTATTGTTAGGCATGTATGACATGCATTGTAGTAGGAAAGTAGGATAATTATTATCATGGGAAGAAGCAAGAGCTTTGTCGTTCACGGCATGATTCTCGGTGCGGCATCCATTATAAGCCGTATTATAGGTCTCGTTTACAGAATTCCGTTAAATAATATATTAGGTTCCGAAGCACTCAGTGATTACGCAAATGCATATAACATTTATTCGTTTATGCTTATGCTTTCGTCTTTGAGTGTTCCTCTTGCCGTGTCCAAAATGGTATCGGCCAAAGTTGCAAAAAAAGAGTATATTTCCGCCTACAAGATATTTAAAAACGCGCTTTTGTTTGCCATTTGTGTGGGAATTGTTTTCGGACTTTTGGCATTTTTCGGAGCAAGTGCAATAACCGGACTTTTAAACTACGGTGAAGGTATTACTCCGGCTTTGAAATGTCTTGCGCCGGCGCTTGTGGTAATGAGCGTTGTGGGTGTTTTCAGAGGTTATTATCAAGGCCTGGGAACCATGATTCCGACTGCATTTTCCAATATAATCGAGCAGATAGCCAATGCGGTTGTAAGTATTGTTGCGGCTGTTTATCTTATCGGTTACGGACAAAAGCTTTTTGAGTCCGGTCAAATAGGCGAGAGTATGGTTCACAGCTACGGCGCTGCCGGCGGTACCTTGGGTACGGTGTTCGGAGCTTTGGTAGCCTTGGGATTTTTGCTATATACCTTTGCCCTTTACAAAAAACGTCTCAAAAAGCAAATGAAAAGGGACTATGCCAGCAAAGACGAAACAAGAGGCGAAATTCTCAAAGTCCTTATTTTAACAATTATACCGGTTATTATAAGCACAACCATTTACAATATAAGCACATTGATGGATTCGGCAATTTTCGGTAATTTCATGAATTTTAAAGGTATGGAAGTCGCGACAAGAAAGGTTCTTTACGGTTCATACAGCGGCTACTATGTACTGCTTCAAAACGTACCCGTATCCTTGGCTGCGGCATTGGCATCATCCACGGTGCCGGCCATTGTAAAATCTTTTGCACTTAACGACATAAAAGGTGTTAAAGCAAAAGCGGGAGCTGCTATTAAGTTATCAATGCTTGTGGGAATTCCTTGCGCCATAGGATATTTTGCTTTGGCTAGACCTATTATTATGCTTCTTTTCAGAAGCTGCGATAGCGTTGATATGGTAACAAGAATGCTTATGCTCGGTTGTGCATCCATTATCTTTTACACTTTGTCAACGGTTACGGGAAGTGTCCTTCAAGGAATCAGTAAAATGCGTGTTCCCGTTATAAATTCGGCAATTTCACTTGCAATTCATGTAGTGGCATTGTGTCTGGCCTTGAGGTTTACGGATTTAAACATCTACGCTCTTGTTTTGTTTGATATGATATTCTCGCTTATTATATGCATATTAAACCTAAATGCAATCAGGCGTTACATAAACTTTGTTCCTGAAGTTAAAAATACATTTGTAATGCCCGCAGTTGCGGCCGCAATTATGGGATTTGTGGGATTCATCATTTATCGACTTCTCATTAAAGTAGGAATTTTCGGCAATTCAATAAGCTGTATAATTGCAATACTTGTATGCTTTGTTGTTTATGCTATATTGCTTCTTTTGTTTAAGACGGTTAGCGAAGATGAGCTGGAAGGCTTGCCTGGCGGACGTAAAATGGTTTCAATCGCAAGAAGATTACACCTAATGTAAAAAAGTTTCTTAGATGAAATATTTTTACCTTGGGTGTATTTTATTTTAAAATATTTTATCTGAAAATTATTTTCAATTTATTGACAATTTAAAGCCTTTAATTTAATATTTTTTCTAATAGTTTATTTATGCCATGTCGGTTTTCTTTCTTAATAGCCTGAATCCGCCTATGCATAATTTGTGTTTGATAATAAAAACTTTTATTAGGGATGGAAAAATATCAGGAAAAGAGGTTCCCAATGGAAAGAATTACATTAACAAAGGAAAGAGCTGAAGCCTTAATTGAAAAATACGGTTCACCTCTTTATGTTTACGATGAAGAAATCTTAAGACAAAGAAGCAGGGAAATGCTTCAAGTTTGCGACTATAAGAACTTTCATCCAAGCTATTCTATTAAAGCTAATTCCAACAGAGAAATTATTAAAATCGTTAAAGAAGAAGGTCTTTATGTGGATGCCATGAGTCCGGGAGAAATCATCCTGGAATTGGAAGCGGGCTACGATCCTTCTCAGATATTGTTTGTTTCAAATAATATTTCAAAAGAAGAGATGCGCTTCGCCATCGATAAAGGAGTAAGAATCAGCGTAGATTCCGTATCTCAGCTGGATACTTACGGACAGGTTAATCCGGGTGGCAAAGTATGTGTTCGTATCAACTCAGGTATCGGTGCGGGACACAACAAAAAAGTTGTAACCGGCGGACATTGTAAGTTCGGCGTTGAGCTTGAGCAAGTGGAAGATGTTAAGAAAACAGCTGCTAAATACAATCTTACTATCAACGGCATCAATCAGCATATCGGTTCATTATTCCTTGAAACGGAAGATTATGTTGAATCATCGCGCATGTTACTTGAAACCGCTTTGGAGTTTAAAGACCTTGAGTTTGTGGATCTCGGCGGCGGCTTTGGTATGCCTTATAAAGATGAAAACAGACTCGATATACAGAAAATGTGCAAAGAATTATCGGCTGTTGTAAATGATTTCGTTGCAAAATACCCAAACAAAAATATCGAGATCAAATCCGAGCCGGGCAGATATGTTGTTGCCGAATGTTGTCAGTTGCTTGGTACTGTAACATCAGAAAAGACAAACTACGGCGAAAAATATATCGGTTGCGACATCGGCTTTAACGTGCTTCAGCGTCCGGTTATGTATGATTCATATCATAATGTTGTGGTTTACAACGATGAAAAAGAGTCGGAAGTTGTTCATTTGGTCGGTAATATTTGCGAATCGGGAGATATTCTTGCAAATGCAAGAAATATTAAGAAGATGCATGTTGGTGATATTATCGGTATCGAATGTGCAGGTGCTTACGGCTATTCAATGGCATCAAATTACAATTCAAGACCGCGTCCGGCCGAAGTACTTATCACAAAAGACGGCAGTGATCGTTTAATCAGAAAACGCGATACATTGGAAGAAATGTTGAAACAGTTATAATTACTGTTCAGGCGGCACTTCATATGAAGTGTCGCCTTTCTTTACTTCTTAGCTGATAGCGGATAAATCATTGTCCTTCGATTGGGCTTTTCTTCATATTATCATCTTTTACAAGTGTTTAAAATGTGATAAAATAATAAAAGAGTTGGCGTAAGTCGGTCTGTTAAAGAAACATTGAGGTAAACTATGATTTGGTCTGATTATTTGTATGTGGGGGCGCAAGCTGAAAAAGAAAAATCGCATATAGTTAAAAACATCAAACGCTACAAATATCAGTCGGATGTTTTTGTACTGTGTCTTGCCGATGTTCCCGGCAATATCATGGATATTTATCCATCATATGTACTCAATCAAAAATACTATAAAAACAAAAAAGATATATTTGTTCTGGGAATTGCAAAGTCCTACGATGAAGCTATGATTGTTATGGAAAAGATAATCATGGACTGCTACGAGCAAACAGGAGGTTTTGAACTGGACAAATTTGCGAAAGGATTGTAACTATGCTGCATATATTGGCGATGATCGGAATCGTTGCTCTGATTGTCATAGCCGTAATAGCGCTTTTGGTCCTTTTGTTTTTCTTTTTTCCCTTTAGATACAAAGTTAGGGCAATCGCTAATTACGGCAAAGAAATTGATGAAGAAGAAGAAAGCCTTAAAAAACTTAACGTAAAGGCTGTTATTTACTGGCTTTTTCATTTTCTGCGAATAGAAATTAACCTTGATAAAACAGACTTTAAATATAAGGTCAGACTGCTCGGAATTGTGATTTTAAGCACGGAAAAATCCGAAAAAAAGAAAAAGAAGAAACGCGAGAAAGAACGAAAAGAATATCGCAATAAAAAGGCAAAAAGACAAGCCGAAGAAGCCAAGATGGCCAAGACAGAAGCTTCCGAAAATAAGGAAGATTCGGATAATGAGACTAAAAAACAATCAACCGTCGACAAGCTAAAAGATGCTCATAAAAAAGAGGCGGATGAAAGTAAGGAAAATGAAGAGGAAGAAAAACAGGGATTTTTTGCGAGAATTAAAAGGATTTTTGCCGGTATAAAGAAAATCATCATTTTCCTTAGGGATGAAGAAAATAAAAAGACCTTTAGATTGGTTAAAGAGCAACTTATTAAAGCTTTAAAAGAAATAAGACCTCGAAAATTTAAGGGCTATGTGTCATACGGTTTGGAAGAACCGGCAGCTACGGGAAAACTCCTTGGCGTAATCGCAGTAGCTTTTGGTGTAATAGGTAAAAGCATCAGTGTGGTACCGGATTTTGAAAATAAAAAATTCGACGGCGATTTCTTTGTAAAAGGTCGATTCAGAGTGGCGGTATTGTTGGGTATATTCTTAAAACTTTATAAAGATAAGAATATTAAGAAGTTGCTTAAATCGGTATTTTAACAATAACAATATAATGATTTAAAGTTAAAAATTGACGATTATTAAGAAAATAAAAATTCTTAAATAATTGACATCTAAGAATATAAAAATTACAATTAATTTAGCTTATTAAAGCGGAGGAGGATAAAAAAATGGCTAATAACATCGATCAGACAGTTCAGTCTTTACTTAAAGGTATGGAAGGTTATTTATCATCGAAAACAATCGTTGGTGAACCTATAGAAATTAAAGGAACAATAATTTTACCGCTTGCGGAGGTATCTTTTGGTGCGGGCGCCGGAGCATTTGACGGCGAGAAGAAAGAAAACTGCGGCGGCGGTATCGGCGGTAAGGTTACGCCTTCGGCACTTCTTGTTATCCAGAACGGTTCCGCAAAACTTGTAAGTGTGAAAGATTCCGATATCTTTAGCAAGCTTATTGATATGGTGCCGGATTTGATTAACAAAATCGCAGGCAAGAAAAACGAAGCTGAAGATTTCGATGATGTTGATTTCGAAGATTAATTTAAATGCTTTTAAACAGTGCTTACCAAGTGTAAGTACTGTTTTTTTGAATAGCGACGAGGATAATAAAGAATATGAAATATAGCAAGATAAGAAAAGCCAAATTTATAAGCCGTCCCAACCGTTTTATTGCGGAGGTGGAGATAGACGGACATACGGAAACGGTGCATGTTAAAAACACGGGACGTTGTAAAGAACTCTTGATTCCGGGCTGTGATGTGTGGCTGGATGCCCCGGGGACTCCCGGAAGAAAAACAAAATATGACTTGGTGGCGGTTAAAAAATCAAACGGCCTTTTAATAAACATCGACAGTCAGGCACCCAATAAACTTGTTAAAGAATGGCTTGCTGATAAAGATTACGATATGCTGCGTCCGGAATATACATATGGAAATTCCCGCATAGATTTTTACATGGAGCGGGGAAAAGATAAGTACTTGATGGAAGTTAAGGGCTGCACATTGGAAGTGGACGGAATCGGCTATTTTCCGGATGCCCCCACCGAGCGCGGCGTAAAGCACCTAAGGGAGCTTGCAAAAGCAGCGAAAGAAGGCTACCATGCAATTCTTGCCTTTGTAATCCAAATGGATGGAATAAGCGAAGTTCGCCCAAACATAGACACACATGCCGAATTCGGTCTTGCATTGGAAGAGGCAAAGGTGGCGGGTGTGGAAGTGTGGTTTTTACAGTGCCATGTGGAAGAAGATAGGCTGGAGATAGTGAATTAGAATTTAAGAAATAGGAGGACTTAAACTATGAACATAATAGAAGTAAAAAAGAGCCAAGCGTAGATGCTTGGCTCTTTTTTAATGATTATCCTAAAAGCTTTTTAAGATCTTCTTCAGGAGTGCTGATCGGTCCGATGTTGAATTTTTCAACAAGGAACTTCAAAACATTCGGAGAAATAAAAGCAGGAAGTGAAGGTCCGAGTAATATATCTTTTATTCCGAGATATAAAAGTGTCAAAAGAATACAAACCGCCTTTTGTTCATACCATGAAAGCACCATAGAAAGAGGAAGCTCATTTATATCGCAATTAAATGCTTTTGCCAAGGCAACAGCAACCTGGATTGCACTGTAAGCATCGTTGCACTGCCCCATATCCATAAGTCTTGGAAGCTCACCGATTGTGCCAAGGTTAAGATCGTTGAAACGATACTTTCCACATGCGAGAGTAAGAATTACGCTGTCCTCAGGCGTCTTCTTAACAAACTCGGTGTAATAATTACGTCCCGGTTTAGCACCGTCACATCCGGCAACCAAGAAGAAGTGTTTGATAGCGCCGGCTTTTACTGCATCAACAACCCTATCGGCTACACTTAAAACTGTTCCATGACCAAAACCTGTCATTACATATTTTCCACCGTTTATGCCTGTAAATTCCTTATCTTCGGTATAACCCCCAAGTTCCAAGGCCTTTGCTATTACAGGACTGAAGTCCTTGTCATCGCCAATGTGAACGATTTCCGGATAAGAAACAACTTCTGTAGTAAAAACTCTGTCACTGTATGATGCTTTAGGCGGCATCAGGCAGTTTGTTGTATAAAGAATTGGTGCAGGGATATTATCAAATTCTTTTTGCTGATTTTGCCATGCAGTTCCGAAATTACCTTTTAAATGAGAATATTTCTTAAGCTCCGGATATGCGTGGGCAGGTAGCATCTCACCATGTGTATATATGTTTATGCCCTTATCTTTTGTCTGTTCTAAAAGCTGTTTTAAATCGTAAAGGTCATGGCCGGTAATAACGATAAAAGGACCTTTTTCAACTTTTAAAGGAACTTCAGTTGGAGCAGGAGTACCATAGGTTTCCGTATTTGCTTTATCAAGAAGAGCCATGCATTTTAAGTTGATTTCGCCAACTTCCAAAACTATAGGAAGAAGTTCATCCATTCCCCAGTCATCCATTCCAATGGCAAAGAGGGCTTTATAAAAGAAACGATTCAAACTTTCGTCGCTGTATCCCAAAACTTTAGCATGATAAGCATATGCAGCAACACCGCGAATTCCGAATAATATTAAAGATTTTAAGGAACGAATATCTTCGTTTGCATTCCATAAATTGTTCATGTCATAGTCATTGTTCCTGCCGCAAGCAGAAGCGCAAGTTGAGCAACTTGGAACCAATCTTGATTTCTCATCATTAACTCTGTTTATAAGATTGTTTATTGTTTCGTTGTTAAAGTTAACATTTGTTATGGTTGTAAAAAGTCCTTTAATTACAAGCTTATCCGTTGTGTCGCTTATAAGATGCTCGTTACCGTCAACGGCCCTTGCAAGACCAATGAGTGCACCTGTAAGTTTGTCCTGCAACAGAGCAGTATCGGCACTTTTGCCGCATACTCCTGCATTTCCTGTACAGGCACTGCAGCCTGCGGTCTGTTCACATTGAAAACAAAACATTTTTCTTTCCATTATTTTTCCTCCTAATAACTATTAATCTAAAATTCTTCCGTCTGTTGAGATTGTTACAACCTGCCAAGGTATCATCTTGCCGCTTGCTTGAAGTGCGCATTTTACTGCATGTTCAATACCTCCGCAACAAGGTACTTCCATACGCACTACAGTTACGCTTTTTATGTCATTGTTTTTAATGATTTCTGTTAGCTTTTCAGAATAATCGATGCTGTCGAGCTTTGGACATCCGATTAATGTTATATGATCTTTGATGAATTCATTATGGAAATTGCCGTAAGCGTAAGCAGTACAATCTGCTGCAACCAAAAGCTTTGCACCGTCAAAGTAAGGTGCTTTTGGCGGTAAAAGTTTGATTTGCACAGGCCATTGGCTTAACTTGCTTCCCATATCTATTGCAGGATTTGTTTGTGAAACAGGCATTTCCAAGCTTTCACGTTTGATTGATTTAGCCATTGTTCCCGGGCATCCGCATGCCATAGGCTCAGCTTCTTTTGCGGATTTTGCCGCAAGTACGGCAGCTTCATCATATGCCGGCGCTTCGCGTTCTTCGAAACTTATAGCATCCGCAGGGCAGCTAGGTAAGCAATCACCAAGTCCGTCGCAGTAGTCCTCACGAGTAAGAGTTGCCTTTCCGTTAATCATTTCAATTGCGCCTTCGTGACAAGCATCTGCGCAAGCGCCGCAACCTATGCATTTTTCTTCATCGATTTTAATTATTTTTCTAATCATTTTTTTCTCCTATCATAATTTATGTATTAATTAATAATTGTGAATTGCCCTCAAATACACAAGTTATGTATATCTGTAAGCATTCGACTTGATTTCGTGTTTAAATCATAATATAATAATTAAAACATGTCTGTTGTTTTTACAACGAAAGGAAAAATTTATGAAAAAATATATTCCGATACTCAAAAGAACAAAACTCTTTTCGGGAGTGACAGAGGATGAAATAGAGGCAATGCTTTCTTGCTTGGGGGCAAGGCTTGTAATCTATAAAAAGAATGAATATGTGTTAAGGCAAGGCGAGCGCCTGGATGACATTATGCTTTTGGCGGAAGGAAAACTCTTGGTCCAAAAGGATGATTATTGGGGCAATCGAAGCATTTTGCGTTCCATAACAAGCGGAGACATGTTTGGCGAAGCATATGTTGCTCCCGAAAGCGGCAGTCTTTTTAATGATGTGCTGGCTGTTGAAGACAGTGTGGTTTTTTATTTTGATGTTAGGAGAATAATTACCACTTGTTCATCGGCATGTCGTTTTCACTCCATGGTTGTGCAGAATCTGTTTTTTGCTATCTCCGAAAAAAACAGATTTTTGGTACAAAAAATAGATAATATATCAAGACGGACAACAAGGGAAAAACTAATATCTTATTTATCCGAAGAAGCAAAAAAACAAAACAAGGCCGAATTTTCAATACAATTTAATCGTCAACAACTTGCGGATTATTTATCCGTCGACAGAAGTGCCATGTCAAATGAATTATGCAAAATGCGAGATGAAGGAATGTTGGAATTTGAAAAAAACAGATTCAAACTCAACGTACTAAATAAATACACATCTTTATAAACCTAGTAATTTACTATATAATAACATTAATATTTTAAAAATCGGAGGACATTATGTCGGATTTGGAAAAGAGATTTGATTTAAAAAGTTTGGTAGATAAGTTGGAAAAAACAGGGGATTTAAACGATGAAGAATTTGAGGCCCTAATCTATTCGGAAGATGCAAATTTTAGCGAATATCTCAAAGAACGTGCTCGCGCCGTACGCGAGAAACATTACGGCAAAGATGTTTATATTCGCGGCCTTATAGAGTTTACAAACGTCTGTAAAAACAATTGTAAATATTGCGGTATCCGCTGCGGCAACAAAAACGCAGAGCGCTATCGTTTGACCAAAGAGGAAATCTTAAGTTGTTGCGACATGGGTTATGAGCTTGGTTTCAGAACTTTTGTATTACAGGGCGGAGAAGATCCCTTCTTTGACGACGATATGATGGTGGACATTATTAAAGAAATCAAGAAAAATCACCCTGATTGCGCCCTTACTTTATCAATAGGCGAAAAAGAACGTGAGACATATAAGCGTTTTTACGATGCGGGAGCAGACCGCTATTTGCTTCGTCACGAAACAGCGGATAAGGCTCATTACGAAAAGCTTCACCCGGCGGAAATGTCATTTGATCATAGAATGAACTGCCTAAAAGATTTAAAAGAAATCGGCTACCAGGTTGGATGCGGTATGATGGTGGGTTCGCCATATCAAACGAAGGAACATATCATCAAAGATCTTAGATTTCTTCGAGAATTCAAACCTGAAATGGTGGGTATCGGACCCTTCATTCCACATCATGATACGGAATTTAAAGATGAAGAAGCGGGCTCGGTAGACTTAACCATCAGGCTTTTAAGTATAATCAGACTTTTGTTGCCGGATGTATTGCTTCCAGCAACCACAGCTCTCGGAACTCTTGACCCAAGAGGTCGCGAAAAGGGCATTGAGGCAGGAGCAAACGTTGTCATGCCAAATCTTTCCCCAACAAATGTTAGGGACAAATATCTTTTGTACGATAACAAAATCTGCACCGGCGATGAAGCTGCCGAATGCATCAGATGCATGGAAATGCGCGTTGAAAGCGTAGGATATAAGGTGGTTCAGTCCCGCGGCGATCATAAAAGCGTTCATTAAAAGTTAACAGTTTGTTTATTTGATTAAAAAAGCTGTTTGGTAAAATCAAAATAGTTAAGATTGTGGTTATATACATTAAAAAGGGAATTTGATTGGTTGAGGGGGTATTTTATGAGTAAAACAATAAGAAAAACATCAATTGCTTTGGCAATTTTAATGGCATTTTTGATGGTATTTACGCTTTTGCCGTTAAATGTTAAAGCGCAGGAAGTTATAACAATCGAACAAGATGATTTGGACAATGTAAAAAATAATCCAACATCTCATATTGACACCGAAAAAGGAATTGAATACTTCGTTGACAGCAAAGTATTTAATCTTTATGAAGCTGTAGAATATCGCCTGGAAGGTGATTTGGAGTTTGACGGAGAAATTCTTGATGTCAGCTCAGAAGACGGAGCAAGCATTTTGAATCTTAACGGTCACCGTATTGATTCAAAAAACACATCGCAGGTCGGTGCTGTTGTTAATTCACAAAATACGCTTACAATAAAAGGTGATGGCTATATATTTGTTGAAGATACATCCGAGGGGGCTATTTATGCCAAAGGTGAAGTAGTGGCTATCCATGCCTTAAATGATATGAACATTGAAAGCGGAGAAATTCACGGTGTTGTTATAAGCGACGAGAATACTTTTTTGAATATAAGCAAATGTAACGTTTTACAACCGGTAACAATCAATGGATCGTTAAGTCTTAGCGGAGGACATTTCTGGGGAGAATTCAAGGTTTACGGAAGTGCTGAT
This sequence comes from Lachnospiraceae bacterium, assembly GCA_015057825.1. Taxonomy (GTDB): domain Bacteria; phylum Bacillota; class Clostridia; order Lachnospirales; family Lachnospiraceae; genus RUG12871. The sequence continues at coordinate 111,126 of SVDN01000004.1, forward strand.
ATCAGCGGTGGCTTTTTCTATGAAAATACTTTTTTTTACGGAACAACGGTTGTTGATAATGCAGTCTTTAGTGATGGAGATACAACCTTTGCCGGAAACACCTTGATCAACGATGGCATTCTTGCGGATATGGTATATATTAAGGATACGGCGATTATAAACGGTGGAGAATTTTATAATCTTTATATATCGAATGATGAAAAAGATACAAATTTAACCATAAATGACGGAGTGTTTTTGGGAACTCTTGATTTCAGGGGCGGAAGCGGCATAATCAACGGCGGAAGTTTCGGACAAAGTTCATCTTATGCCGTTTTAACCAATCAAATGGATTATCTGGAAATTAATGGCGGTGAGTTTGTGGGAAACAAAGGTGCGCTTCGCATAGATGGCGACACGGAAGTATATCTTTCCGGCGGAAAATATACGGCGCTTGGTTCGGAAAGTTCATATTTAAACACAACACCGGATGCGGCGATATTTATTACGTCCGATAATTTTGTATTTGATGAAGCATGCTTTGACAAACTTTTAAAAGAAGGATATGAATACATACCAAATGCACAGGCAAATTTATATGTTCTTCAAGGTGAGGACAAAGGAGCTTATACGCAAAAAGATATTATGATTTTGCCTAAAGAAGCCAATATAGTAACAGATGAGGGCAGCAAAGATTTAAATACACAGGTAAATGCCTTGATTAATAAACTTAAAGCGGGAGAAAGCGTTGAAGGCATAAGTCCTGAACTTGCGGAAGAATTATTGAGTGCCATTGCGACCGGAAAAAGTGTAAGTGTTAGTTTGGAGGTTTTGCCGGTTAATCCGGAAAATATATCGGAAGATGCTGCCAAGGTTAACTCTCTTGTTGGATCAAACGGTTCGATAGCGGCATATTTTGACATAAACATTGCCATAAACATTGACGGTGATACGATAGGTTATATTACAAAGTTAGATGACGGTGTTGTATTCCGACTTCCTATACCCGATGATTTGCCGGCTCTTGCAAGCGGTATGATAAGAGAATATAGGATTGTAAGAGTCCATAATGGTTTGGCAAAAGAGCTTGCGGCAGAAACAGAGGATGGATATGTAAATGCGAAATCCGCAGAGTTTTCAACATATGCCTTGGTTTACAATGACAAGGGCACACCTGCAACGGGTGATTATGGATTTACTCCTTGGTTGATTATTCTTGCGCCTGCTGTAGCCTCAATTGTTTTTGCTGTTAAAGTTCGCAAATTTAAGAACGAATGATAATAATGTCTAATCACCGAAAGAACGTCGTGTACACAAAAAAGGGATGCAATTGCATCCCTTTTTTAACACCCTCTGCGTATCGAGTAAAACAGAGGATATACATAAAATTCGTCTCAACTATAAAAAATTAAGCTCTTTCTACTAAACCGGATCTTAAGCATGATGTACATACGTTAACCTTTTTAGCACCACCGTTAGCTGTTTTAACCTTTACTGATTTAATGTTAGCTTTCCAAATTTTGTTTGATCTTCTATGAGAATGGCTAACAGCATTACCGAAATGAGCTGCTTTTTCACAAATTACGCATCTAGCCATGTTTACACCTCCTTAAAATATGGGATAACCCATAAATAGCACAAGGGTTATTTTAGCAGATGTTATTTATATTTGCAAGCTTATTTTTCAAAAACTTTTAAAATTATTTTCAAATGTTATTTTTATTCACATTATAACTCTTGAAAATGCATAAAAGTATTAAATAAAGACATAAATATATTCATTTATTATTGACTTTAAAAATGTAAGCTTGTAAAATATAAAACAGTTGCACACTTTAGCGACTAAAAGCGTTAAAGTGCTAAAACGTAATTTGTTTAATTTTGAAAGTAAACATGCTTAAAAAGGGAAAGGAGATAATAATGAAGAAAGTATTATCATTAATTCTTGTAGTTGCACTCGGTGCTTTTGCACTTGTAGGTTGCGACAGTAAATCAGGAAGCCAAGGCTCATCTGATTCAGACACATATACAGTAGGTATTTGCCAGTTTGTACAGCATGAAGCATTGGATGCCGCTACACAGGGCTTTAAAGATGCTCTTGTTGAAAAACTCGGTGACAAAGTAACATTTAACGAACAGAATGCTTCGGGTGAAGCTTCCAATACAACGGTTATTTGTTCTGAACTTGTATCATCTAACGTTGATCTTATCTTAGCCAATGCTACACCTGCTCTTACAGCAGCTTCTCAGGCTACAGATACAATTCCTATTATCGGAACATCAATTACAGACTATGCAACAGCACTCGGTATCGATGCCGATAAATGGACAGGTGCTACGGGCTTTAATGTAACAGGTACATCAGACCTTGCTCCTTTGGACAAGCAGGCAGATATGATTAAAGAATTATATCCTGATGCAAAAACAGTTGGTATTTTGTACTGTTCAGCTGAAGCAAATTCAAAATTCCAGGCTACAGAGATTACAAAATATCTTGAAAAATTAGGACTTACAGCAAAAGAATATACATTCGTTGATACAAATGACGTAACAGCGGTTACACAGCAGGCTGTTAACGATAACGATGTTATCTTCATTCCTACAGATAATACAGCAGCTTCAAATACAGAAGCAATCAACAACGTTGCCGAACCTGCAGGAAAACCTATCATCACAGGTGAAGCAGGCATCTGCAAAGGCTGTGGTCTTGCAACTCTTTCAATCAGCTACTATGATATCGGACACAAGGCCGGTGAAATGGCTTATGATATTCTTGTAAACGGTGCAGATCCTGCAACAATGAATATTGAATATGCTACTGATTTAACAAAACAGTACATGGCTGCAAGAGCTGCTTTACTCGGGGTAACAATTCCTGATGATTACGAAGAGATTGCAGAGGACTAATTAATGTTAGAATTTTTAACGGGACTTCCAACGCCGGTGGCCCAGGGCTTGCTCTGGGGCATCATGGCGATTGGTGTTTATATCACATTCAGAATTTTGGATATAGCAGATTTAAGTGTTGACGGTACGCTCGGAACGGGTGGTGCCGTCTTCGTTATGCTGACTATATCGGGTGTTAATGTTTATGTTGGCTTGATTGTTGCTTTCCTTGCGGGATGTGCCGCCGGACTTGCTACGGGTCTTTTCCATACAAAATTCGGAATACCCGCGATTCTTGCCGGTATTTTAACCCAGCTGGGGCTCTATTCCATAAACCTGGCCATTATGGCGGGAAAAGCCAATACGCCGATTAACTGGAGAAACTACGACTTGATCGTTTCTTCACTTACATCTTCACTTCCGAGAACAATTATTATTTCCGTAATTTTTGTTGCGGCAATAATTGCCATTTTATATTGGTTGTTCGGAACGGAAATGGGACATTCACTTCGTGCTACGGGATGTAACGAAGCAATGGCAAGAGCAAACGGCATTAACACGGATACAAGAAAAATAATCGGACTTGTTTTGTCAAACGGAATAGTTGCGCTTTCCGGAGCATTGATTTCTCAGTTTTCCGGCAGTGCGGACGTAAACATGGGACGTGGTGCCATCGTTATCGGTCTTGCATCGGTTATTATCGGTGAAGTAATATTCTCAAAAATATTTGTTAACTTTGCCTTAAGACTGGTAGCGGTAGTTATCGGTTCGATAATTTATTATGTTGTTATTTCCGTTGTACTTAAATTCGGTTTGGATGCTAACTATCTTAAGCTCCTTACGGCTTTACTCGTTGCCGTTTTCCTTGGTATTCCTTATTGGAGATCAAAGATTGCTCCGAAGCTTTCTAAAAGCAAAGGAGGTGCTAAGTAATGTTAGAAATCAAAGATTTATATAAAACATTCAATCCGGGCACCATTAACGAAAAGAAAGCTCTTACAGGTATCAACTTGACACTTAATGACGGCGATTTTGTTACGGTTATCGGTGGTAACGGCGCAGGTAAATCAACGCTCCTTAATATGATTACCGGCGTATATCCTTGCGATAGCGGAACGATCAAAGTCGATGGTGAAGATATAACAAGTTTGCCTGAATTTAAACGTGCAAAGTATTTCGGACGTGTTTTCCAGGATCCTATGACCGGAACCGCTGCGGATATGCAAATTGAAGAAAATCTCGCCTTGGCGGCCAGAAGAGGCAAGGCTCGTACACTTCGTCCGGGTATAGCTCACAGCGAAAGAGTTAAATATAAAGAGCTTCTTAAAAAACTCGATTTGGGTCTTGATACACGTATGACTTCAAAAGTCGGTTTGTTATCCGGCGGACAACGCCAGGCTGTAACTCTTCTTATGGCAACAATGGCAAATCCAAAGCTTTTGCTTTTGGATGAGCATACGGCGGCTCTCGATCCTCAAACTGCCGCAAAGGTGCTAAACTTAACAAACGAGCTTGTAGAAGAAGGCAATATTACAACACTTATGATTACTCATAATATGAAGGATGCAATCCGTCTCGGAAACAGACTTATTATGATGAACAACGGTAAAATCGTTTTTGATATTGCCGGAGAAGAAAAGAAAAAATTGGAAGTACAGGATTTGCTTGATTTATTTGCAAAAGTCAGCGATGGTGAATTCGCAAATGACAGAATGATGCTTTCATAAATTATTTTAATGATATTTAATGATAATCACCGAAATGTCGCAGTGTCGGCTTTCGGTGATTTTATTTTCGGATAACTTGTAAATAGCCCTTTCTTATGGTAAAATGATATATCGAATGCGATTCGTGTAATTTTTATTGCAAACAAATATACTTGGGGATTTGTAAAGGAGGAGCACATGAAGGGCAGAAGAACAACAGATTTCGGTGAAGTTTTAATAGATTCCAACGTTATTGCCAAATACGCAGGTCTTACGGCACTTGAAAGTACAGGTATTGTAGGCATGGCTGCTGTCAGCATGACGGACGGTATTGTTAAATTACTTAAAAGAGAAAACCTTACAAAGGGTGTTAACGTTTCTTTTGACGAAAACAACCATATCATAATAGATTTTCATGTTATCGTTTCTTATGGTATTAATATTCCTGCGGTTGCGGGCAATCTTATTTCAACGGTTAAATATCAGGTTGAAGAAGTTACAGGCATGAAAATATCCAAAATCAACATTTTTGTTGAGGGAGTTAGGGTTATAGACTAGGAGGAAATTTAAGTGGGAACTAACAATATGGAGGCTGCTTTATTACAGAAAATGTTTTTGGCCGCAGCAGCCAGACTTAATGCGAAAAAAGAGTGGATAAACGAGCTTAACGTTTTCCCGGTTCCTGATGGTGATACAGGTACAAATATGACAATGACAATAATGTCGGCAGCCGATGAGGTTAAAAAGCTTGCCGATGTTAATATTGATAGCCTTGCAAAAACAATATCTTCGGGTACTTTACGCGGCGCCAGAGGAAATTCGGGTGTAATTTTATCTCAGCTTTGCAGAGGCTTTACAAGAGAAATTGCTGAACACGGCAAAATCAACAAACCTATTTTGGCCGCTGCTTGCCAGCGTGCTGTGGAAACAGCATACAAAGCTGTAATGAAACCAAAAGAAGGTACGATTTTAACCGTTGCAAAAGGTGTTGCGGATAAAGCAATGGAGATTTGCAAATCCGAATGCACTATACCGGAAATGTTTGCACAGGTTTTGGAACATGGAGATTATGTTCTTTCAAAAACACCGGATATGTTACCTGTCCTTAAACAGGCCGGTGTTGTAGACTCAGGCGGACAAGGCCTTATGGAGGTCTTAAAAGGCGCATACGATGCCTTGGTTGGAAACAGCGTTGATTACGAAATTATCGAACCTTCAGCTGAAGGCGGTGCTGCAGCATCTTTTAATATAAGCACGGAAAATATCGATACATCCGATATAAAATTCGGATATTGTACCGAATTTATAATTCTTCTTGAAAAGCAGTTTACCGATGATGATGAACTTGAATTTAAAAAGTTTTTGATGTCAATCGGTGACTCTTTGGTTTGCGTTCCGGATGATGAAATCGTAAAGATTCATGTTCATACCAACGATCCGGGTCTTGCTATTCAAAGAGCTTTGACTTACGGTCAACTTACAAAACTTAAAATCGATAATATGCGTCTCGAGCATAAAGAAAAACTCTTTAATGAGGCTCAAAAGGCAGAGGCCGCAAAAGAAGAAGAAAAATTAAGAAGCGAAATGGAAGCCGGTGCTTCGGCAAGCGATGAAGGATTCGAAATTATCGATGACGGAGAGCGCAAAGCCGCTGGTTTTGTGACTGTTTCCATGGGTGAAGGCTTGGATGAGATATTCAAAAGTCTTGGCGTTGATTATATTATTTCCGGCGGTCAGACAAATAACCCAAGTACGGAAGATATGTTGAAAGCAATTGCAAAGGTTAACGCCGACACAATTTATATCTTCCCTAATAACAGCAATATTATCTTGGCCGCAAATCAGGCAAAAGAGTTAACGGAAGATAAAGAAATCGCCGTGGTTCCATCAAAAACGGTACCACAGGGTATTGCGGCATTGATTGAATTTATTGATGGAAAATCAACGGAAGATAATCTTAAACGTATGACGGAAGCTATGGCATGCGTTAAATCCGGTTCCGTTACTTACGCCGTTCGCGATACCGTTATTGATGATAAAGAAATAAAAGAAAACGATATTATGGGTATCGGCGATGCGGGAATCATTTCCGTGGGCAAAGATATTAAAGAGACAACTCTTGATATGATTTCTCATCTTGTGGATGATGACAGCGAATTAATCAGCATTTATTTCGGTGAGGATATTAACGAGGATACGGCTAACGAACTTGGAGATGCAATAAGTGCACAATTCCCGGATGTTGATGTAGAAGTTAATCCGGGCGGACAGCCAATATATTATTATCTTATTTCTGTAGAATAAGTAACGACTTAAAAGTCTTAAATTGTTTGATACAATTCGACAATTTAAGACTTTTTGTGAATGTGGTGTTTTATGAAATTAACTAATTTAAAAGGTGTGGGAGAAAAAACAGAACAATACTTTTCAAAATTGGGCGTGAATTCCGTTGAAGATCTTCTTGAATTTTATCCCAGAGACTATGAGCAGTTTTTCGAACCCGTAAGTATTCCCCTTGCAAAAGAAAAGAACTTTGCGGCCATTTCCGGTGTGGTTATGGAAAATCCTTTTGTTAACAAAAAAGGCAAGCTTACAATCGTATCCGCATATATAGCGGACGAATCGGGACAAAAAATAAAAGCTACTTGGTTTAATATGCCATATATTTCGAGCCAGTTAAAAAGAGGAACAAAGCTTGTTTTCAGAGGAAAAATCGGCCACAAATACAACGCTTCAAGCTTAGAGCAACCTAAGGTTTACAGTCCGGAAAAATATAAAGAACTTTTATTGACTCTTCAACCAATTTATCGCTTAACAAAGGGGCTTTCAAACAATGCTGTTATTTCGGCCATGAAGGAGGCTTGCTTTTTTGCGGGAAAAGAAGAAGATTTTATTCCGGCGGAAATAGCAAAAAAATATTCTTTGTGTGACAGAAAAAGCATGATTATGGGTCTGCATTTTCCTCTTAACAAAGAAGAATATATAAAAGCAAGAAAACGAGCGGCTTTTGAGGAAATATTCGTATTTTTGCTTACATTAAAACAATTGAATATAAACAATAATAAGCAAAAAAGCCCTTATGATATTAAAAAATCGGCTAAAACGGACGATTTCCTAAACAGTCTTCCTTTTGAGCTTACAAATGCGCAAAAAAACGCTTTTCAAGAAATCAGAAATGATTTTGAAAGCGGATTTGTTATGTCGCGTCTTGTTCAAGGTGACGTGGGTTCTGGTAAAACAATCATTGCGCTTCTTGCAATGTTGGATGTTGCATATTCGGGCTATCAAAGCGCATTAATGGTGCCGACGGAAGTATTGGCCGTGCAACATTACGAGACGATTCTTGAACTTTTTAGGGAGCAGGGAATCGATCTAAAAGTTTCTTTACTTACCGGCTCCATGACAGCGGCCGAAAAAAAGAAAGAATACGAAAAAATAAAGTCCGGTGAAGTAAGTATAATCGTGGGAACACACGCTTTGATACAAGAAAAAGTCGAATATAACAATCTTGCTTTTGTCATAACGGATGAACAGCATCGTTTTGGTGTAAAACAACGCGAAAGTCTTCAAAACAAAGGCTCTTTGCCCCATGTTTTGGTTATGAGCGCAACACCTATTCCAAGGACTCTTGCGATTATTTTATACGGAGATTTGGATATATCCGTTATTAATGAATTGCCTGCCGAACGTTTGCCTATTAAAAACTGTGTTGTGGGCAAAGATTACAGACTGCGAGCATATAAATTTATAACAGATCAGGTTAAAATGGGTCATCAGGCTTATGTGATTTGTCCAATGGTTGAATATACGGAAGGCGTGGATGCCGAAAATGTTGTGGAATATGTGGAAAAATTAAAGGCAAATCTTCCTGATGAGATTTCGGTTAAATATCTTCACGGTAAAATGAAAGCCGCCGAAAAGAACGAAATCATGGATGAATTTTCAAAAGGCAATCTGGATGTATTGGTTTCAACCACTGTTATTGAAGTTGGCGTAAATGTTAAAAACGCAACTGTAATGATGATAGAGGATGCGCAAAGATTCGGTCTTGCGGCACTTCATCAGCTCAGAGGCCGTGTGGGCCGCGGTGAGCATCAGTCTTATTGTATTATGATTGATACCAATGAAAGCGAAAACAAAGACGAAAGACTTGATGTTTTGAATAAGTCAAATGATGGTTTTTATATAGCATCCGAGGATTTAAAGCAAAGGGGCCCGGGAGATGTGCTGGGTATTCGTCAAAGCGGAGATATGCGTTTTAAGATTGCCGACATTTACAACGACAGTGCTCTTATTAAGGATGCAAAAGAAGCCGTGGATCTGATTTTGGACGGCTTTGTAAAGCTTGATGATAAAGAGAAAAAACTCTTAGATGAAAAATGCAAAAAAACCTCCGAAAGTTTGCTTTTATAGAGCAATTGTTTTAAGCAAATAAATTAAGCAATAATTTGGATTTTGTTGTATAATGTTAGTTAATGTTTTGGAAATGTCGCCAAGGCGACTTTCGGTGATTTAAGAAAATCAATTAAGGACTTAAAAAGGGAGATTTATATGAATATAGTAGTATTACTTGGCGGAATCAGTACCGAAAGGGAAGTATCCATCAATTCCGGCGAAAAGGTCTCGAAGGCATTAAAAGCAAACGGACACAATGTAATTCCCGTTGATGTATTTTTGGGCTTTCCAAAGAAAAAGACTTTCGACGTTGAATGTGATATAGATGCGGAAATCAAAAGAATAAGAGAAGCATCGGATAAGGTCATGAAATCAGCTAAGACTCGTCCTAACTTTGTAGGTGAGCATGTTTTTGATATATGCAAAAAAGCGGATATTGTATTTATGGCTCTTCATGGTGAGAACGGTGAAAACGGTAAACTTCAGGCTTATCTCGATCTTGAAGGTGTTAAATATACAGGTACCGGCTATTCGGGAAGCGCCGTTGCCATGGATAAATGGCTTTCAAAGCTTTTATTCATATCAAACAAAGTTAATACCGCAAGAGGCAAAGTAGCATTCAAAGACGGAAGAGTTCAATCCTTGGGTGAGGAACTTGAATTTCCGCTTGTTATTAAGCCTTGCTGCGGCGGATCCAGCGTTGGTGTAAGCATTGTAAAAAACAAAAAAGAATATAAAGAAGCTTTGGAGATGGCCTTCGAATACGAAGATAAGGTCGTTATAGAAGAATTCATTGCGGGTCAGGAATTCACATGCGCCGTTTTGGACGGTGAAGCTCTTCCTGTTGTTGAAATAATTCCAAAATCCGGCTGGTATGACTACAAAAACAAATATGTTGCCGGTGCAACAAAAGAAGTTTGTCCCGCAGAAATTCCGGATTATCTAACCAAAAAGATTCAGGATGCCGCTGTAAAAGTCGGCGTGGCTTTGGGACTTGATATTTACTACAGAGCGGATTTCAGGGTGGACGATAAAGGTGATGTTTATTGTTTGGAAGCAAATACTCTTCCGGGAATGACGAATACAAGCCTTATTCCGCAGGAAGCTGCTGCCGTGGGAATTGACTATAATTCTCTATGCGAGAAAATTATAGATATTTCTTTAAAGAAATATTCAAAATAAATAATGAATCATAAATCCTAATATGTAGGTGAAAAGATGAAAGAATTTACCGTAAAAGATATAATAAAAGTAATTAACGGAAAAGACTACAATTGCGAATCCGTAATGGATAAAGAACTGACCGGAGTTCGCATTGACAGCAGAAAAATAGAAAAAGACAATGTTTTTATCGCTACCGTTGGCGAAAGAGTTGACGGTCACAGCTTTGTAAAAGAAGTTATTGAAGAAAAGGAAGCGGTATGTGCAATTACTCAAAAACAAATTCCGGATGCCGATTATCCTTATATTGTTGTTGAAGACAGCTTTTTGGCATTAAAACAAATTGCGGAATACTACCGTGGTTTAATTAAAGCAAAAATTGTGGGAATTACCGGAAGTGTCGGAAAAACCAGCACAAAAGAAGCGATATTTTCGGTTGTTAACGAAGCATTTAAAGCTACAAAAACCATCGGCAATTTAAATAATCAAGTGGGACTTCCTTTGTCTGTTCTTGAAATCAAAGAAGATACGGAAGTTGCCGTTATTGAAATGGGTATAAGCGAGTTCGGTGAAATGACGAATCTTGCCAAAATCGCAAGGCCGGACATACAAGTAATTACAAATATCGGTAATTGCCATCTTGAAGTATTGGGAGACAGAGACGGTGTCTTAAAAGCCAAAACCGAAGGCTTTCCTTATTTGCAAGAAGGCGCACCTATAATACTTAACGGTGACGATGATAAATTAATAACAATAAAAGACGTAAATGGAGTTAGACCATACTTTTACGGAATAAATGATGATTTTGCAATTTCGGCAAAAGATATTTCCTACGATATGGAATCCGTATCTTTTAAGATGTTTATTTCGGATGAAATTAAAGCTATGAAGGGCTTTGATAACAATTCTTCAAACACTTACGAAGAGCTTGATGTTAATATCAACATTGGCGGAGAACACATGGTTTACAATGCAATGGCTGCTGCCGCCGTCGGTAAATGTCTTGGCATGTCCGATGAAGATATTGTAAAGGGGCTTTCAAAGCTTAAGACCATATCAGGAAGAAACAATATTATCAATACATCGAAATGGACAATTATTGATGATTGCTACAATGCAAATCCCATGTCAATGAAGGCTTCCGTAGACGTCCTTTCAAAGGCTAAGGGCAGAAGAGTGGCAATTCTCGGCGACATGTACGAACTTGGAAAAAACGAGAAGGAAATTCACAAAGAAATCGGAGAGTATTTATCGGGAAAAGTTGATGTGCTTGTATGTATCGGAAGCTTGGGTCGCGAAATATACAACGGTGCAATTCCCGAAATGGAAGATTTAAAAATGATCGGTTATTTCTTTGATACGGTGGAAGAAGCCCTTGAAGAAGAAAAAGATCTGGATGATACGAAGGATTTAAAGGCGATTCACAAAAACATAATCGGTATTTTGAAAGAAAACGATACGGTGCTGGTAAAGGCTTCACACGGTTTGCATCTTGAAAAGATAGTTGAAGCTTTGAAATAATTATTTCAAATTATGAGGGTGTAAAAAGATTGAAAACCATTGAAAACGAGATTAATCAAAAATTGGAATATCCAATAACCAACCTTGGGGCGGTGGAAGATATAGTTTTTTTCGATATTGAAACCACGGGTTTTTCCGCTTCCAATACAATAGTATATCTTATCGGGGCTGTTTATTTTGAAAATGCAAAATGGCGCAGCATTCAATGGCTTGCAACAAAGCCGGATGACGAAACTGTGCTTCTTGCGACTTTCTTTAAGTTTTTAACGAGATTTAAGACAGTTGTTCACTTTAACGGACAGGGCTTTGATATTCCGTATTTGGAATCTAAATGCAGAACATATATGTTGCCTTATTCCTTTGCGGATTATAACAGCATTGATATTTATAAAGAAATTTACGGAATGAAAGACATTCTGAAAGTAGAGAACTTAAAGCAAAAAACCATAGAGAGTTTTTTGGGTATCTACAGAGAAGACAAATATAACGGCGGGGAATTAATAAGCATTTATTATGATTATGTAAAAACCAGCAAAAAAGACTTGGAAGCCTTACTTTTAAAGCACAATTTCGATGATATAGTCGGAATGCTTGATGTTCTTGCAATCCTTGCTTACAGCGATGTTTTTAAGGGAAAATTTAAGCTTAAAAAGGTATCCATTTCAAAGAATCCATCCGAAGATGTGCTTTTTAAAAAGATAGCCACTTTTGAAATAGAGCTCAAAACACCTTTGAAGAGAAGAATAACATATGGTTTCGGACCTTTTTATTTTTCCATGTTTGAAAACAGTTGTATCATAAAATCTCTTATTTACACGGATGAGCTTAAATTCTTTTATCCTAATTACAAAGATTATTATTATCTTCCGGAAGAAGATGTTTCCATGCATAAGAGCGTTGCTTTTTATGTTGATAAAAAATTCAGGGTTAAGGCGAAAGCAGCCAATTGCTACAGCAAAAAGACCGGTAGATTTTTGCCTCAATATGAAGAGGTGGTAACACCATATTTTAAGGTAAATTACGAGGATAAAGAAACATATTTTGAGGTTACCGAGGAGTTTTTAAAAGACGAAGTCTTGGTTAAAAATTATATTTTACATTTATTAAAATATTTAAAAAACAAAAAGAAAGCTTGATTTATTGTATAAGTTTTAGTACAATCTATGTATTGTATCGAAACTTATACAATTTTTTTGAGTTTTTTGAGTTTTTTTGATTTTATTTTATTTAAAATTTATTGGAAAAAATCAGCTAAATTGTTGAAAATAATTGTAAATTTTAATATTCGGTACTATAATTGTATACAAAGAGCATACAATTAAAAAATGTTAATGTTCAAATATGAAGAAAGGAAAGTGGGGTTAATAGTATGGCAGTTTTAACTTTCAAAGGTGGCGTGCATCCTCATAATGACGGAAAAGCGCTGTCTAAGTCTAAACCTGTTACAACTTACATGCCTAAAGGCAATGCCGTTTATCCGATATCTCAGCATATTGGTGCACCGGCCAATCCTATAGTTAATGTAGGTGACAGAGTTTTGGCGGGCCAGAAAATCGCCGAAGCAGGTGGCTTTGTTTCGGCTAATATCCATTCAGCCGTTTCAGGTACGGTAAAGGCCATAGAACCGAGACGTGTGGCAAACGGTAACATTGTAAAATCCATTGTTATCGAAAACGACGGACAGTTTGAAAAAGCCGATCCGATTCCGGTTAAACCTTTATCGGAATTATCCAGAGAAGAAATCATCGAAATAGTGAAGGAAGCAGGTGTCGTAGGTCTTGGTGGTGCTACATTCCCGACACATGTTAAGCTTTCACCAAAAGAGCCCGAAAAAATCGAATATATCATTGTAAACGGTGCCGAGTGTGAGCCTTATCTTACAAGCGATTACAGAAGAATGATGGAAGAGCCGGAAAAGATAGTTGAAGGTTTAAAAATCGTTTTATCTTTGTTTGATAATGCAAAAGGTATAATTGCAATTGAGTCGAATAAACTTGATGCAGCCGCTAAAATTAAGGATTTGGTTAAAGACGAACCGAATATCGAGGTTAAGGTGGTATATGTAAAATACCCACAAGGCGGTGAGCGTCAGCTTATTTATGCAACGACAAAAAGAGCTATCAATTCTTCTATGTTGCCGGCAGATGCGGGTTGTATAGTTGATAACATTGATACTATTTATGCTATCAGAAATGCCGTAATAGAAGGACAGCCGTTACTCGGAACAATCTTTACGGTTACGGGTGATGCGGTTAAAGAACCTCAAAACTTCAGAATCTTATTTGGTACCGATACCAATGAGCTTATTGAAGCAGCCGGCGGATTTGTTTCAAATCCGGAAAAAATCATTTCCGGCGGACCGATGATGGGATTTTCCATGTTTACAACGGATGTTCCCGTTATTAAGGGTAACAGTTCCGTTCTTGCATTTCTTAAAGATGCTGTTTCAAACAGCGTTCAGACAAACTGTATTAATTGCGGTAAGTGCGTTGGCGTCTGTCCTGAGCAACTTATTCCGTCAAAACTTGCCAAGTTATCAGATATTGATGATTTGGAAGGCTTTGATGCACTTCATGGTACGGAATGTATCGAATGCGGATGTTGCTCATACATTTGCCCGGCCAAACGCGATCTTGCGCAATCGATAAAATCAATGAAAAAGGCTGTTATTGCCAGTCGTAAAAAATAATAGAGGAGGAAAATATGCAAACATTAAACGTGTCATCAAATCCACATATGCGTAGTAATTTTTCAACCTCTACAATTATGTTGGACGTAATAATAGCATTGATACCGGCATCAATTGTCGGCATATACAATTTCGGAATCAGAGCTTTGTTTATAATTGCAGCCTGTATTATAGCCTGTGTTTTATCAGAGCTGATTTTCGAAAAAATAATGAAACAAAAAAATACAATCGGCGATTTATCCGCGGTTGTAACAGGTCTTATCCTTGCACTTAACCTTTCGGTTAATGTTCCGATTTGGCAGTGTGTTGCGGGTTCTATCTTTGCAATGATTATCGTTAAAGCACTTTTCGGTGGTCTCGGTCAGAACTTTATCAACCCTGCTTTGGCAGCTCGTGCTTTTATGGTACTTGCTTTTGCCGGACCTATGACAAACTTTGTAACTGATACATTTACGGGAGCTACACCTCTTACACTTGTTAAAAATGCAGGACTTGAAAGTGTATCGGGTGCTCTTGCGGACGGTGGATACACACTCAGCGATATGTTCTTCGGTACATGTGCCGGAACAATCGGTGAAACCAGTGTGGTAGCACTTTTAATCGGTGCTGTATATCTTCTTATCAGAAAAGTTATTTCATTTAAGATTCCTGTTATTTACATCGTAACGGTTGTAATCTTTATGGCTATTTACTCACTTGCTGCAAGAGGCGGCTTGGATATGGAATTCCTCGCAGCTCAGATTTGCGGTGGCGGCTTAATATTCGGTGCATTCTTCTGCGCAACCGATTATGTAACAACGCCTATAACTCCGAAAGGAACAATTATTTTTGCCATATTGCTTGGTGTGCTTACAAGTGTATTCAGATTATTCGGCAATTCGGCAGAGGGCGTTTCATTCTCGATTCTTATTGGCAACCTTTTGGTTCCTTTAATTGAGAAAATTACAGTTCCTAAATTCTTTGGAGAGGGGGCTGTCAAGAAATGAAAGAAATTCTGAAAAACGTTGTTATTATGGTTCTTTTCTGCGTTGCGGCCGGACTCGGACTCGGTGCCGTATATGCTATAACGGCTCCGCTTATCGAAAAGAATAATGAAGCAAGACTTCAAGCTTCTCTTGCTGAAGTATTGGAAGCCGAAAGCTTCGAAGCAATCGATCTTGATGAAGATGCGATTATTAATGCCTTGACAGATGCGGGCATAGAAAAAGAATCCGCTAAAATCAACACTGTTTATAAAGCCACTGATGCAAGCGGCAATACAGTAGGTTTTGATTTTGATGTATCCGAAATGGAAGGATACGGCGGTGAAATCAACTTTATCGTCGGTATCGACACCGATGGTGCAATTACAGGCGTTTCAATCCTTAAAATCAATGAAACGGCCGGTCTTGGTATGAAAGCAAAAGAAGCCGATTTCAGAGACCAGTACGTGGGAAAAGCGGTTGAAAGCTTTGTTGTTACAAAAACAGGTAAAACCGCTGACAATGAAATAGATGCAATAAGTGCTGCTACTATTACATCCAAAGCAATGACAAAAGGCGTTAATGCCGCTATCGTTGCATTTAATGTTGTAGGAGGTGGAGTAAATGAATAAGTATTTGCAAAGATTACTTGCCGGTATTTTAACCGAAAATCCGACATTTGTACTTTTGCTTGGTATGTGTCCGACTCTCGCCGTTACAACAAGCGCAATTAACGGTGCGGGCATGGGCCTTTCTACAACCATCGTTTTGATTTGTTCAAACGTTATTATTTCTTTATTTAGAAAAGCAATACCAAATAAAGTGCGTATTCCTATATTTATCATAATTGTTGCTACATTTGTAACAATTATACAGTTCCTTATTTCAGGTTTTGTGCCTGATCTTAACGATTCTTTGGGCGTTTACATTCCTTTGATCGTTGTTAACTGTATCATACTCGGACGTGCGGAAGCATTTGCCAGCAAAAACGGTCCTATGCTTTCACTTATGGACGGTATAGGTATGGGCATAGGCTTTACCATAGCACTTACAATACTTGGTGCTATTCGTGAGATACTTGGTTCGGGTTGTGTATTTGGATTTAGAATTTTACCTGAACAGTTTTCGATATCAATCTTTGTTCTCGCTCCGGGTGCATTCTTTGTTCTTGCAATTCTTGTAGCGATTATGAACAAGATTAAAATGAAAAAAGGCAAACCACCGATTACAACAGATTGCAAATCATGCGGTCTTTGTGCGGGCTCGGAAGCTTGCGGAAAGGAGAGTGCATAAGTAAATGAATGCTTCAACATCTATTATCGTAATTATTATTGCTTCGGCACTTTGCAATAACGTTGTTTTAAGCCAGTTCTTAGGCCTTTGTCCTTTCCTTGGCGTTTCGAAGAAGCTTAACTCGGCTTTCGGTATGGGTATAGCCGTTATCTTCGTTATAATTATTGCAGAAGTTATTACATGGCCGATTAACCATTTTATATTGGAAAAATTTGATGCCACATACCTGCAGACTATTGTATTTATTCTTGTAATTGCATCGCTTGTTCAGATTGTGGAAATGTTTATTAAAAAATATAGTCAATCACTGTATGCATCACTTGGTGTTTATCTTCCGCTTATCACAACAAACTGTGCGGTTCTCGGTGTTACATTAAACGCTGCTTCGTATGGATTTAACTATGCACAGGGTATAGTATATGCCGCTGCCATTGCTGTCGGCTTTATGGTTGCAATTTGTATACTTGCCGGTATCAGAGAGAAAACAGAATACAACACAAATGTTCCGAAAGCTTTCAAGGGTATGCCTTTGACTCTTCTTACATCGGGTCTTATGGCAATTGCTTTTACCGGCTTTTCGGGACTCGTTTAGGAGGTGTGAAATATGGATAGCACAATTCTTATAATAGCACTTCTTATTGTTGGGCTTGTCGGTCTTGTACTTGCAATACTCATTAATGTTTTATCTAATTTCTTATATGTTAAGGTGGACGAAAAAGAAGCTGCCATTCGCGAATGCTTACCGGGCAACAACTGCGGTGCCTGCGGATTCTCAGGATGTGACGGTTATGCGGCTGCAATAGCTCATGATGGAGCACCTATTAACAGTTGTCCCGTTGGCGGTCCCGCAGTTGCGGACGCTATCGGTGAAATTACCGGAGCAAGTGCCGGAGACAGTGTTAAAATGGTTGCTTTCGTAAAATGCAGCGGTAATGTTAATAATGCTACGGACAAATACATTTATTCGGGAACAAAATCCTGTGTTCAGGCAATGAGTGTTCCGGGAAGCGGTTCTAAGCTTTGCGAAAATGCCTGTTTGGGACTGGGCTCATGCGTTTCGGTTTGTGACTTTGATGCAATCAGAGTTTGCAACGGTGTTGCCGTTGTAGACAAAGACGCATGCGTTGCCTGCGGTAAATGTGCCAAGACTTGTCCTAAACACATAATCGACATGGTTCCTTATGCCGCTCCTATCAGAGTTGCCTGTGCAAACACATCAAAAGGTAAAGCTGTTATGGAAGCTTGTAAGGTTGGATGTATCGGCTGTATGCTTTGTACAAAACAGTGTGAATTTGACGCAATTCACGTTGAAAACAACATCGCAATCATAGATTACGAGAAGTGTACCAAATGCGGCAAATGTGCGGAAAAATGTCCTCGTAAGATTATTACAATCAATAATTAATTATTATATG
>SVDN01000004.1:129232-148319 GCA_015057825.1 Lachnospiraceae bacterium
GTTTTGCGAAGCAAAATGTTGTTGGTATTGTTTACAAATTATTTATTTTTTGTTAATAATTTAAGATTAAAATATGTGTTGTAGAATTTTTTGCAAATATTAATTGGGGGTAAAAAAAGATGAAATTTAAGAAATCAGCAAAATTAATTCTGGCATTGTCGATGATGCTTATATTTGCTTTGGCAGTTGTTGGTTGTGAAAAAAAACAAACAGATAAGGAAAACGATGTTACATCAGCACAAACCGAGGCACTTACCGGCGGCTGGGATATTTACGGAAGTACTATAATGGACAAGATGACAGGCGACGAATTGGATGATTTTTTTGGAGCTGTAGGAGAGGATAACAACGATCTGACACCGGTTTTGGCACTTGCATCACAATTAGTTAACGGATATAATTACGCAACATTGGCAGTGGGAGACATAAGCGGTGATTATGTCGGTTGGAATATAGTTACATATAATGTTGATTCAGAGGGAAATTCTTCTTTAATTTCTATAGTTCCGTTTGATATTGAAAATATTAAAACAGTCGACAATCAAGATGCGGAAAACGCTCTCGGCGGTTGGACGATAGCTACTCTTCAAGAGTCGTTGCTTGATGATGAAAATGAGCAAGATATATTTGATAAAGCCATGGAAGGTTATGTGGGACTTAATCTTACGCCTATCCAAACATTGGCAAGACAACTTGTTGCCGGAACAAATTATATGATAATCTGTACAGGCTCGCCTGTAACGGCAGATCCGGTTGAGGGAATCTATGTAGTAACTATCTATGAAGATTTGGAAGGAAATGCTGAAATAACATCTGTTGAGCAAGTTGATTTGACTGCTTATATCGATAATTAAATAATATTCACATCGGCGACGTTTGAAGATTTGAACGTCGCCGTTTTTGTTTTCTGATTATTAATTTACATAACACAACAATTTGTAGTTGTATCAAAAATAATCCCACAAGATATAGTAATTTTTTTGATTTTTTTTTAAAAATCTGCTAAAGTATTATTAAAGTTTTGCCGATATATAATACAGAGTTTTTGCGTACATTTGTCGGCACTTCGATTTGTACGTAAAATAGCGGTTTTAAATATATTTATTTTAACAAACAACTCTTAAACGATTAATCGGTAATGTGACGACATTACAAAAAGAGGAGCGGGTTATGAAAATTTTTATTAAGTTAATTAAAAAATTGTTGAGAAAGAAATGGAAGCAATGCGCAATTATTGGCGCAATTGCCGTGGGCGTTATTTCCAGCTTTATTATTGTTGCCGCTGCAGGCGAAAGTTTAACTTTCTCATACAATCAAGAAGGTACGTATCATGACGGTTCGGCTTATCATGTGGGTACGGCTATCAGTGGTACGATAAACAAGCACATTGTTGGTGATACCTTTAATATTCGTGTTGTTGCCAATGACGGAACGCAAGATTTGGATCCGGCCAGAATCAGATGGACATCCGGAAATACCAATATTTGTACAATTACAAATACCACAAGCGACCCCGCAACACATTTTGCTTATGCTACATTAACCCTTGTTTCTCCGGGCAATGTTACCATTACCGCAGAGTGGAATGATGGTGTTAATTCTTATTCTTCGTCTTTTAATTTGGATGTTGACTTTATCATAACCGCAAATCAGCCAAATCCTATTAATGCTTCGGTTTACTCAACGGCTGTTCTTAGCATACCCGGTTTGTCCGGTATCGTAACTCCGACTTGGGACATTGAAAATACCGATGTTGCTTCCATTACTTATCAGGCCGGCGGCGGTCTTATTTCCAATTTCCACGCAGGCTATACTAAAGCAACCGCAAGTATAGGAACATATTCTCATGATTACGATGTTTATATTCGTGCCATTGTAGATAGAAATCAAGCGCAGGCCAACGGCTATTACATGTCCGGTGTTTATAAACTGAGTCAGGGAACTTCTCATGTGCTTGAGACAAATGTTTTGGATAATTCATTTGTAAACTTTAATACGAGTGATTCGAGTATTGTTTCTGTTGATAATACAGTGGAAAAAGGTAATATGTCGGCAAATTCCGTTGGTACCGCTAAAGTATATCTTATGCTTAACAGAGATGCGGATGGCCAAAATTTACCTATTCCGGATGAGTCTACATATGATGAACGCTATGGTGATTGTATTGATATTGTAGTTCCTCTGGAAATAAAAAACGGCGATGTTGTAATGGGTGTAGGCGATACATTAGACCTTGAAACCAATACCACGGCCGCACAACAGTCAAGTGTAAGTTGGATAATTGAATCGGGTACGGGTGTTATTACTCTTGACCAAGCTACAGGTCATGTTGAGGCGAAAAGCGCAGGTACAGCGGTTGTTACGGCAACTTATACCGACGCATACAACAATGTATACAAAGATACCATAACGGTTTCTGTTTACAACGCATTTACACTTAATAAATCCGCAGTAACCATGGAAAAAGGCACAAAAGCAGATATTACTGCTATTTTGGCGGATCCTAGTTACCAAGATTATTATGATATTACAGTTACATCTTCAAATTCATCCGTTGCAACGGCTGCGCATAAGTCCGGCGGAGAATGGGGAGATTATGAAATATCGGCTAATGCAACAGGCACAGCGGTTCTTACATTTACATTAAAAGAAAACGGAGCCGGTATTTCCGACGGCACCATAAGAACGGCAACCTGTACGGTATATGTAAATGACGGTGTTACAAGCATGACGGTCGATCCGAGTGAAGTAAGCCTTATTGAAGGCGATACGGCTCTTGTAACGGCTCATCTTTTCTCGAACGGTGTTGAGCTTGACTACGGAACGGTTTCCTGGTACACACTTGATTCTTCAATAGCAACCATTGAGGTTTTAAGTGACAGAACCGCAAAGATTACCGCGGGAAATGTCAGCGGCTCCACCCAGATTGTAGCCATGAGCGAAAACGGTACATATTCTTATGTTACTGTTTATGTAACGACTAACATTACCGAAGTATATTTGGAAGATTCAAAGATTATAGTTAGCTGTCAGACCATGCCTGATGGTTCAAAAACCCATGACTCCTGTGATGGTGTGGGTGTGTTCAGACCCGGTAATACAGCAAATGTTCCTGCAACTTATCAGATGATTTACAGTGTAGGTCCTGCGGGGGCATCAACTGAAGGCTTTCCGATGTCATGGCTTTCCACAGATCCAAGTGTATGTACGGTTGATTCCAACGGTCTTGTAACGTTTACGGGCTCGGGTACGGCAATTGTATCTCTTACTATCAATAACATTACCGCTATTTGTACGGTTGAAGTAAGAGAAGAAGTAACCGGTGTTGAACTTGCTGAAAGCGAAATCGAGCTTAAAATTGGCGATACACAGCAACTTCATGCAACGGTTATTCCTGATAATGCATATAACAAAGCCGTTACATGGTATTCATCAAACGAATCTGTGGCAACTGTTGATGAAAACGGTGTTGTAACCGCAGTCGCATCGGGGAATGCAATCATTACCGTTAAGACAGATGACGGCGATTACAAAGCAAACTGTATCGTAGTTGTATATCAGCCGGTTGAAGCTTTGCAACTTAGCGAAACGGAAAAGACCACCAGAAAAGGTTCGGTATTTTACCTATATGCAAAAGTATTGCCGGAAAACGCAACCAAGAAGGACGTTGTTTGGTCATCTTCAGATCCTACAATAGCTACGGTTAACGAATACGGTCGCGTTGACTGTATCGAAGCAGGAGAATGCGTTATTACCGCAACAAGTTTGGACACAGGAGTTTCCGCGGATTGTATATTAACGGTTACTCAATCCATTGAAAGCGTTTCGTTAAATTACTCGTCTTATAAACTTGAAAAAGGCGAGACATTCCAGCTTATTCCGACGATTACGCCGGATGATGCGGATGATAAGACCGTTAGATGGACATCATCGGATACATCCGTAGCAACGGTTGACGAAAACGGTGTTGTAAAAGCCATTGCCGGTGGTGTTGCAATCATCACTTGTACAACAAACGATCGCGGACTTATAGCAAGTTGCGAAGTAACGGTACATGAATATGTTGAAGGAATTGATATTACGGGCAATCCGGGAAGGATGAATATCGGTGACGAGGTTCCTTTGGGAGTAACCATTACTCAGCCGACGGCATCAGACAAGACTGTTTCATGGACATCTTCCAACCTTAATGTTATTACCGTTACACCTAAAGGTGTAATAAAGGCAGTCGGTGAAGGCACTGCAAGAATTACCGCTACCGCAACCGATGGCAGTGAAGTTTATGACTTTATAGATGTTGAGGCGATTAATCCGGTTAAGCATATATCGATTAATCCTAAGACATTAACTCTTTATGAAAACGAAACCGGTCAACTTTATGCAACCATCGATCCGGGCAATGCAACATATAAGGATGTTGAATGGAAATCGGAAGATGAAAATGTAGCTGTTGTTGACTTTAACGGTACCGTATATGCGGTTACAGAAGGTCGTACAAAGGTTACGGCAACATCAACCGACGGAACGGAAGTATACGGACAGGCATTTATCAATGTTAAATCATTGGTTAAAGCCACAAGAGTAGCAATTAACTCTTCGGATATAACAATGTTCCCTCATCAAACAAGACAGCTTACCGCAAGAGTATTCCCATACAATACTACGGAAAGCTTGTCCTGGTACTCGACGGATACCAATATTGCAACGGTTGATCAATACGGTAATGTTACAACCCATTCCGCAGGTGAGGCACAGATTGTTGCCATAACATCCTACGGTTCGGTGGAAGATGCTTGTACAATTCATGTAGTTGCAATGAATGCCGACAGAGTTACAATCGAGCAATATGACAGCTTTGATCTGGATGTATTCGGATCCAGCGGAACAATCAGATGGTATACGGCAAACAACAGAGTTGCAACCATCGATGCCCGTGGTCATATTGTAGGCAGACTTCCGGGAACAACAACGGTTTCCGCAAGAGTAAACGGCAAGACTATTTACTGTACGGTAGTTGTAACCAAGATGAATCCGTTAAAAAAGTAATTAACTGTTAAATTATAAGACGCAGTTTGTATTAAACAGGCTGCGTCTTTTTGTGTACACGACGAGAAAAATGCGGAGAGCAATATCATAGACGTAGTCTGTGATGCCTATCCGGCGAGGATTGCTTTCGCGCATTTGACGACCGTGATACAATCCAGAAATGTCGCTTATGCGACTTTCGGTGATTGATTGTCGAGAAGGCGAATTTCGGTGATTGAACAGTGATTGGTCAGGAACCCGGTCGAAATATTAAAAATATTGAAACTAATATCTATTTATGCTATTATTATTTAGCTAAGCTGATATTAAAAAAATATCTTTTTATGCAGTCAACAAAGTGAAGTTTTACTCATAGTAAGAGGTATATATAGATGAAGTGTATTAGATGTGGTGCCGAGTGCTCGGAAAATCAAGCTTTTTGCCTGAAATGCGGTTCTCCAATGCATGTGGTTCCGGACTTTAACTTAATAGAAGCCGAACTTGCCGACAGCGTGGGCAAATTCATGGATTCCGATGAAGAAGCGGAAAAAGACGAAAGTGTTATCGAAGAAGATGTTGATATTTACGGTAAAACGAAAAATATTAACATAAAAGAAAAAAGCGAAGATAACCTCGAAGACTTAGATGATCTTGACGATTCGGAGGATTCCGACGACGATGATATATCGGAGGAAGATCTTGAGTACATAAAACGTGTTCGTGAAAGAAAGTTAAGAGAAGAAAAAGAAAAGAAGAAAAAAATTCTTATTATTTCTCTCATAGCCGCTGCCGCAGTAATTGTGATTTTGATTTTAGCTCTTGTAATAAACGGCAATGCTAATTCTTATGAGTCACACTACGAAAGCGCAATTGAATATATAGAAAACAAGAACTACGATAAGGCGGAAAAAGAACTTTTGGCAGCAATAGATGCGGCTAAAAGTGTTGATGAAAAGATTCAAGCAAGAGAGGCTTTGTATAATCTTTATGTCAGCGAAGGAAATGTTGATAATTCCAAAATTGTAGCCATTGTAAAAGAGCTTATTGATTTAAATCCAAATGAAGATAAATATAAAGAATGGCTGTTAAAGTATGCCAAAGATATTCCGAGAGCCAGTGTTTCGAGCGGCAGTTATGATGATGTAATCACCATCGAGCTCAGTGCGGAAGCGGATGATATTTATTATACATTGGATGGTTCTAAGCCAAACAAAAACTCTACCCATTACACGGCTGCTTTTAAGATTGAAACAGAGGGCAAAACGGTCCTTAAGGCGATTTCTTATACCGACGGCAATGCCAGTGAAATAGTTGAGTACACTTACGAAATTTCCTTCGGCTCGGTTGAAGCGCCTGTTATAAGTCCCGAAGGCGGTTCTTATTCGGAAAATACGGAAATTACCGTAACCGTTCCGGAAGGATGCAAAGTTTATTACAGCTATGACGGTTCGACACCTGACGAAAACTCACTTCTTTATGAAGGACCTGTGGCAATGCTTAGGGGCAATAATGTTTTCTCGGCCGTTGCAATCAGTCATAACGGAACAAAAAGTAAAGTCGTTTCAAATGTATATAATTTAAGCGTTGAGGCTAATTATACTTATAATCAAGCAGAAGGCGTGCTTATAAACAAGCTTTTGGCAGAAGGTCAAATCACCGATGCATCGGGTAGTGACGGAAATGGTGGAAACTACAGCTTTAGCTACGCAAAAACAGAGAGCTTGTCCGCTGCCGAGTATTATATTATCAATGTTATACATAAAGATGCCAACGGCAATACATCCGGTACTTTCTATTACGGCGTGGATACATCAAACGGAAATATTGTGTCGGTAACAAAACAAAATAACGGCAGTTACACAATTGACTAGCCTTTTACGGTATTAAGCATAATGATAAAAATTACTATTATTTGCGTGGGAAAGATTAAAGAAAGCTTTTTTAGGGATGCAATAAGCGAATATCAAAAAAGACTTTCAAAGTTTTGCAATTTATCAATTGTTGAAGTTGCGGATGAAAAGACTCCCGATAATGCAAGTCCCGCAACAGAAGACTTGATAAGAAAAAAAGAAGCCGAAAGAATATTAAAACACGTAAAAACGGGAACATATCTTATAGGCCTTGAAATAGACGGTAAAATGCTTGATTCAAAAGAGCTTGCCGGTCATATCGACAATTTAAGCTTAAGCGGAAAAAGCGATATCGGCTTTGTTATAGGCGGTTCTCTGGGACTTGACAAAAGTGTAACATCTGCATGCGATTATCATTTAAGCTTTTCAAAAATGACTTTTCCGCATCAGCTTATGAGAGTAGTTTTGTTGGAACAAATTTATCGCGCCTTTAAGATTTTAGCCAATGAGCCATATCACAAATGATTGATTTTTGTAGCTTTTCGTTGTAAAATGTTTATGTAATTTCAGTTCAGATGAGATAATTAGATATTAAGAGGAGATATTTGTATTATGGATGAAAAAAGAAGTTTTAAAATATATGATGACGGTGAACTCGGTGAAGTCAGAATAGACACACAGGTGCTTGCTATAATTGCGGGTCTTGCGGCTGTTGAGGCTGAAGGGGTTACGGGACTTGCCGGTAATATGACAAATGAGATTATCGAAAGACTCGGTATGAAAAGCCTTTCAAAAGGCGTTAAAGTTGTTGTGGGTAACAACAGCGCAAGTATTGAAGTTGCCGTATGCCTTGATTACGGCGTTAATATTATGAATGTTTCAGAAGACATTCAGGAAAAGGTTAAAACCGCCGTTGAAAGTATGACGGGTATTACAATCGAAAGCGTTAATGTTCGCGTTGCAAATGTTAACATTGAAAATGATTAAAAATGCTTTTTAACCTTAAATATGTATAGTATAATAAAAGAGTGTCATAGTGACACTCTTTTTGAATGATTTTTAAGTATATATATTTTGCAGCAAAGAAAGTGTAAAGGAACAGTGTATGACCAGAAGAGAGCTTAGAGACGGAATATTTGAATTGTTATTCAGAATGGAGTTCCATTCGGAAGAAGAATTTGAAGAACAAGTCAGAATTTTTAATGAATTATATGATGAGAAGCAAGAAGAAATCGGCGGAAAAAGTATTGACGAGGAAGATCTTGAATATATAAAGAATAAAGCTTTGGCGGTTTATTCCATGCGCGATGAAATAGATGCTTATATTAACGATGTTTCCGAAAACTGGAAAACCGACAGAATGGGCAAAGTGGATTTATGCATAATAAGACTTGCCTACTATGAAATCAAACATGATGATGACATTCCGCAAAAGGTTGCGATTAACGAGGCAATCGAGCTTGCAAAAACATACGGTACGGAATCCAGCGGTAACTTTGTTAACGGCATTCTTGCAAAGGTAGTTTCATAAATTATGGCAAATGAATATACTGTTTCACAAGTAAATTCTTATATCGGAAGAGTATTAAAAAGTGACTTTTTACTAAACAATATTTGTGTCATAGGCGAAGTGTCCAATTGCACTTACCATAAAAGCGGTCACATTTATTTTACAATCAAAGACGAAAACAGTTCGCTTCCTTGCATGATGTTTAGCAGTAAAGCAAAAAGCGGATTGAAATTCAGACTTGAAAGCGGACAAAGCATTATTATAAGAGGTTCGATTGATGTATATGCTCCTTACGGCCGCTATCAGCTTTTGGCCAATTCCATAAGTCTTGACGGTGAAGGCAGATTAAGTGCGGAATTTGAAAAACTTAAGACGAGACTTGCCGAAAAGGGTGTATTCGATCCCATGTACAAAAAGCCGATTGTTACTTATGCGAAGAAAATCGGCGTCGTTTCATCTGCAACGGGAGCGGTAATACAGGATATAAGAAACGTATCATCCAGACGTAATCCTTATATTGATATTGTTTTGTATCCGTCCTTGGTGCAGGGAGAAGATGCACCGAAACAATTGATTAAAGCAATAAAGGCCTTGGATAAAATGGGTCTTGATACGATAATTATCGCCAGAGGCGGCGGATCCATGGAAGATCTTTGGTGTTTTAATGACGAAGAACTGGCAATGACCATATTTAATGCGGATACACCTATTATTTCCGCTGTGGGTCACGAAACGGATTTTACAATTTGCGATTTTGTTTCCGACCTTCGTGCACCTACACCATCCGCAGCTGCAGAGCTGGCTTTTTTTGACTATTATGAATTCGAAAAGAATTTGTCGGATTTAAAATATAAATTAAGGCAAAGCATTAATATAAAGCTATCCGACAGAAAATCGACCCTTGAGCTTTTGGAAGGTAAAATTAAGCTTTTAAGCCCTATATCCGTCATCAACAACAAAAAACAAATGTTGGATGAGTATTATACAAAGATACAAACCTTGCTTGAATTTAAGCTAATTGACAGAAAACACAGCTTGGAATCTTTGGATGATTCATTGAAAAACAAAATGCTTGCAAAAACCAAAGACAGAAGGAATCAATTATCGATTCTTGCGGAAAAAGTTAACGGACTGTCGCCTTTAAACAGGCTCTCGGGCGGATATTCCTATGTTACGGATAAGTACAATAAAGCCATACGGGATATTAATGACGTAAATATAGGCGACGAATTGGAAATTAATCTTGTAAACGGCAAAATCATTGCCGGTGTCAAAGAAAAGGAATTAATTAAAAATGGCAGATAAAAAAGAAAAAACAATCGAAGACAATTTTAAAGAAATCTCTGAAATAATCGAGAAAATGGATAATCCGGAAGTCTCTTTGGAAGAATCTTTCAAACTCTACAACGAAGCCGTAAAGCTTGTTGAAGATTGCAATAAAAGAATAGAAAAAGTCGAAAAAGAAATTACCGTAATTGACCGGGTGGAAGAATGATGGATTTTAATAAAGAGTTGTCCCTAAGGACAAAAGAAGCTGAAAAAATTATATATTCATATATTCCAAAAATAAGCGGTAAGCAAAAATATTTGCTTGAAGCCATGGATTACGGAGTTAGAGTCGGTGGCAAAAGATTAAGACCTATCCTTATATTGGAAACCTTGCGTATGTTTGATGCCGACGAAAAGGCAGCTCATCCTTTTATGGCAGCCATGGAGTTTATTCATACATATTCGCTTATTCATGACGATTTACCGGCAATGGACAATGCTGATTTAAGACGCGGTAAAGAATCGGTGCATAAGAAGTTCGGAGAGGATTTTGGCGTCCTGACAGGTGACGGATTGTTAAATTATGCATATGAGATAGTTTCAAATTATTGTGCATCGCTTATGGATGATAAGGCTTTGTTGGCATCGGTGAAAGCTCTTGCATGTCTTGCGAAAAAAGCAGGTATTTATGGCATGGTGGGCGGTCAAAGTGTTGATGTTGAAGAAGATGGTAAGCCTCTTAGTGATGAAACATTGGATTTTATTTACAGACTTAAAACAGGAGCTCTTTTGGAAGCATCAATGATGATCGGAGCAATACTTGGGGGAGCGGATGATGAAGCCGTTGGAAAAATAGAGTCCATAGCTTCGGACGTGGGCTTGGCTTTTCAAATTCAAGATGATATTTTGGATATCACAAGCTCCGCCGAAGAACTGGGAAAACCGGTCAACATCGACGAAATAAACAATAAAACGACTTATGTAAGCGTACACGGTATAGATGCGGCGAAGGCGCAAGTCAAGTTATTGTCGGACCGTGCCGTAGATAATCTTCATAAGCTTTATGATTTGAACATTAAGAAAAATGATTTTTTGGAAGAGTTGATATATTCACTGATTAATCGTAAAAAATAGAAGGTTTTATTATGATTTTAGAAAAGATTAACAAACCAAATGATATAAAGAAAGTCAAGCCTTCGGATTATCAGCTTTTAGCAAGCGAGATAAGAAGTTTTTTGCTTGATAAAATAAGTGAAAACGGCGGTCATTTGGCATCTAATTTGGGCGTGGTTGAGCTTACCATGGCACTTCATTTGGTGCTTGATTTTCCTGAAGATAAAATTGTTTGGGATGTAGGTCATCAATCCTATACACATAAAATTTTGACAGGAAGGAAAGACAATTTTGACAGCCTTCGAAAATACGGCGGAATGAGCGGCTTCCCTAAACGAAGAGAGAGCAAGGCCGATTGTTTTGATACGGGCCACAGTTCCACATCCATTTCGGCGGCTTTGGGAATTGCAAACGGTTTCAGACTCAGTAACAATCCCGCAAATGTGGTTGCGGTTATCGGAGACGGTGCTTTAACCGGAGGTATGGCTTTTGAAGCTCTTAACAACGTAAGCGGCTTAAAAAGAAAATTCATGATTATCTTAAACGATAACAACATGTCCATATCCGAAAACGTTGGCGGTTTATCCACTCATCTTTCACAACTCAGAATCGATGAGAAATATCTTAATTTCAAAGATAGGGTAGAAAAGGAACTTTTATCCATTCCGGGCTTTGGAAACAAGCTTGTTAAGCAACTTAAGAAAACCAAAAGCGGTTTAAAACAGCTCCTTGTTCCGGGCATGATATTTGAAAACATGGGAATCAAGTATTTGGGTCCCGTTGACGGACACAATATTATTGACATGGTTAAACTTTTTAAAGAAGCCAAGAAGTTTAACGAACCTGTTGTTATTCATGTTATTACCAAAAAAGGTAAGGGCTATGGACCTGCGGAGAAATTCCCGGATAAGTTCCATGGTGTCAGTCCTTTCGGAAAAGCAACGGGTGTAGCTATTTCAAAATCGGCAAAGGCCACATATACTCAGATTTTTTCAAATACTATATGTGAGTTGGGCAAAGCCGATAAAAAGGTTGTGGCTATCAGTGCGGCAATGCCTGACGGTACCGGACTTTCGAAGTTTAAAAAGATGTTTCCAAACAGATTTTTTGATGTTGGTATTGCGGAGCAACATGCCGTTACATATTCCGCAGGTCTTGCAGCCAGCGGTTTAAAACCTTTTGTGGCAATATATTCATCTTTCTTGCAGCGAGCTTACGATCAGATAATGATGGATGTCTGTATTCAGGACCAGCCGGTTGTATTTTGTTTGGATCGTGCTGGTCTTGTGGGAAGTGACGGTGAAACTCATCAAGGTATTTTTGATATTTCATATCTTTCAACAATACCTAATATGAATATTTTTGCACCAAAAAACGGAAAAGAACTTGAAAGTGTTTTGAAGTTCGCACATACATTTAACGGCCCTTTGGCAATCAGATATCCGAGGGGTGAAGCCTATGATGGCTTATCAGAGTTTAACGAGCCTATAGAATACGGTAAAAGCGAAATAATATATCTTGAAAAAGATATTGCATTATTGGCTGCCGGAACAATGGTTGAAGTTGCGGACGAAGTAAGAAAGCGTCTTAAAGAAATCGGTTATAATGTTTCTTTGATTAATGCAAGATTTCTTCGTCCTATTGACGAGGAATGCATCAACAAACTTGCCGAAACACATAAATATATCGTAACCATGGAGGAAAACGTTCTTAACGGAGGCTTTGGATCAAAAGTTTTGCAATTTATAAACGTGCAGGATTTGCCCGTTAAAGTCATAAACATTGCCATTCCGAACGTATATATTGAGCACGGCAATGTTAATCTTCTTAAAAAAGAAGCAAGAATCGACGCCGATAGTGTTTACAACAGATTAATTAATATTTTTATGAACAACAAGGAATAATATGAAAGAAAGATTGGATGTGCTGATGGTTAAAAAAGGTCTTGTTGAATCAAGACAAAAAGCCTCGGCATTGATAATGAGCGGAATTGTATATGTTGACGGCGAAAAAGAAGATAAAGCCGGTACAAAGATAGATGAAAATCTTAATATAGAAATACGCGGAAAAACTTTGAAATATGTAAGTCGCGGCGGTTTAAAACTGGAAAAAGCCATAAATGAATTTAATATCTCCTTGGATGGCTTGATATGCATGGATATAGGCGCATCCACGGGAGGATTTACGGATTGCATGCTTCAAAACGGGGCAAAAAAAGTCTATTCCGTTGATGTGGGACACGGCCAATTTGCTTGGAAACTCAGAAACGACGAGCGAGTAGTGGTTATGGAAAAGACAAACATTCGCTATGTTACGCAAGACGATATTGCCGATAAACTCGATTTTGCCAGCGTAGATGTTTCATTTATTTCTTTGTCCAAGGTTTTGAATGCAGCTTATCATTTGTTGAAAGATGACGGCCAAATGGTTTGCCTTATTAAACCTCAATTCGAGGCAGGGCGCGAAAAAGTTGGCAAAAAGGGTGTTGTCAGAGATAAAAGCACGCATATAGAAGTTATAGAAAACGTATTGAAATTTACAAAAGAATTAGGATTTAAAATATTGAATTTAAGTTTCTCGCCCATAAAAGGTCCGGAAGGTAATATTGAATATTTAATGTACATTCAAAAGGTTGAGAATGCCGAAATCGCCTTTGTCGATTCAAATTCATTTGATATAAAAGCCTTGGTTGATGAATCTCATGAATTAAATCCAAATTAATTTTGTAATAAATTTGCTAAAAAATGAATAATTGTTTATAATATATTTATCGTTTGTTATTGCAAACCGATAAGGAGCGGATTATGAAGAAATTTTTTATAATCACTAATCCCAAAAAGGATCCGGAATTTAGTGTAACTCGCAAAGTATCAGAATATTTAATCGAAAAAGGATGCAGAAGCAATACAAGCTTGTTTGACGACGCATCGGAAAAAGACAACAAATTAGCTTATACCGATTATTCTTTAGTGCCGAAGGATACCGAGGCTATTATCGTAATCGGCGGCGACGGTACTTTGATTCATGCAGCGAAAGATTTAATAAGTCTTAATATTCCGCTTATAGGTATCAATTTCGGTACGCTTGGTTATCTTGCGGAGATAGAAAGCGATTCACCGGACTCGGTAAAAAAAGCTTTGGATGCCCTTATTGATGATAATTATTCCATAGAAAACAGAATGCTTTTGGAAGCCAATGTCATCAGAAACGGGGAAGTTGTTTATAAAGATATTGCTCTAAACGATGTGGTTATAAACAGAACAGGTACTTTAAATGTAATGGACTTTAATGTATGTGTTGATAACGAGTTTTTGAATTGTTATCATGCAGATGGCGTTATTATTTCCACACCTACCGGATCGACGGGTTACAATCTTTCAGCCGGCGGTCCTGTGGCAATGCCGACAGCCGAGATTATTATGGTTACTCCGGTATGTGCACATACTCTTAATTCACGAAGTATTGTTTTTTCTGCCGACATTACAATCGAAATTGAAGTTTTGAAAAACGCAAAAGATCTTCGTATTAAGAAAATCGTTGCTTGCGATGCGGATAACGAATGTCAATTGATGCCGGGAGATAAGGTTGTTATAACAAAAGCAGGTGAAACAGTAAGAGTTATTAAATTACATAAAACCAGTTTCATCGAATTAATGGGAAAAAAAATGAGGTAAATTAATTATGGCAAAAATATCAAGGCAAAGAAAAATTATTGAACTTATCGGCAAATATGAGATTGAAACGCAGGAAGAGCTGGTAATGCGTCTGGAAAAAGAAGGCTATCCGGTTACTCAGGCTACTATTTCAAGAGATATTAAAGACTTGAAACTTACAAAAGTTCAAAGCGGTATAAAGCAAAAATATATAGTTCTTCGCGGTGTTTCAAGCGATATGAACGAAAAATATTCCAGAGTATTAAAAGATGGTTTTGTTCGCATGGACAGCGCAATGAATACTTTGGTTATAAAGACCGTTTCCGGTATGGCAATGGCGGTTGCTGCCGCAATCGATGCCTTGGAGTGGAACGAAGTTGTTGGTTGTATTGCCGGTGATGATACGATTTTCTGCGCCATTAGATCTGTGGAAGACGTTGAAACCGTAATGACCAATTTAACCAGAATAATTAATTGTTAAAAATATCCTGTTTGTGCTTGGAGAGCGCAAAATAGGAGGACATAATGCTTACAAATTTACATGTTAAAAATCTTGCACTCATTAAAGAAGAGGAAATTGACTTTAATGATGGCTTAAACATCTTATCCGGCGAAACCGGTGCCGGAAAATCTATTATTATCGGTTCTATTAATATAGCGCTGGGCGAAAAAGCATCCAAAGAGATTATTCGAAAGGATGCTGATTTTGCGTTGGTTGAATTACAATTTGTGGACGGAAGAGATATTGTAAAAAATGTCATTAAAGAAAACGATATCGAGCTTGAACCGGATGACAGCGTTATTATCAGCAGGAAAATCACCAAATCTTCAAGTGTATGTAAAGTTAACGGAGAAAGTGTGGCTTTGTCTACTCTCAGAAAAATCACTTCACTTTTGGTGGATGTTCACGGACAACATGAACATCAATCTTTGTTAAATAAAGCAAAACACTTGGAAATTCTTGATGAATTTGCCTCTAAAAGCGACATTATCAAGCTTAAGGATGACTTGGCAAAAGAGTATAAGCTTAATAAAGATCTTAAGAACAAGCTTGAAGAGTTAAATGTCGATGAGGATGAAAGACTCAGAAACATTTCATTTTATGAGTTTGAAATTAATGAAATAGATGAGGCGGCCTTAGTGGAGGGAGAAGATTCAAAGCTTGAAGAATCCTACAAAATGATGGAGGCTTCACAAAAAATTGTTTCTTCTCTTGCCGAAGCATACAGTGCTTTAAGCGACAATAACTGCGCAAGCGATCTTATCAGCAATGCTTTGGGCGCGCTTAAAAAAATCAATTATAAGGATGAAGAAATCGAAAAAATAGAAAGTTCTTTAACCGATTTGGAAAGCATTTGCAGCGATGTTTCACATATGATTTCCCGTTATATGGACGACAACAGATATGATGAAGAAAAACTTGTTGAATACGGCAAGCGCCTTGATGTTATCAATCATCTAAAAGCCAAGTTCGGAAACAGCATAGAAGAGATTATAAATTATCGCAATGATAAAGAAGAACTTGTTAATACTTTGAAAAACAACGAGGAAATCAAGAAGCAATGTGAAGAGGATTTGAAACTTTCAAACAAACGCATGAGAGATATTTGCAAAAAAATATCCGAGATTCGCGTAAAATACGCCAAAGATTTGGAAGTTAAAATTATTAATCATCTTAGGGAGCTTAATTTCCTTGATGTCAGATTTGAAATAAAGATTGAAGAAAGCAATCAAATCACTTTAAAAGGATTTGATGATGTGGAATTTATGATTTCCACCAACGTGGGAGAACCGGTGATGCCTCTTGGAAAAATCGCATCGGGCGGCGAGCTTTCCAGAGTAATGCTTGCTATTAAAACCGTACTTGCCGAAGTTGATGAAGTGGGAACTTTGATATTTGACGAAATCGATTCCGGAATCAGCGGCAAAACCGCTTGGATGGTATCGGAAAAACTAAATATCATCAGCCACAATCATCAGGTTATATGCATTTCGCATTTACCTCAAATAGCAGCAATGGCAGACAGCCATTATTTAATCGAAAAAAAAGCCGAGAAAGATACTACCACAACTGGTATATCTTTGCTCGACAAAAAAGGTGAAATCAACGAACTTGCAAGAATGCTCGGCGGTGATGAAATCACCGATGCGGTGCTTTTAAATGCCAAGGATTTAAAATCTCAGGCTCTTGATAAAAAACTGAAATAAGGCTTATTCACATAGTTTTATACCATCAATGTTTGAATCGATGGTAAGCGAGTAGTTCGTGTGATAGATTACGAATCCCGGCTTTTTGCCGGCGGGTTTTTTTATATTTTTCTTAAGAGAGTAGTCGATATCTACTTTGTCGTTTCCTCTTGATTTTGAGTAGTAGGCTGCCAATCGACCGGCTTCTTCGTAAGTTTTGTCCGGTAACTCTTTGCCGGCGGCCTTAACTATTACATGGGAGCCCGGAACTCCCTTTGCATGGAACCACCAATCTCCGCCTTCTGCAAGTTTGAAGGTAACATATTCATTTTGTAAATTGTTTTTACCCACATAAATATCATAACCGTCCGATGAAATGTAGTGGAGTGGCTTTATATTGATTTTAGCCGCTTTATCTTTAGCTTTGCGCCTTATATAGCCGCTTGAAATAAGTTCTTCTTTAAGCTCTTTTAAGTCTTCTTCGTTTTCTGCCAAATCAAGAGCGCATTTTACGGATTCCAAATGGTCTATTTCCTCTTTTGTGGAAACGATGATTTCCGTCAAAGCCTCGTAAGTTCTCTTAAGTTTTGCATATTTGTCAAAATATTTCTTTGCATTATCAATAGCCGATAAATCAGGATCCAGAGGAATGTTGATTTCTTCATTGCTGTAGTAATTAAGAACTTTTGCGGATTTTACACCGGCTTCAATATTGTATCCGTATGTGGTTAACAATTCGCCGTAAATTCTGAATTTATCACGCTTTTCGGTATCCTTAAGTTGAAGCAATTGCAAATCGTATTTTTTATTGTTTTTATTAAGTGCGGTCTGAACGATTTGACGAAGGTCGCTGGAACGCTGCCTGATTCTTGTTGAACTTTCCTTTTTTGCGTAAAAATCTTCCAAAAGCTCACTTATACTGTCATAGTATTCGATTCGCTTGTCTTTGTACATGCTAAGTTCGATGACGCTGTATTCCAAAGGGCTAGCGTCCTCATCAAAAACAACGCATAATTTATAGTCATTGTTTCTCAAATCATCGACAATATGAGAAAAAATATTGTATAGGTGCATTTTATCAACATCCTTTAACGCAGAAACAGGCATGTCCGCGTCCAATCCGGCACGATAAGCGATTTCGTTTGCAATAAGCGGGCTGAAGCCGGTAATGCTTGTATATATTGCTTTGGAAATATTTAAAGGTTTTTCGCAAACAATATTAACAAAGCTATCTTCATCCACCTCAAAAGGATTCAGTTTGTCATTGGCGCCGGCAATAAAATAATCGCGCCCCGGCAAAACTTCACGAACGGAGCTGACATTTGCACCTATATGTTTGATACTGTCAACAATCATATTTTTATCGTCGGTAAAGATTATATTGCTGTGTTTTCCCATTAATTCAACTATTAAATGCTTGCGACACAAATCACCCAAATCGTTGTAATGTTCCAATTCAATGTCTATGATTCGCTCAAGGGAAGGCTGACTGATTGAGATGATTTTTGCGTTGGCAATATATTTTCGGAGCAACATGCAAAAATTCGGAGCTGTCAAAGGACTTGTGCGGGACTTTTCCGTAAAATAAATAAGGGGAAGAGTTGCACTGGCGGAAATCAACAGCTTTCTTTGTCCGTTTTTTGTTTTTATTGTAATTAAAAGTTCATCTTTTTCGGGTTCCGCTATTTTGAAAAAGCGAGCTTCTTTTGTGTTTTGATTTAATTCGTTGACTATTGCTTTTATTGTAAGACCATCAAATGCCATGATATACCTCGAAATATGATTTTAATATGCTTTTTGCATAACAATAATTATTTTAACTTATAGAGAGTAAAAATCAAGCAAAAAGTGCTTGACTAAAATGACCAATGACGATAAAATAACATAGAATTAAATAAGATGCGTTATCGCTTTGAGCCCTAACAAGTAAAGTTGAGGGTGATTAGTTAAAATGAATCCGGTTAGAATCCGGAGCTTATCCGTAAGCTGTATACATGCGAAAATGTTTAACGTGACGAAAGTCGTCCATTGTGATTATCATGAGAAGGACAGTTATTCATCGCTTTGCTAGCATGTGAGCCAGAAGACTTGGTAATGTGCGAGTTCAGAAGAACACAAAAGGAATTTTTAATGGGAAATAGAACGGCCATGCACTATGTGCGTGGTCTTTTTTATTTTATACACACACACAAACTAAACTCAGTAAAAAAAGCAGGTCCACTGCTTTTTTTATTTGCTTTGAGAGTCGCAAAAAACCCCGTCCAAACAACTTGTAAATATAGTGATTTTGTAGTAAAATAAAACAAATGTTCAACGGTAAAAGGCTTATTTTTTAAGGAAACATTTTAATAATATTTTTGACAGCCGGCATTTTAAGCCAAATGGGGTGGCTGTGGGAGAGAGGACAATTTGGTAAAAAGTATGACGGGCTTCGGCAGATACGAAGTCTTGGAAAATGATAAGAAATTTATCATTGAATT
>SVDN01000040.1 GCA_015057825.1 Lachnospiraceae bacterium
AGCCAGGTAGATGACTACAACAATGTAACAGCTTCACACGAAGAAACAGGAATCGTAGCAACAACAACAGCTGATGTAACAACAAATACACATGTTGAATCCGGCTATATGCAGAAAAAAACAGAAGATGTTGGATTTTGGTTTTTCGGTGAATGGGTTCATTTATATTACAGAGAAGTAGATGATCATTGGGTTGATACTTCAACTGATACACCGCAAACTGAAAATATGACAATCAGCACAATAGTTTACAGAGCTACAGAGTACACTCTCACAACAACACAGGAAGGCGAGGCTTACGTACCACAGCATTGGTCAGAAGTAGTATTTGCTAAATCAACAGATTTAACAGCACTCTTCGCAGAGGTAGCAGGCAATTTGGAAAGCCTTGCAAACGATGTAACAAATGCAACAACTGATTACAATAACAAAGTTCAAGAACTTGAAGATGATGACAATGCAATCGCAGCAGCAGGCGAAGAAGTAACAAAAATCGAAGGTTCAATCAGTTTCATCCAGGGTGAAGTTGATAGAGCAAAAGCGGTAGTTATTCCTGAAGAAGAGAATAACAACGAAAACAACGTAACACCTACACCTGATGCAAACGGACCTGCAAATCAGGTGATAATCCAGGATGTTGTAGCATTCAACAATGGTGAAGTAGTTGCAGCTCCTGCAATGAACGCTAACTTACTTGTAGCACAGGCTCCTGTAGCAGCTAACCAGGCACCTGCAGTTGAAAACGTAGCAGATGAAAACGTACCACAGGCAAGTGCTAAACAGGTTGAAAACGTAAGCGATGAAGCAGTACCACAGGCAAGCGCAGCAGATGAAAGCCACACATCATGGTTATGGCTCATCATCCTTATCGTAGCAATTGCAGCAGCAATTACAGGCTACACAATCTACAGAAAAAACAAAGTAACAGAATAAATTTACGAATAAGAAATAATCTTAAATAAACCTTCAAATATAATTGTCAACCATTTCTAAAATAATGGTTGACAATTTTTTTGTACAAGTTTACAATCGACATTGTCGACAGATACGTATCATTGTTTTATAAAACGGAGTAACCATGGCAACTAAAGATAATCTTTTAAAAGTTCTTGAAAAAGAAAAAGGAAAATATTATTCAGGTGAAGAACTGGCTTTGGCATTGGATGTTTCCAGGACATCGGTTTGGAAAGCGGTAAATGCCTTGAGGAAAGACGGCTATAACATAAGCGCCGTTACCAATAAAGGCTATTGCCTTGCCGAAGACACAGATATATTGTCACAGTCCGGCATAGAAAAGTACTTGGAAGCCGAAAAAAGCGGCTTTGATATTGAAGTACTTAAAGAAACGGAATCAACCAACACATACTTGAAAGAGCTTGCCGAAAAGGGGGCAAAGGAGTGGAAGGTTGTTGTTTCCGCCTGCCAGACAAAGGGTAAGGGAAGGCTTGGAAGACGTTTCGAATCTCCGGGAAATACAGGGATTTACTTAAGCATCTTACTTAAACCCGGCCACATTCCTGCGCAGAAAGCCGGCATGATCACCACGCTTGCGGCAGTTGCTGTAAGCGAGGCTATTGAGGAAGTTTCGGATAACGAGGCTTTGATAAAATGGGTTAATGACATTTATATTAATGGCAAAAAGGTTTGCGGAATACTAACGGAAGCTGCCTTTGACATGGAAAACAGTTCTTTAAGCTATGCCGTGCTGGGTATAGGAATCAATGTTTACGAGCCGGAAGGCGGCTTTGACGGAAGCATAAAAAACATTGCGGGAGCTGTTTTTGAAGAAAAGGTAAATGACATTAAGAATAAGCTAACCGCCCTTGTATTGACAAAGGTTAAGAATTATTACAATGAGCTTGTTGATAACGAAAAAGGTAAAAATGCAAGCTTCATTAGTAAGTATAAAAAGAAAAGCTTGGTTTTGGGAAAAGAGATTAGCGTAATAAAACATAATGAAACCAAGCCTGCAAAAGCCATTGATTTGGATGATGAATGTCATTTGATAGTTGAATATGAGGATAAGAAAAGGGAAGTGCTGGCTTCCGGAGAAATCAGCATTAAGGTGATGTGATGAAGAAAATAACAACAATGGATTTAATCTTGTGTGCAATGTTTGTGGCGCTTATAACGGTGGGAACATTTATAAGAATCCCGCTTCCTTTGGTGCCTTTTACAATGCAAAATATATTTACCATGCTTGCGGGCTTGGTGCTTGGTGCAAGACTCGGACTTTTAAGCGTAAGCGTTTATATAATTATGGGACTTGTGGGAATACCGGTGTTTACACAGGGCGGAGGAATCGGCTATGTTTTTCAGCCTACATTCGGATATTTAATAGGCTTTGCAATTGCGGCGTTTGTATCCGGCTATATTGCATATGCGGGAAAAATGACATACAAACGCTTGCTTATAGCAAACTTTGTAGGACTTGCCATTATCTATAGCTTAGGTACCGTTTATTGCTATCTGGTAAGCAGATTCTATTTGGGAAACATTATGGGAGTAAAAGCCCTTTTGCTATCTTGCGTATTCACAACGCTTCCGAAGGATATCTTGCTTAGCTTCGGTGTGGCATATGTGGCCAAAAAGCTTGTGCCGGCTTTAAATCATATAGGGCTAAAAAAAGTAAAAACAAGTACGAACAGCTGATTTTTTGAATTTATTTAATAATCGTAAGAAAGCTTAGGTTAGGAAAATGGATATAAATATATTAAAAGATAAAGTAATAAAGGGATATGAAATAACAAAAGAGGAAGCTTTGGAGCTTGTAAAGGAAGATGCCGATAAGCTTGGAAAAGCCGCCGATGAAATAAGAAAACATTTTGTCGGCGATGCCTTTGACCTTTGCACCATCATAAACGCAAAAAGCGGCAAGTGTCCCGAAAACTGCAAGTTTTGCGCTCAATCCGCCCACAACAATACGGGCGTAAAAGAATATCCTCTTTTGGATAACGAGACTATTTTCGAAAAAGCAAAAAAAGATGCCGCAGCCGGCTGCATGCGCTTTAGTGTGGTAACATCGGGAAAAAGGCTTAATGATGAAGAGGTAGACAGAGTTTGCGAGCTTTCGAAAAGAATAATAAAAGAGCTTAAAATAGAAGTCTGTATATCCGGCGGTGTGCTTACTAAAGAAAACTACAAAAAGCTTAAGGATGCGGGAGTTTCAAGAATTCATAACAATCTTGAAAGCTCAAGAGATTATTTTGCCAAAATATGCAGTACTCATAGCTTCGATGATAAAATAAAAGCCATAAATTATGCAAAAGAAGCGGGGCTTGAAGTTTGCAGCGGAGGAATAATCGGCATGGGTGAAAGCTTCAAAGACCGTATTGATATGGCTTTTGAACTTAAAAAACTGGGAATAAAAAGCGTTCCGGTAAATGTGCTGAATCCCGTTAAAGGCACGCCTTTGGAAGGATCTGAGATCCTTAAGGCCGAAGAGATTAAGAAAACCATCGCAATTTACAGGTTTATTTTGCCTGATGTATTTATAAGACTTGCGGGAGGCAGAGGTCTTATGGCCGACAAAGGGGAAGACTTTCTAAAAAGCGGCGCAAATGCCTCTATATCGGGAGATATGCTTACAACTGCGGGAATAAGCATTGAAAGCGACATTAAAATGATCCGAAGTTTGGGATTTGATATTTGATCATTATAAACTTGTGGTTGAAAAATAGTTGAAAATTGCTTTTAAAGAGTTGTCTTTTTGATTGTTGTTACATTCTATGTTAGAGTATATAATAAAGAGAGAAATTTCGCTTATTATAATCTTAAAGGAATGTAAGTGAACAATCGGAAGGGCAATTTTTTATGTCAAAAGTTATTATGGTTCAGGGAACAATGTCAAATGCGGGCAAAAGCCTCTTGGTTGCGGGACTTTGCAGAGTTTTTAAACAGGACGGCTATCGCGTGGCACCTTTTAAATCCCAAAACATGGCTCTAAATTCATATATTACAAGCGAAGGACTGGAAATGGGCAGAGCTCAGGTTATGCAGGCGGAAGCAGCCGGAGTGGAGCCCTTGGTGTGCATGAACCCGATTTTGCTTAAACCTACGAACAATACCGGTTCGCAGGTTATTGTTAATGGCGAAGTCCTTGGAAATATGGATGCGGTTGATTATTTTAAATATAAGAAAAAACTAATACCCGATATAAAGAAAGCCTTTAAAAA
The DNA here is from genome assembly GCA_015057825.1 of Lachnospiraceae bacterium. Taxonomy (GTDB): domain Bacteria; phylum Bacillota; class Clostridia; order Lachnospirales; family Lachnospiraceae; genus RUG12871. The sequence continues at coordinate 4,176 of SVDN01000040.1, forward strand.
ACTGGAAGAGCAAGCGGATATCATTGTAATAGAAGGCGCGGGAAGCCCTGCGGAGATAAACCTTAAGGATGATGATATCGTAAACATGGGCATGGCAAAGATGGTTGATGCTCCCGTGCTTTTGGTGGGAGACATTGACAGAGGCGGCGTATTTGCGCAGCTTTTGGGCACTCTCATGTTATTAGAAGAAGATGAAAAGGCCAGAGTAAAAGGTCTTGTGGTTAATAAATTTCGCGGAGATAAAAAAATCTTGGACTCGGGTGTGGAAATGCTTGAAGAAAAGGGCAATGTGCCTGTTGTGGGGGTTGTGCCTTATATGGAGCTTTTACTTGAAGATGAAGACAGCCTGACAGAGCGTTTTGACAAACGAAGTGCGGGTCTCATAGATATAGCGGTTATCAGATATCCTAGGATTTCAAACTTTACGGACTTAAATGTATTTGAGCAAATGCCTGAAGTTACTGTCAGATATGTGACAAGTGTGGCCGAACTCCACAATCCGGATATGATAGTGCTTCCGGGTAGCAAAAATACTATGGGAGACCTTAAGTGGTTACGCGAGAGCGGTTTGGAAGCCGCAATTAAGCAAAGGTCAAAGAAGATTCCGGTTTTTGGCATCTGCGGAGGATATCAGATGTTGGGTGCGGAAGTTTCGGACCCGGATGGCGTTGAAGAGGGCGGAATTATCAGAGGAATGGAGCTTTTGCCTTTGAAGACTGAGCTTAAAAGTGATAAGACCCGTTGCCGGACTGAGGGCAAATTAAATAAAGTAGACGGTGTGTTTGCAGAGCTTTCGGGTCTTGACTATGAAGGCTATGAAATACATATGGGTGAGACCTGTTCCGCCCAAAAAGGTGAAAAGATTGAGGCAAGCCTTGTGACTGACGGAGAAAACGTCTACGGTTCCTACATTCACGGCATATTCGATAAGGGCGAAATTGCGGGAAAAATTGTTGAAATCCTTGCAAAAAATGCGGGAGTAAGCATAGAAAACGGGCAGTTTGAAGATTATGCATCTTTTAAAGAAAAGCAATATGACAAACTTGCCGACACAATAAGAAAGTATATGGATATGGAGGCAGTTTATGGCATGCTTAGAGAGGCCCGTTTGGACTGATTACAGTGAAGATGAATTAAAGAAAATTAAAATAGAGCCTATAGATGAGTCTTTTGTAAAAAAAGTAAAGACCAATTGGGATTTGGTGGCAAAACCCTTAGACGGTATGGGGGATTTTGAAAAAATCGTTTCCAAAATCGGCGGAATGACAAGAAGCGAAATAATCGACATTTCAAAGCGTGCCGTGGTTATAATGTGCGCGGATAACGGAATAATCGAAGAAGGCGTAAGCCAGTCAGGCAAGGAAGTTACCACAATGGTAGCGGAAATAATGGTTAAGAAGCAGTCTTCCGTTTGCCGTATGGCAAAGGTTGCGGGGGCAGACTCAATCCCCGTGGACATCGGCATTGATAATGATAGTATTATCGAGGGAATGGTTAAGAAGCGTGTAAGAAGCGGCACAAGAAACTTCCTTAAAGAGCCTGCCATGACGGAAAGCGAGACAATAAAAGCCATTGCTGCGGGAATAGATGTGGTATACGACCTTGTGAAAGAAGGCTACAAAATAATCGCCATGGGCGAGCTGGGTATCGGAAATACCACCACCAGTTCCGCTGTGGCAGCAGCGCTTTTAAAATGCGATGCGGAACTTGTAACAGGCAGAGGCGCGGGTCTTGATGATAAGGGCCTTGCAAGAAAAAAAGCGGTTATTGCTACAGCTTTGGAAAAATATAAATTGTACGATGCAGATCCGCTTACCATACTTTCAACGGTTGGCGGTCTTGACATAGCGGGCCTTGTAGGCCTTTGCATCGGCGGAGCCTTAACACATACACCTATTGTTTTGGACGGTGTAATCAGCCTTGCCGCAGGCATTTTGGCTGAGCGCATAATGCCGGGAGTAAAAGGGTATTTAATCGGATCTCATAATGGTAAGGAGCCTGCAATCAAGCTTCTTGCTGACGAGCTTGGCCTTGATATGGTTATAAATGCAAGACTTGCCCTTGGAGAGGGCACAGGAGCGGTTATGATGTTTCCTCTTCTTGATATGGCTCTTGCAATTTACAGCAACAGTACAACTTTTGACGATATAAGCCTTGAACAGTACAAGAGGTATTAAATGTTACATATAATTTACGGCGGCAGCGGAAGCGGCAAATCCGAGTATGCGGAAAAGTTGGTGACAACCAAATACATAGATTGCAATAAATACTATATCGCAACCATGAAGGTTTATGACGCGGAAGCCCAAAGAAAAGTGGAGCGTCACAGGAATTTAAGGTCCGGTAAGGGTTTTGAAACCATCGAGCAACAAAGAGACCTGAAAGAGGCTCTTAAAAGTATTGACAGGAATAAGAAAACCGCAGTGCTCTTGGAATGCATGTCAAACCTTGTGGCAAACGAAATGTTTGATGGGGATGAAATCCTAAACAGCGGCGTGGTTGCGGGAAAAGTTTTGCATGATTTTGATATTTTGTGCGAAAATGTTGATAATATAGTTGTTGTGACAAACAATATTTTCGAGGACGGAGCCGACTATGATGAAACAACGTCGGAGTATTTAAACGCCCTTGGCATGGTAAACGAAAAAATAGCGGCAGCAGCGAATGAAGTTGTGGAAGTAGTTGTTGGGATTCCGCTGATTTACAAAGCTGCGGAAGAAGCTTCTGTGCGCTAACAGATAAAATGACGTGTGAAGAAAAAGAGGTAAACAGTGTTTTTTAAATCAATAGCAGTAGCGTTTTCAATGTATTCTAAAATACCGATGCCACGTTTCGAGTGGAAAAATGAGGATATGAAATATATGCTCTGCTTTTTTCCGTGGATTGGTGCGGTTATTGGAGGCCTCGTCTTTTTCTGGGCCTGGCTTTGTGAGCGAATCGGAATTGGCTTTATGTGTTACAGCCTTATAGGAACGGTCATTCCTTTGCTTATTACCGGCGGTTTCCACGTGGACGGCTTTATGGACACCATGGATGCCCTGCACTCTTATCAGCCGAGAGAGCGAAAACTGGAGATTTTAAAGGATTCTCACATCGGAGCTTTTGCGGTTATAATGCTTGCAACATACGGACTTATTTACATTGCGGCATTTTCTTATGTAGATAAGGGCTTTGTTTTGGGCGTATTTTGTGCGGGATTTTTCCTAAGTCGTGCCTTAAGCGGCCTTGGAGTTGTTTACTTAAAAGGCGCAAGAACAAACGGTATGCTTTTTGAATCCGCAAACAATGCCCATAAAAGAAACGTAAAGATAGCCTTGTTTGTTCAGCTTTTTGCCTGCATGGCTTTTATGATATGGCTTGAGCCTCTTACGGGAAGCGTGCTTGTGATTACCGCTCTTTTAAGCTTTGCCTTTTACAGATGGAAAAGCTATAAGGAATTTGGCGGAATTACGGGAGATACAGCGGGCTATTTCGTGCTTATATGTGAATGTGCCATGTGTGTGGCTGGGGCGGTTATCAGCATTCTGGTAAATAATGTGTTTTAATTTATAATAATCGATAAAGGTATTGCTGTTTGAATGATTAGCAACAGAGCAAATTAAACGGCATAGGAAAGAAAATGGAATTAATCATAGGTGGCTTTGCCCAAGCTAAAATTGAATATGTAAAATCCACGCTGGAGATCGAGCCCGTCATTTTTGATGCTGTTTTACCGACGGTAGATGAAATTAGGGATTCACGTGGTGGACAAATCATAATAAATCATTTGAATTTGTGGATAAAAAACGGGCTTTGCGCAGGAAAGAATGCACTTGAATTGGAGCGGGAAATCATTAATATTGCGGAAAGCTGCCATGACATAATAATAGTAAGCGATGAAGTTGGAAGCGGGGTTGTGCCTCTTGACGAGTTTGAGAGAAATTATCGCGAAACAACAGGCAGAATCCTTACAAAACTTGCAAAACGTGCGGAAGGAGTAACACGTGTAATATGCGGAATTGGGCAGAAAATCAAATAGAAATAGTACTTATAAGGCATGGCCAGACACCCTCAAACAAGTTCAGAAAATTTTTGGGTTCCACGGATGAGCCCTTAAGTGAAGAGGGAGTGGAATTAATCAAAAAAAAGGTTGAGAAGAAGGCCTATCCTTCAGTGGATTACATTTTTGCAAGTCCCATGAAACGCTGCCTTGAAACAAAAGAGCTTATATATCCGGGACAGGATTTTGAAATAATAGAGGATTTGCGTGAGACGGATTTTGGCGAGTACGAATGCATGAGCCATGACGAATTGAAAGATAAGGCACCTTACATCGCTTGGATGGAAAGCGGCGGAGAAATAGCTTTTCCGGGTGGTGAAAGCAGAAGCGATTTTGCTAAAAGAGTATTGGCAGGCTTTGATGAAGCTCTTAATATGCTTTCCCAAAAAATGGAAAAAGACAAAGTGGGAGACAAAAAGCTGAAAGTTGCATTTGCTGTGCACGGCGGCATCATCATGGCCTTACTTGCAAGCTATTACGGCGGTGAGTATTACGATTATCTTCTTCAAAACGGGGAAGGATACGAACTGACTCTTTCAAAAGAGGGAGATAAAATAAAATTCAAAAATCCTAAAAAAATCGGAGTATTATAGTGGAATATCATATTATAGCGTTTTTTGCGGGCTTTGTGCTGGATCTTATAATCGGCGATCCGTATAACATGCCGCACCCAATACGCTTAATCGGAAAATATATATCGGTGTTTGAAAATGATTTTTTAAGAGGCTACAGGTCGGCGGCCGATGACTTAAAAAACGGCATAATAACAGCGGTTTTGGTGCCTCTTACGACTGTCCTTGCGGTAGCGGCGGCTCTTTCGCTTGCTTATTTTATTCATCCTATCGTAGGTGTGATGGTTGAAGCAATAATGACCTATTATATCCTGGCAACAAAGTCCCTTAAAGATGAAAGCATGAAGGTTTATTACGCATTAAAGTACGAGGGTTTGGAAGCATCAAGAAAAGCCGTGTCCATGATAGTGGGCAGAGATACAAATTCATTGGATGAAACAGGTGTTGCCAAGGCGGCAATAGAAACCGTTGCGGAAAACACATCCGACGGAGTTATCGCCCCTATGCTGTTTACGGCTCTTGGGGGTCCGGCACTTGGTTTTTTATACAAAGCGGTAAATACCATGGATTCCATGATCGGCTATAAAAACGACAAATACTTGTATTTCGGACGTGCTGCGGCAAAGATGGATGATGTCCTTAACTTCTTGCCGGCAAGAATCAGCGCGGGATTTATGATATTTGCGGCATATATGGCATCGGGATTTAACGGTCCGAATGCAAAATATATTTATCTGCGTGACAGATATAAGCACGCAAGCCCAAATTCCGCCCACACCGAGGCGGTAAGCGCAGGGGCTTTGGAAATACAGCTTGCGGGACCTGCAAGTTATTTTGGAAAAATTCATGAAAAAGAATATATTGGAGACCCGCTGCGACCGGTGGAAGTCGAAGACATTAGGCGAGTAAACCGCCTTATGTACATAACAGCGTGGATAAGTGAGATTTTATGTTTGATAATAATGATTGTAATAGCAGTGCTTGCGGGCCTGTTTTAGAAAAAAACGTACACGGCGGTGACGTATATAATAATAATGTGATGCTTGATTATTCCGTAAATATCAACCCTTTGGGGCTGCCGGAAGGGATTAAAGATGCCTTAAAGGCGGCTGCGGAAATCGTAGATGAATATCCGGATATTGATTCACGAGAGCTTACAAAAAAACTGGCCGGGAAGTTTGGAGTTAAGGAAGATTACATTGCTCTCGGAAACGGAGCATCGGAAATATTTATGAGCATAGTACATGCTCTTAAGCCAAAGCGGGCACTTGTTTTGGCACCATCGTTTTATGGCTATAAATATGCTCTTGAGGCGGTGGATGCGAAAATAAAATATCATTATCTTAAGGAAAATGAAGGCTTTGCGCCGGATGATAGCTTGATTGATGATATAAGTGAAGACTTGGATATGATATTTTTGGCAAATCCAAACAATCCAACGGGAAAGGCACTTGAGCCGCTCTTCTTGGAAAAACTTGTGAGGACCTGTAATAATAAAGGCGTAACTGTTGTTTTGGACGAATGCTTTGTGGAATTTATGAAAGGCGATTACACAATGATTGGAAAGCTTGAGGAGTTTGACAATCTGATTATTGTACGAGCCTTTACAAAGCTTTATTGCGTGCCGGGGGTAAGGCTTGGCTATATGTTTGGTTCGAACCTTGATTATGTAAACCGAATAAAACGACAGCTCCCCGAATGGAACATTTCCGTGTTTGCGCAAAAGTGCGGTGAGGCTTGCCTGCTGTATGAAAGATTCGAAGAAATGACAGCGGATTTTGTGGCATCCGAAAAAGAATACTTGATGAAGGGCCTTAAAAAGCTGGGAATTAAAGCCTTTTCATCCGCTACAAATTTTATCTTGTTATATAGCGACAAAGATTTATATAAATTGTTGTTGGATAAAGGAATCTTAATCAGAAACTGCGAAAACTTTGAGGGACTAAAGAAAGGCTATTTCAGAATTGCCGTTAAGTCCAGAGGAGAAAACGAAAAATTTTTGAAAGTGTTGGGTGAATGCGTTGAAGGAAATTGAAAAGTTATTACCACAGGATATCGAAAAAAGAAGCTTTGAAATAATCGGTGAAGAGCTTGAAAAACTTGGGGTTTCACTTCCTAAGGAAGAAGAGCTTATTACAAAGCGTGTTATTCATACAAGTGCGGATTTCGACTATGTTAAGACGCTTAAATATTCGAAAGATGCGGTGGAAAAAGCTCATGAGCTTTTAAAAGCGGGAGCGCACATAGTAACCGATACCAATATGGCCCTTGCGGGCATTAATAAGCGCGCTCTTGCAAGGCTTGGAGGCGAGGCCCATTGCTTTATGGCAGATGAAGAAGTGGCAAAGCTTGCAAAGGAGCGAGGTACAACTCGTGCGGCCATCAGCATGGAAAAGGCGCGAAAGATAGATAAACCGGTTATATTTGCCATAGGAAACGCACCTACGGCCCTTGTACAGATTTATGAAATGATGAAGACAAGCGATTGGAGACCGGCCTTTGTAATTGGTGTGCCGGTGGGCTTTGTAAATGTAGAAGTATCCAAGGAACTGATAATGGAGACGGATATTCCGTATATCGTAAATGCGGGAAGAAAAGGCGGAAGCAATGTGGCAGCAGCCATTTGCAATGCTTTGATGTATGAAATTACCGAAAGATAGATTATATGAGTTTGTTGGGGAAATGTTTGCGGGACAGTAAAACAACGAGGGAATAAAATTGAAGGATATATTGATATTTGCGGGAACAACAGAAGGAAGAAGACTTTCGGAGCGACTAAGTGCAGCGGGCATTTCGTCTGCTGTTTGTGTTGCCACGGAATACGGTGAAATAGTTTTAAAAGAAAATCCGCTTGTAAGCGTAAAGCGCGGTCGCATGGATGCAGATGAAATGCGAGCATTTATGGAGCAAGGGGATTTTTTGTGTGTTGTTGATGCAACTCATCCTTATGCGGATATTGTAAGCGCAAATATAAAAGAGGCTGTAAAGGGCTTGAATCTGCCTTATTTCAGACTATTAAGAGAGCGCGGGGGCTGTGTGGCGGAAGGTGCGATGTATTTTGAAAGCATCGAAGAATGTGTTAAAGAGCTTAAAAAAACAAGCGGGAACATACTTCTTACTACAGGAAGCAAAGAACTGGGGGACTTTGCAAAGTCCAAAGCTTTAAGGGAGAGACTCTTTGCGCGAGTTCTTCCAAGCAAAGAAAGTATTGAAATATGTGAGTCGTGCGGCCTTGCGGGCAAGCAGATAATATGCATGCAGGGGCCTTTTTCAAAGGATTTAAATACTGCAATGCTAAAGCAGTACGACATTAAATATATGGTAACAAAAGAAAGCGGCAAGGCAGGGGGCTTTGATGAAAAGATAGAGGCAGCAACAGAAGCGGGAGCGAAGGCTTTTGTTATCGGAAAAGAAAAGGAAGCGGATGGCCATAGCTTTTTACAAGTCTTGGATGAGATTGCCAAGCTTACCGGTAAAGAAATAAAATCGGAAAATATTTACAATATAATTCTTGTGGGCATTGGAATGGGAAATAAGGGAAACCTTACAAGAGAGGTTTACGCAGCCATAGAGGATGCGGACATAATCCTTGGCGCCGAAAGAATGATAGAAGGCTATAGACCTAAGATAGAATCAAAGCCTTATTATCTGTCAAAGCAGATAATTCCTTATCTTGAGGAAAATGAGAGCCGATTTAAAGACGAAGGAGAAAAAAACGTAGTTGTGCTATTTTCCGGAGACAGCGGATTTAACAGCGGTGCAACAAAGCTTTATAAGGCTTTAAACGAAGAGATAAAGGTAGGGAAACTTGCGGCAAGTGTTGAAATAATGCCGGGGATTTCATCCATTTCATATTTGGCGGCAAAAGTCGGAGAATCATATGAGGATGCAAGGATTTTAAGCATTCACGGAAAAGAGATTGCAAACCTGGGCCTTAAGATAAAAGAGAGTGAAAAGACATTTCTTTTAATGTCGGGAGTGGAAGATGTTAACAGACTGGGAGAAATCCTTGAAGATGTGGGATTAAACTCTTGCAAGGTTTTTGCGGGACTTAATCTTTCTTATGATAACGAGGAGATTCTTGAGCTTAGCGCCGCAGACTGCAAGAGCTTAACTAAAGAAGGCTTATATGTTTGCTTTATAAAGAACGAGAGCGTGGAGGAAAGAGGCGTTTCACACGGTCTTCCCGACAGTGCATTTATTCGAGATAAAGTGCCCATGACGAAGGAAGAAGTGCGTGAAGTAAGCATTTCAAAGCTGCATCTTAAGGGAAATTCCGTGGTTTATGATATCGGGAGCGGCACCGGCTCCATTGCCATTGAAATGGCGGCGCTTTCGGATGAAATAAAAGTTTATGCAATAGAAAGAAAGCCGGAAGCGGTTAAGCTGATAGGTGAGAACAAGCGCAAATTTAATCTTGATAATATTGAGATTATTAAGGCTTATGCCCCGGAAGGCTTGGAAGGTCTGCCAAAGGCAAGCCATGCTTTTATCGGAGGCAGCGGCGGTAACCTGAAGGAAATATTGGAAAGCTTACGAGCTATTAATCCTGAAATGCGAGTGGTTTTAAATGCCATAAGCCTTGAAACCATAGCGGAAATCAAGGATGTGGTAAAGGATTTTGACATTTGCGAGGATGAAATAGTGCAAATGCAGATAAGCCGTGCAAAGAAGGTTGGGGACTACAATCTTATGCAGGCGGAAAACCCGATTTGGATTTGCTCGTTTACTTTCAAAAATGATTAGTTTTGTATAGAATGTAAAAGTGCTTTTGAACCGGTGAAAGCAAGGATAAAATTTTAAGAGGAAACAATTTTGAAATTAAAAAGAATCATGATTGCGGCGCCAAAAAGCGGCAGCGGTAAAACAACCATAACCATCGCCCTTTTACAAGCTTTAAAGGATCGCGGCAAAAAACTAATTTCATATAAGTGCGGACCGGATTATATCGACCCCATGTTTCACAAAAAGGTAATAGGCATACCGTCCAAAAATTTGGATACTTTTTTCACAAGCGAAGAAACAACAAGGTATCTGTTTTTGCGCGAGCGTAATGAGGATGAAACAGCTGTTATGGAAGGCGTTATGGGCCTTTATGACGGACTTGGCGGAGTAAGAAAAGAAGGCTCTGCTTATCATCTTGCGTGCACGACTAAAACTCCGATTATCCTGGTGGTTGACGCAAAGGGCATGGGAAAAACCGTAGTCGCTTTAATTGCGGGCTTTTTGCAATATGACACGGAAAAATTGATAAAGGGCGTTATCCTAAACCGCATGACAAAGGGCTATTTTGATATAATCGCCCCTGTTATTGAAGGGGAGCTTGGAGTAAAAGCTCTTGGCTACTTCCCAACTTATAATGATTTTAAGATAGAAAGCAGACATTTAGGGCTTGTAATGCCCGATGAAATGGCGGATATAAAGGCGCAGATAAAAGGGGTTTCGGAGAAACTTTCCGAATGCGTTGATATAGATATGATTGAAAAAATCGCAGAGGAAGCAAGTGATTTAACTGTAGATGAAAGCAAGCTGGACGAAAATGGAACTAAGCTTAAGGAAGCCTTTGAAGGCGCTACTTTCAATAAAACTGACGCGCCTGTTATAGCCGTTGCAAAGGATGAAGCCTTCTGCTTTTACTACGAGGATAATTTAAAACTCTTGGAAGCCTATGGTGCGAAGTTAGAATACTTCTCACCAATCCATGATAAGGCATTACCTGAAAAGGCAGCAGGAATCCTTCTTGGTGGAGGATATCCGGAGTTGTATGCCAAAGAATTAAGTGATAATAACGAAATGTTAGAATCAATTAAAGCTGCATTTAACGCAGGCCTTCCAATAGTTGCTGAATGCGGCGGATTTATGTATCTTCATAAAACAATAACAGATAAAGACGGGCATGAGTATAAAATGGTAGGCGCAATTGATGCGGACTGCAAATATACGGGCAAATTAGTGCGCTTCGGCTATATTGACCTAAAAGAAAATGCACCAAATTACTTAAAAGACGGCGAAATAATAAAGGGACACGAGTTCCACTATTTTGACAGCACGGCTAATGGAGATAGCGTAACTGCAACGAAACCGACAACGGGGAAAAGTTACAAATGCATTAAAGACAGGGATAATCTTTGGATAGGTTTTCCGCATCTTTACTACCCGTCAAATGCAGACTTCGCCGAAAACTTTGTCAGCAAATGTAAAGGAAATTAACAATGGAAAATTCATACAAATTTTTTGAAAACAAAGATTGTGAATATTATCCTTGTCATAAGGGGCTTGATCATATCAATTGCCTCTTTTGTTACTGTCCTTTGTATAGTCTTGAAGATTGTCCGGGAACACCGCAATATAGCGCAAAAAACGGCAAAAAGATAAAGGTCTGTACAAACTGTACCTTCAGCCACAATCCCGATAATTACGAGCGTGTAATGGAGGAGATTAAGAAGAAAATCATAGGAAAAGAAAAGGATGCGTAAGCATCCTTTTCAGAGTGAAGACAAAGGTCGTGATTCCACGGCCTTTTCTTTATACCCAAATTCATCAAAAATATATTGATTTTTC
>SVDN01000041.1 GCA_015057825.1 Lachnospiraceae bacterium
TTCCAGACCGTTGTTGCCGTGGTCTTGATTGCTTCCCACGCCGCCTGGAAGAATGCCTTCAGTGCTTCCCACACGGCAATAGCAATCTCCTTAATACTCTCCCACAGGTCAATCCAGAACTGCCGGAACTCTTCGCAGTTGTTCCAGAGATAAATGAACGCCGCCACCAGTGCCACGATTGCCGCGATGATCAGCACATATGGATTCGCCGCGCATACCGCATTGAAGGCTGCAAATACACCCTTCGCCGCATTGATCACACCTGCCAGCTTCGGCACCAGAGTCATAATGGTTCCAACCGCAGAAATCACTTTACCGACTATGATCAGTATCGGTCCGATTGCAGCCGCCACCAGGGCAATCGTGACAATAACCTTCCTGGTACCTTCATCCATCGAATTGAGCCAGTCCACAAACTTCTGGATCCAGCCCACGATTGTCCGGATCGCAGGCATCAGCAGCTCTTCGCTTTAAGTTCGGTGTTTTATTTTATTCTGAGGCTTTATTCTTTTTCTGTTCGTCCTTGATACGGTAGTAGTCTTCCAGATCCACATCGATCCTGACTTTCGTATTAGGTTTTCGGTTGCTCAAGAGGCACACGGTCTCCACATGCACCGTTTGTGGAAACATGTCCACGCAGGCCAATTTTTCCAGCTTGTAACCACGTTCTTGAAGCAATACCAAATCCCTTGCAAGGGATGTTGGTTTACAGGAAATATAGACCATTTTTTCCACACCGAAATCTATTATTTTCTCAAGCGCCTTCGGATTTATGCCGTCCCTTGGCGGATCGAGGATTATATAGTCCGGTTTTTCTTTTATTTCATCGATTACTTTTAGCACATCTCCGGCAATAAATTCGCAGTTTTTAAGGCCATTAAGAGCAGCGTTTTCCTTTGCTGCTTCAACCGCATCCTCCACTATTTCCACACCCACTACTTTGCCCACAACGGGCGACATCATTTGGGCGATGGTTCCGGTGCCGGAATAAAGGTCAAACATGGTTTTTCCCTTAAGGGCTTCCAAGTCTCCGCCCACAGACTCCCTTACAAAGTCCCTAGCCTTTTCGTAAAGGCGTTCCGCACCCAAGGAATTGGTTTGGAAAAAGCTGAAGGTTGATACTTTAAACTTAAGGCCCAATATTTCCTCCATAATGTAATCACGACCGTGGATAATTCTCATTTCGTCGCATTTTACCACATCTCCTAGGGCATCGTTTATTATGTGAGTAATGCCTACAATGTTACCATTAAGGCCCTTATCCAATGTCAAAAGCTTTTCTTTAAGCTCCGCTAAAGCAAGCTCGGATTCTTCTATCTTGCCGCCCTCTTCGGCATTAAACTCACTCATATAGCCTCTATACTGCGAAGTCGTCACCAAATTTACGCTTATTTCCCCGGTGGTCTTGGACCTTCTGACCAGCAAATGCCTTAGCACCCCTTCGTGGCTCATTGTATGATAGTATGGCACATTTAGATCTCTAAAATGACCAACCACTGTATTTAAAATTTTATTGTAATCATCATCTACAATTTTACATGCTTTCAAAGGCACCACATCGTAGTTGCTGCCTTTTTTGTGAAGACCAAGTTCCAAAGGACCGCCTTTATAGGCATCCCCAAATGTAAACTCCATCTTGTTGCGATATTCCCATTTGCTTGGGCTTGGCACAATTCCCTCAAAAACAGTAGCATCCGTTTTCAAAACCGGTTTTATAAGGTCAAGCACCATTTCATATTTAAGCTTTAGCTGGTTCTCATAAGACAAGCTTTGATAAGAACATCCGCCGCAGGCTCCAAAGTGCGGACAGGCAGGCTCTGCATCCTCAAGAGGTGATTTTTCAAGAATCTCCTCTATCCTGCCTTCGCATTTACCGCCCTTCTTTTTGTTAACATAATATTTTATCTTTTGACCCGGAAAACTGCCTTTTACAATGGCTCTTTCAGTTGTTTCTTCCACATCTTGGGACATATTAATGCCGTTTTTTTCCGGCCATCCGCCCTCAAGCATTTCCGGTGTTATTTCCTGCTCATTTTTCTTAAGTCTAAAGACTTTCGTTTCTACCAAGCCTTTATTCGGAAAAGAAATGGATTTAACCACTCCCTCGTAAGTTTGTCCTTTTTTCATAAATCTTCCTCTAAAGAAAATAGCGTAGCAAGCTCGAAGCCGCTACGCCTAAATTTTTAATAATTAATCTTCAAAAAAGTCTTCATCATAGCCTTCTTCAAAGTCTTCGTCACAGAATTCTTCATCCGCAACAAAGCGTTTGTAAACCAAATATCCGATTCCCACAATCAATGCAATCACACCGACTACGGCGATTACCTTAACCCATTTGTTCTTGGACAAAAGAATCTCATTATTTTTCTTAATTAAGCTGACTACCCTTTCCATGAAAGCACCCCCTGTGTGTATATAACTGCAATTTCGCTCGTCATATATAAATATTATATATGCATTTCCTTTAGTTGATAAGTCAATTATAACACTTGTAAAGCTATTGTGCTATATTTTTTTAAGTTTTGCAAATCCGGCAAACATCTTTTTAACGCCTGCTTTTTCAAACTCGACGGTAACTTCAAAATCTTTGCCTCCGTCAACAATTTCAAGCACTTTTCCAACGCCGAACTTAATGTGTTTAACCGTATCTCCCACATCATACGAAAGCTTGTCTGCTTTTTCGTGACTCTCCATACCGAAAGCCTTTGTAGTAAATACCGCCTTTGCATTCGAAGACTGTGAAGGCTTCATAATTGTTGATTTTTTTTCTTCTGTTTCGATTTCTTTTGCTTCGTTTTCGTTCATAACTTCCTTTGGTATTTCTCCCACAAATCTGGAAATATTATTTCTGACCCATTCACCGTGAATCATGCGCTCTCTTGCGCATGTAAGAGTAAGATGTCTCTTTGCTCTGGTCATGGCAACATAGCAAAGACGTCTTTCCTCTTCCAATTCGTCGGGTTCTGTAATACTTCCCGTTCCCGGAAAAAGTCCATCCTCCATTCCACATAAAAATACATTGTCAAATTCAAGTCCCTTGGCACTGTGAATTGTAAGTAACACCACATAATCGTTTGATTCGTCAAGCGAATCGATATCGGCTATCAAAGCCACTTCTTCCAAAAATCCCGTAAGAGTAGCGTCTGTATGATCTTTCTCATATTGGGCCATTTTTGAAACAAGTTCATATATGTTTTCTATACGATCCTTTGCCTCATCCGTCTTTTCGGCTTCCAACTCTTTTATATAGCCCGTTTCAACCATTACGGCTTCGAGAAGTTCCGTAAGACTTATATTTCCCAGCTTGTCTCTGAAAGATCTTATCAAATCCAAAAATGCACTTATTTTGGCGCTTGTTTTTCCAAGGGCCTGCTGTTCTTCAACCTGAATGAGAGCATCGTAGAAATTGATGTCATTGTCATCGGCATACTTTTGAACCTTGGCAATGGATGTGGCGCCGATTGCACGTTTCGGAACATTTATTATTCTTCTTACGGCAATATCGTCCAAACCGCTTTCTATGGTCTTTAAATATGCCAGCATATCTTTTACTTCTTTACGTTGATAGAAATTTACTCCGCCCACAATCTTGTACGGAATTCTGAATCTTATCAAACGTTCTTCCAAAACACGGGACTGTGCGTTTGTCCTGTAAAGGCAGGCACAATCTTTGTATTCTCCGCCATTTCTGACATAATCGTTTATTTCCGCGCATACGTTTTCCGCTTCATCGTAAGCCGACTGCGTCCTTATAAACTTTATTTTATCACCGGCGTCGTTCTCTGTCCAAAGAGTTTTTTCTTTTCTGCCTTCGTTATTTTTTATTACACCGTTTGCGCAATTTAAAATATTTTGCGTGGATCTGTAATTTTGCTCAAGTTTTATTACGGTTGTATTTTTAAATACCTGCTCAAAACTTAAGATATTGGTGATATCCGCACCTCTGAATTTGTAAATCGACTGGTCGTCATCACCCACCACGCACAAATTTTTACTCTTGTTTGCAAGGAGTCTTATAAGCTCAAACTGAGCTTTATTGGTATCCTGGTACTCATCCACCATTATGTATTTAAACTGACTTTGGTAGAAATCAAGTACCTTTTCATCCGTCTTAAAAAGCTCCACGGTTTTTGCAATCAAGTCATCGAAATCCAAGGCGTTGTTTTTCTTTAACTGAGATTGATATTCAAGATATACTTGTCCCAAAACCTTTTTTGTAAAATCACCTTCGTTTTCAAGCATAAAGCGGGTCGGTGTTATAAGCTTGTCCTTAAGATGCGAAATCTGCGCGGCCAAAGCTTTTTCTTTATGAATCTTTGTATCGATATCAAGCTTCTTGCAAATATTTTTGATAAGTGTTTTTTGATCGTCGCTGTCATAGATTGTAAAATCGTTTTTGTATCCGATTCTGTCTATAAAACGTCGCAAAATCTTTGCACAGGTTGAATGAAATGTTGCAACCCAAACTTCGCCTTCCGGATTAAAACCTACGGTTTTTTCGATACGTTCTTTCATTTCTCCCGCAGCCTTGTTGGTAAAGGTTATGGCAAGAATGTTGTATGGTTTGCACTTATTTTGTTGTATAAGATAAGCCGCTCTGTGAGTAAGAACACGAGTCTTTCCCGAGCCGGCTCCCGCAAGAATAAGTAGCGGTCCTTCAGTATGAAGTACCGCTTCTTTTTGCTTGTCATTTAAGCCATCTAATAAATCCATTATTTATCCTTATTTTCGTATTTTTTTTGCTTAAGCAAGTTTGGTGCCGCAATTTGAACAGAAATTGGCACCGTTTGTAGGTGTTCCGCAATTAGGGCAGAACTTTGCACCTGCCGGTGCCTGCGCCTGATTGTTTCCCATAGACTGTTTCATCTCGTTAACCATCTGTTGTCCCATGGCCATTCCCATTTGAAGCCCTACCATATCGGATGCGGAAGAACCGCCTTTTCCGCCTTTTGCAAGACTGTCCGCAACTGCCATTTTTTGATATTTGTCCATATCTCCGACCATGGACTGAGCTGCTGCCTTTTCCTGCATAGCACGCACTTCTTCCGGATATGAGAAGCTCTGGATGGATACGGATGTAATGGAAATACCGATTTTAAGAAGTTCCATGTCAAGGTCTTCCTGCATGCCTTTTGCAATATCAAAAGCATTTGCCTGAAGGTTAAACATATCTTTTCCTTCTTTGGAAATCCATTTCATGAGTAATTGGTCAAGAACCGCAACTACTCTTTCCTTAACATCGTCAACAAGAAATTGCTGTTTGATGCCCGCAATCTTATCTATAAGCACATCATAGTCACTTACCTTGCAGGTAAAAATACCGAATGCTCTTATAGGCATTCCTCCCGGAAGTCCCGGTGCAGGAATATTGATTGCATTTTTTGTTCCCCATTTAATGGTGAATTCTTTTGTATTTATGAAAAGAACCTCGGCCCTTATGCCACTGTTAAAGCCGAATTTAATTCCTTTAAGTGTTGAAAGGAAAGGGATAATCTGAGATTCAATATCAAAATTTCCCTCGTCTTTAAAGATGCCTTCCGTCTTTCCGTTGTACATAAAGATAGCATCTTGACCCGGTCTGATAATAAGGCGTGAGCCTTTTTTAATCTCGTCATTTGCCCACTTCCAAAAGATTACATCATCTCTTGTTTCATTCCACTCAACAACATTTGATAACTGGTTACTAAAAAGTCCCATCTTTTACTCCTTATTTACCCATACTGGCCTTCAAAGCAGCCAATTCATCTTCTACGCTCTGATCAGGAACATTGTCGTATTTTTCCTGAAGCTCTTTAACGGAATCCGCTTTTTCGCTTTCGTTTAATTCACTCATGGCATTTGCACGATCAAGCATCTGATCTGCTTTCTTTTCCATTCTGTCGAATGCATCGAGTGTACCTCTTGCACCGTCGATGCTTGAGCCCATTTTGTTGATTTTTTCTTGAGTTTTTGCAACCTGAACTTTAGCCTTGATTGCTTCTTTTCTTGATTCAAGACTTTCGATATCTTTTTGTAATTTATCATGCATCTGGCGCATTTTCTGCGCATTTGCCGAAGCAAGGTCGAATGCCTGTTTTTTGGCATCGAGTTCTTTTTGCATGTTTGCTTTCTTTGTTAAGAACTGACGTGCATCATCGTCATTGCCGGCTTCAACGGCTTTTCTTGCATAGCCTTCAAGCTTTGTAATTTCAGCCTGGCATTCGTCGAATTCTCTTTTTGCTCTTGTTTCTTCGGCCATAATAGCTGCCGTTTCAGCTTTTACCTTACCGAAATCACTTTCCAAATCTCTTAAGTATTGATCGATCATTTTTGAAGGATCTTCACACTTATCAAGTGCTGCATTAATGTTTGCAGCCATAATTTCTTTAAATCTCGCAATAATTCCCATAATGCTACCTCCTGGTTATTAGTTATTATAAATCCAATGCGTACAAATATAATTCGCGCGCAAACTCCACATTCAAGCAATATCTATTATATAACACTTGAGATTATGTGTCACTATAGATTTTTACAGGTCCTTTTTTTCCTCATCTATTTCTTTTATCAATTCTTCAATCAAATGTTTCTTGATAAAGACATCATAGCTGAGGGCCGATATAAGGGAATAAAGACGGAGTTTTTGGCTCTCATCCTCTTCCAAATCCCCAAAGGTTTCTTTTACCTGTGAAAGCTTCTTTTCCACATCTTTTTTCGTATCTTCCGACACATTTGAAGCGTGTTTGCTTAGGGTTTCGTAAATGTCGGAAAGACTTAAATCAGCCTCATCATCAAAATATCCGTCAACGAGAGGCGTTGTAAGCGTCTTTATCTCTCCGATTGAAAGTAGAGACTTTAAATAGTAAATAAGCGCAAGAAGAATAATGTGATTTTTTTTGTACTTTTTCTTATCCGGCGACGGCAAAAGTTTATTCTTGGAATAATTGTTAATCATGGTTTTTGTCAGGGCTTTGTCACCGTCTTCGCTTTCAAGAAAAGTAAGCTTACTGCCCAAAAGTGTCAAAACCTGATCCATGTATAAACCTATGTCCGGTACATCTTTTAAGTCCAAAAAAGTAGCTTTTTGCAATATTTCATCAAGCTTTTTTTCCACATCTTTATCCAAATCCACACTCATTACCTTCTTTTCTTATGTCTTATTCTTCTTTTTTTAGTCTGTCCAGCACCAATTGATAACCGTCTTTCCCGTAATTTAAAGAACGATTGACACGGCTTATGGTTGCCGTTGAAGCACCGGTCTTTTCGGCAATTTCCTGATATGTATGTTTGTCATTTAACATTCTTGCAACTTCATAGCGCTGAGCAAACGATAAAATTTCGTTGATTGTACAAACATCCTCAAAAAACAAATAACACTCTTCTTTGTTTTCAAGTGCCAATATAGCATCAAAAAGATGATCTACTTCCTCTGTTCTGATTGTTTTTCCCATATTTATCTCCTTCGGATAATTAGTTCCTGTTACAATTCAAAATTTTAACACTTTAACGCTTTAAAGTCCACATTTATTTATCGATTATTTGCTATCTTCTTCAAATCCTCGGGCGTAAACACGTAGTTTGTGTTGCAAAAATGGCAATTAACCTCAATATCTTTGCCATCCGCAATCATTTCGTCCAGGTCTTTTTTTGATATGCTTACCAAAGCTTTGCTGACACGTTCTTTTGAACAATTGCAATAAAACTTGGTCGGGATTTTATCCGTTATATCAACGCCCAAATCGCCCAAAACTTCCTTAAGCAAATCCTCGGGTGTCATGCCTCTTTCAAGCATATCCGTAACGGAATGAATCTTTTCTATTCTGTTTTCAAGAACAGAAATAACCTCTTCGCTTGCAAAAGGCATTAATTGGATAATAAAACCGCCGGATCTTCTTACCGTATTTTCTTTGTTCATTAAAACTCCGAGACCCACCGCCGACGGCACCTGCTCGGATTTTGCAAAATAGAAAGTCAAATCCTCGGCAATCTCGCTGGTTCCCAAAGGTACCTGACTTGCGTAAGGTTCCTTAAGTCCAAGATCTTTTGTAACCGTAAGGGTTCCGTAGCCTATTGCGGCTCCCACATCCAGTTTACCGGCGTAGTTTGGCGGAATAAGAACATTGGGATTGTTAACGAATCCTTTAACATTTGCATGAGAATCTGCCGTAACGGTCATTCCCCCCAAGGGGCCGTCGCCCTGTACGATAATCGTAAGTATATCTTCATCGGCCTTCATCATGCTGCCCATCATGGCCCCTGCCGACAAAAGTCTTCCCAGGGCATCCGTTGCCACAGGACTTGTATTGTGTATTTTTCTTGCGTGTTCAACCATTTCCCTTGAGGTAATTGCAAAGGCTCTTACCTGCATATCCGCCGATGTTGCTCTAACTATATAATCTTCCATTATTTTCCTTTCTCTCTTGCAACAAAATAAACGCGTTCGCATTCATTCATTGCTTTTTCGTCTTTTATTTCTTCTTTTGTAAACGCCTTGAAACAGGATACGAATTCCATTCCCGCATCTTCCAGCATATTTTTCACTTCATCAAAAGAGTAAGCTCTTTGGCTGTGGGTTTCTTCGTACTTTTCGTATTTGCCCGACTCATCTTTTACAAAAAGGGTTAAGTCGTATTCGTTGATGTTTTCATCAGAGTCAAAAAAGTTTTCCCAAATAAAGCTTGCATCTTCGCGATTCTCGGCAATTACCGAATCGCCTATTTCTTCGTATTTATGCCTTGTATTCATATCGAATAAAAAAATCCCGCCGGGATCCAAATAATTGTTAACCAATTTAAATGTTTTTAACAGCTGCTCATTTTGGATCAGATAGTTTAAACAATCACAAATACTTACAACGGCTTTAACGGTTCCGTAGAGCTCAAATTCCGTCATATCTTGTAAAAGATAAAGTATGTCTTTTTTGCTTTCATCGCGTTTTTTAATTGCTTGATTAAGCATCTCAGACGAAGCATCAAGTCCGATCATATCAAAACCTTTATCCGCCAGTCTTTCGCAGACTTCACCGGTTCCGCAGCCAAGTTCCAGACAAAGGCCACCGTCCACGCCATGCTCATTTAGCATATCGACAATATATTCACACCATTCATCATAAGGAACGTTGTCCATAAATTCGTCATAGACTTGTCCGAAACCCTCGTAAGCTTCCACTTTTTATCTCCTTTATAAGCATATATACAATTGACTTTTTCGTCTCTTCATTATAGGATATATTTAGGTTTTCTACAAGGAATTTGTAGGCAATAAGCTTAGGGGGAGAGTATCATGGACGCGTCTGAATCGCTTTCAAATGTTAAAGTTCTTACAAAACATATTCGCAAAATCGTTATCCGAAACTTTTTCTTCCCGGTTATATTGTTTATTGCCGCTTTGGTGTTCTTTTCTTTGATACCCGCAGGAAGTTTGGGTTCCGTAAAACAAGTTCACGGAAACGAAGAAATTATCGACGCATACAAAAACGGTGCCGAATTTGTGCACTGTTCTTTTGATACCCTTTACTATTCAAATTTTGATTTCTACAAAGGCGATGACATAGCCGGTTATTACTACTACAGTTTGGAAGAAGACAGCTGCGTTTTTGTGCTTGTTCCCATCAGTTCTTTCCCAAACGGTGAAAAAACCGATATTTTAAGGGATTATAGCGCAACGGCCATGCTTGTAAGAAAAGACGATTCTTTCAAGAGCTTTTTGGAGAATTTTGCCGCCGACATAGGTTGGAACACCAACGGTCTTAACTCCATAACCGCATCTTTTTCCGTGGATCAGGTAACGGGAAACACTATTGCATATTACTTTATTTTCTTTATAACGATTTTTGTTATGATTGCTTGCGCCGGACTTATTGTTGCAGAAGTAGTTTTCCTTGCCAAACCGGTTTATCATATTTCTCTGTCGCGACTAAAAAGCTTTGGCAGAAGCCGTTTTGACTTGGATGCCATCGAAGAAGAATTGCAAAATGATTGCAGGCTGCATATCGAATCAGTTTACATAACTTCTAACTTTTTGATTGAGCTTGGTAGATTCAGCCTTGATGTGATTCCTATTGAAAACATTGTTTGGTTCTATCATTTTTCTCATTACAGACATGCATTTTCAATATACGCGCCGCTGACATTCAGCCTTTGCGTATATACGGATCCATATCATCGTTACACACTTCACAGGAAGTCGAAGGATACGGTTGATAAAATTACCGAATATTTTAACGAACATTATCCGGAAGTTATAACGGAATTCAGCGACGAAATGCATAAACGCGCAGAACAGCAAAGAAAAGCAAAGAAAAGCAAATAAATCCAAATAATCATTAAAGGAGCCGCCATTTAAAGCGACTCCTTATTTTTATTCTTCAACTTTGTTTTTCTTATAAACAAATGAAACCGCTCCCGCTGCCGCAAATATCGACGCAAGACTTATCCAAAGGACTGCTCCCGCATCTCCCGTTTGCGGTGTTGCTTTTACGTCCTCATATACCAGAGCGTATATTGAATAACTGTCAGAATAGCCGTTAATAACTCCATCTTTTAACTCTGCAGGAAGCTTTGTAGCCACGCCGTCATGGATTCTTATAAGGCTGAATACTCTTTCATATCCCGCTGCAAGAGGCGGTAATCCTTCAGGCTCGGGAAGACTGATTAACACACCATCAGCAAATTTTGTAATAAAGCCTTTAACTTCGCCGTCAATGCTTACAGCCACTTTTATGTCATAATATCCGGCTATATTTTCCGTGTTTGTAACAAGTCCCGCTATTGCTTTTGCTTCATCCTTTATATCTTCCGGATTTACTGCTGTCACGGTCATTTCAACATCAATATCTTTTCCGTCGTTAATAGCTTCAAGTATCGCCTGCGCAAGCTGCTCACTCACGCCTTCAGGTATCTCTCCTTTTTTAATCCGGTCAACTATTGCTTCCACTTCCGTTACAAGTTTATCGTTGCTCTGATTGTTTATGACTTTAGAGACGGGCACTACTTCCAAGTCCCTTTGTGTTCCTACTACAATACGATAATACTCATCCAATCCCATATTATTTACTACAACCTTTGGTTTGAACTGATATCCGGAAGCCAACATATAATCAAAGAAATCGTCCGGCACACTTTCAATGGTTTCTTCCAATGCAAGTGCTAACGATATTGCACCTTTTACTTCATAATCTTCCGGTCCGTATGTGGTAAACTTTCCTCCCGAAAGTGAAACATCAGGTATTTTTTGTGATTGAACGGTCACTGCTCCCAAATAGCCTCTAATATCACCGCCATTAATTTCAATGCTGTCATAATCGTTTATATTAAGACCATAATCATAATCACTGCCTATAAAAGTTCCACCGTTTATAACAATTGAATCCTCCCAATACTCATTTTTAAAAGCATATATTGCTGAAGGAGATACATCAATCGGATCATACTCTTCATCTGCCTCGGTTAAATTTTCTACATAAGCGTCGTTAACAATTAATGTAACATTCTCGGCTAATATAGTTGGATATTTTTTATCGGCATTTTCATTATTTTTATAAACAAAATTTCCTCCGTTTATTACAATCGTCGCATCCGGATTTACCCCTGAACGAAAATAATTAATTCCTCCAAAACTACCGCCGTTTATTGTCACGTTACAATCTTTTGATATCACATTGGTTTTAAATTCACCATCATTTATAAGAGTTTCGTAGTTCAAATATACTTCATCTCTAAATTCTCCCCCATTAATAACAGCATTTGTTGACAGATAAACACTGTTCACGAAAAATCCATCATTTATTACGGTTTCCGGATTTATGCCCAATGTTTCTTCCGGATTGATATTTGATGCAGCGCTGATTGTATCTATAGATCCGATATATGCACCGTTGTTTATTATAAGTTTTCCAAAATTAAGCAGAGCTATTTGGTCTTCATCACCGCATATGACTCCTCCACCGTCAGCATCAACGGTCAATTCTCCTCCATATACGTTAACCGCTCCAAAATCTCCAAATCCCTCATTACTTACAGTTGTATCATAAGTTAAAGCAAACTCGTCAAAATTCAGGGTCGCCTTATATGTTCCATCCATCATAAAGTCCCCGAACATCAGGGCCTCTCCGTTCAATTCTATATTCTCACCAAGAATATATTCCGTAGATTCGTATAATATAAAATACCCTGACTGCTCGTCAACTTTTATATATTGGATTCCCTTTGCCTCATTTTCTCCGTATTCCAATTCCGGATTGTAAGAATTCTTTGCAACATCCAAATCATACCTCGTTAAAGTTATCGGTTCGGATGTCTCCTCTGCTCTTACGCTTATGGGCAGCAACGTAAGACACAAAATCGCTGCCATAACGATGGTTGTTAACTTTGATAATCTTTTAATTGCTCCGGTCATCTTATCACCCCTCATAAAATTTATACTCCATTACCCTTCTATTTTCCCAAATTTTTATGAACTAGCCCACACTAAAATGTTAACTTTTTGTAAATGCATTATTCTTCACCCTCATAACTGCATTTTAATCTGCTCGAAAAAAAATTGCCTATCAGGCACACATTCATATATTTGGCCGCCGTTAAATGCCGTGAAAAAAAATTTTTTTAAAGCAAAAGAGTAAGATAAAAACAAGTTTGAAAATATCTGCTTTTCATACCATAAAGTGAAGTCATAGAATAACTTTGAAAATCTTAGACTTCCAGCAAGATTTGAACAGGACGTTCAAATCAGGCGAGCCTGAGACAGGATGTCGAATGCGAGCCGTTTGCGGACTATGTCACGAGGTGGCACCCGTAGGGTGACGGAGTCCTGGTGCCCATTGCCACTAACTAAATGTGATTTTCATTAGTTATTCATGACGTAACGACGGGTTGAAAACAGATGTTTTCATAACTTGTTTTTTATTACACAATCGGTTTAAAAACAAATATTATTTTTGCGGCATAAGAAAGGCGGCACCTCAATATATGAAGTGCCGCCGGATAGGCATTTATTATTTGCCGCAGCAGAATTTGTATTTTTTGCCGCTTCCGCAAGGACAAGGATCGTTTCTGCCAACCTTTTTTTCTTTGACGATTGTATGTGAGCTTTTCTGCTCTCTGTAAAGTTCTTTCTGTTTCTCTTCCGAGAAGATGTCGTTCCACTGTTCAAGACCGTAAAGCCAATCGGCTTTAGCTTCCACCATGTTTTTGTAAAGAAGCTCTTTATCAAAGCAAAGAGAAACTTTTGTATCTTCATCCATAGTCTCGATAGGATTCTTTTCTTTCAAGCTGTCATCGATTCCGTCCAAGAAACCAACCATATATTTAACTTCCGTACCGAATTTTTCAGCCAATTCCTTAACCGTACCCTCAACCACTTCATCAGGTGTTGAAAGAATTTCGGCATAGATGTTTTTTTCGATTTCAAAATAATTTGCCCAGAATAATGTCATCTCCTGCTGAGATTTGTTTGTATCGTAAGCAAGGTCTCTCCATTTTTCAAGGATTGTCTTTTCTTCGCTCATTATATCCTCCTAGAATATGCAGCCCATAAGCCGACTGCTTTTTAACAAAGATAAGTATAAACTAAAACTATAAAAAAGTCACTATTTTAGTTGCGACAGTCTGAGGCATTTGGTAAAATTTAAACTGTGATTAAAAATTTTTAATAATTATGAGGTTTATATGTTACGAAGAATTTTGGCAATTATCGGAATAGTTCTTATTTTGGCTATGTACGCAACCGCGTTTTTACTGGCAATATTCGGCAACGAACATACCACAAAGTTTTTTATAGCGGCTATAGCAACAACAATATTCGTCCCTATCCTTTTATGGTTTTACATTAGACTGTGTAAACTTGGGGATAAAAAGGATAAGTAGCTTGAATATTGCATTTTTTTAATATATAATATTTAAAGTAGAGAAATTTCACGATTTATGGTCGTGAAAAAGACTAAGAAGGGTTCGTATCAATTTTTATATGATACATGTTGGAGGTATAGTAAATGATAGAAAAAAGGCGTAGTAAAAGACTTAATGTTAACTTAGAGCTTAACATTTCAGATCTCTTCAAACAAGATAACGTTGTTATCAAACATTTCGATTCACCAATTCATGTAATTGATATTTCAAAGCATGGTCTGGGTTTTATATCTAACGCGATTATTCCAATGGGTTATTATTTCAATGCGAAAATCGAGCTTGGAAGCACCAAGCTTGCATTATATACGGTTGTAAAGATTATCAGAAGCGTTGATCACGAAGACGGTTCATATACCTACGGATGCGAATTCGTTGGTCTTGCACCTATTTTCGATTACGTTTTTGATGATTACGAAAGATATTTGGAAAATAAATAAAAACAGGTAACTAAAGGGCTATGGGCGAAGCATATTATGAGAATTTGAAACTTGAAGAACCGGCAACATTAGCTACAGCCGGCTCTCCTGTTGATGCCGTTTATTTGATTTTGGACGGCAATGTGGAAAAAGTGACCGGCAAGGAAACCGAAAGTATTTCTACCGGTTCTTTTGTTGGTGCCGAGAATATTTTTCTCGGTAAATATACTTCTACCTATTCTTTCAGCGAACCAATCGAAGTAATTAAAATCAAAGCGGAAAGCTATACGGATTTTTCCGATAATGTAGGCGATATGGAAGTCTACGAAACGGCACACAAATACTTAAGCGCTTTGATAAACGATATCGGCATGCGATGCATGTCTTTTTATGATGTTACAAGTCTTTTTGTCAGGGAGCTTACGCAAATAAGCAAATCTTATCAGGATTTTTGTTCATCGGCAAAAATAGAAGCTGCCAAAAAGTATTCTTTTCCCGACATTACGGCTTTCGATCTCCAACAGCAGGCTTATTACAGCAGCTATACTCAATTCGAAAATTATGCAAAATATCCGGATGCCTTTGAAAACGTGTACAGAAAAGGCGCCATGGCGGCTTCTCGTTCACAGCTTCGTATGTTTAACAATGTTTGCAAAACCTTTGTTGATTTTTTGGAATGCGTGAATGAAATTCTAAACTACTTTGTTAATTCGGGGGAAAAATCCCTTTTATATCTTTCATTAAAAGCAGAAAACGAAATCAGAGCTACAAAACCAAAATTGGCACCGAAGGAGTCAATAGGTCTTAAGCTTAAGGCTTCTCTCGACAATTTTGTTGCCAAGGCTCTTTCGGAATGCAACATTCCTATAGAAATCGATTATTCATGGCTTGCACCGGGCGAAAAAGAAGAAGCTACAGATGAGACTGACAATACAGAAGATGCAAAAGAAGAAG
>SVDN01000005.1 GCA_015057825.1 Lachnospiraceae bacterium
TACAACGGTCATACCCATGATCATTGATGCAACAAGTGTAGCTGTCATGATTTTTGCGAATTTCTTCTTAACCATTTTTTTAATCCTTTCATAAACCCTTAGATTTGCTTGTTTTTTTGTTTGGTACTTATTTACTAAAGACAATTTATCACTCCAAACATTACAAAAAGCATTACATGGCATTAAAATTTTTAAATAATTTTTATTGCTTTGAAAATTTTGTAATGCCTATTATATTTTTTCAAAAAAACTATTGACATTTATTTTTTATTTGATACAATTTAATTGAGTTCAATTTAAATATCAGGAGGTTTCATTATGTCAGTAGCAGTAAGATATATGTCAAGATCCGGCAACACAAAACTTATCGCCGACGCTATTGCAGAAGCAGCGGGTGTAAATGCAATTTCCGTAACGGATGCAGGCGCCGCATTAAGCGAAAACGCCGATGTTTTATTTATAGGCGGTGCTTTATATGCATACGGTCTTGATAAAAATTTAAAAAATTATTTGGCAGGCATAGATGCTTCAAAAGTTTCAAAAGCTGTTGTTTTTTCAACATCATCACTTACAAAGCATTCAATCGATTTAATCAAAAACGGCCTTGCAGCCAAGGGAATCGCGGTTGAAAACGAGTTCTTCTACTGCAAAGGAAAAAATGCCAAAAATTCAATTGAAGAAGCAAAGTCTTTTGCTAAAAAGTTCCTATAGAAATATTAGTTATAAGTCAAAGGGTCCACTGTGTTTTCACGGTGGATTCTTTGCTTTTAAGCAAGCAAAAACTCATAGTCAAAACGAAGCTTTTATAGTAAAATATAATTAAAGGAGGGGTATCGATTCATTAAATAAAAACTAGCTTATAAAGGGGATTTTACATGAAAAAGAAATATGTCTTGGATACCAATATTCTTATGACAGCGCCGAATATCGTTACTTCCCTGGAGGATAACGATGTCTACATTTCCACAACGGTTATTGAAGAATTGGATAATCACAAAAACGACAGCGGTGAGCGAGGTTACAATGCCAGAGAAGCCATCAGACAACTTAAAGAAGCAAGTTTCAACTTTCTCGGCAACTACAGAGAAGGTGTTAATCTTTCCTCCGGCGGTACGCTTTATGTGTTTAACTCTTCAAACTTGTCCACATCCTGCATAAAAGAAGATTTCGACAACAAACTCTCTTCTTTCAGCATCGAGGATGAGCTCAGCAAAAAACCCGACAACCGAATACTCTTTGATGCATATAGTTTAAAAGAGGTAACGGGAGATGCCACTCCGGTTATACTTATAACCAACGATACAATTATGCAAATCAAAGCGGACATTGTAGGCATTACCGTTCAGGACTACAAAAATTCCGAGGTAATGACAAAAGAGCTTTATACAGGCTACGTTGAAGTAAATGATGTGGATCCGAAAATATTAAAATCTTTAAAGGATAACAAGACTATCAGTGCTTCTATAGTAGATAAAGAGCTTTATCCAAATGAATTTGTGGTTTTATCTTCCGAGTTTGAAAAAGTTCTTGCTTGGAAAAAAGGCGATGAACTGCTGTTTATAGAAACAAATAACGGACGCAAGTATCCTTTTGGTATTACACCGGGCAAAATCAAGCAAAAATTTGCTTTTGAGGCACTTCTTGCGCCGGCGGAAGAAATACCTCTTGTAATAATAAAAGGACCAGCGGGTACCGGAAAAACTTTCCTTTCCCTGGCAGCGGGCTTGGACGGCGTATACGATGAAAAGGAAGGCTCATATGACAAACTTCTTATTACAAGGACAAACTGTCTGTCAGATGATGAGCTTGGCTTTTTGCCGGGAGATTTGGATGATAAAATGACCCCGCTTCTTAAACCATTCTTTGACAACCTTGAAGCTATGATAAGGCAAAAAGGCGAAACAAGAGAAATGGCCAAAACTTTCATCGAAGATTTGTTTTATTCGGGAACAATCGAGATGGAATCCGTTGCATATATGAGAGGACGCTCTTTATCGCATACTTACTTAATTGTTGATGAAGCGCAAAATGCAACACCAAATCAGATTTTGGAAATCGTAACCCGTGCCGGCAAAGGCACCAAAGTTGTATTGCTGGGAGACATCGACCAAATCGACAATCCAAAGCTTAGCAAAAGAAACAACGGTCTCGTCTTTGCATCGGAAAAAATGAAAGGCTCAAGCCTTGTTGCACAGCTCGAATTTTCGCACGAAGATGCGGTAAGAAGCCCATTGTCCATAGATGCGGCAAAACGACTTACAATCTAAAATTGCATTTTAAAAGAGAGCTTTTCTTCTTATAAAGCTCTCTTTTTGTGTCTATTCTATTCATACTTTTTCTTTATAATAAGTAATCTCACCTCATGAGCTTCCAAGGTGCAGGTCAAATTGATTCTTCCCTCTCCCGCTCTTGTTACATATTCCCTTACTTGGGGTATGCAAACGGATTTTAAATACTCGGCTCCCAAATCGCTTATATATTCCGGTGCTCCCAGTTCTACCCATTTATCATAGCCGGATCCGTTTTTTCTGTTTAAGGAAAATTCGCTTACGCTGTAATTTGATTCTTCCGCAGACTCCAATGTTATGGAAAAACGCTTTGTTTCCATTGTAGGAAAAGGCGTATATCTGTTTGTGGGCGTCATATCAAAAAGCTCTCCATTGGCATAAAGCGCGGAATAGTGATGATAGTTGTATAAAACTATTTGGAAACTATCTTCATCTTTTGTAATAAAATATCCGTCCCCCGATTGCAGCTTATATCCTCCCAATTTTGATAAGAGCCAAAGCGCGTAATAAGAAGCTTTTTTTATACCCTTGCCTGTAAAAAGGCCCAATCCGCCATGAAAAGGAAGATTCGAAGCCAGACCCTTATTAACCAAATCCGACAAAGTCCAATAACAGATACTTTTTACGCTATCATAATTTTCAAGTATGTTTTTTGCGATATAAGCCGACTGAAAGCAAGTATCCGTAAGTAATTCAATATGACTCAAAGTCGAATTCCATTCGCTGATGTAAAAATTATTATCTTCTATATAAGAAGAATATTTTTTCTTTATATCCCTAATGCTCTTTTTCATTAAATTTTCGTCATATTTGTAATGAAGCAAATTTTTCGAGCTGTTTTTCCAATAATACTTTTCCGGATTTGTAAATGAAGAATCCACAGCAATAGGGTAAAAATGATATTGAATGTAATCAGGCAGACAGTTATCCTTTTTGCACAATGCAAAGAACCTCTCCAACCAGTCCCCGGACAGCAAGGCTTCGGAAGAGGCTGAAGGTGAAAAGAATCTACTTGCCGGATTATGCTTTTTCACCGTAAAATAAGTTTCCCGGTAAAGCTCATAGTAAGGTTTTAATCCCCCAAGACCGAAGGCAAAATCCATCGTATCCGGTAAGTTCCAAACCGCCACCGGCCATGTTTCCACCTCAGCTCTGCCATATCTTTCATTTAGATGCATCATGATTTTGGAAACAAGCAATTTCCACAATTCCATGTCTTTGGGAAAGCTTATTATGGAATTGGAAAAGCCTACCAAATGTTTTTTCGAAGATGCCAAATCCTCCGGCATATAAGAAAATTCCAAAATTGGTTTTAAATCGATAGAAAGAAGGAAATCAAAAACCGTATCCAGATAATTAAATACCAAAGTCGGTCCTTCTTTGTAGATATTTTTGTAAATCATCATATCATCATCCAAAAGGCCGTGAAAGCGAATATATTTAAATCCTATTTCCTTTTGTATTTCCCTAAGGTTGTTCTGACAACCGGAAGATAAAATATCCGACGCCTTACCTGTGGATATCATATTTAAAAAACTGTGATTAAGTCTTGTTCCCCTTTTTGAAACATCGCAGGCAGGCAAATCCACCAGCTTCAGAGTGTCGGAAACTCCCGACGGTATATGGGCTATGCTTCCTTCCAAATGCTTGCTTAAAGAAGACAAATCGTTCTTTTTAACAAGCATCCCGTCTTCGGCCACATCCATCGAAAGACTCCCTTTTGTTTTTTCTTTTGCGTTTTTCCTATATTGGTGGGGTGTTTTATTGTACTTTTTCTTGAAATAAAAAATATAGCTTCTTGTATTTGGAAATCCGTTTTTTTCCGCAACATCTTCTATACGGTAATTTGGATTAAACAAATCAAATATGCTTTTTTCCAACCTTACATTGGTTACATATTCCGAAAATGTTTGACCAAAGTATTGCTTAAAGGCTTTGGAAGTATAAGGCACGGACAGGTACAATGCCGATGACAACTGTGCAAGGGACAAATCGCTTGCGTAATTTTCATCTATATATTTAATAATCTTCTCCATTCTGTCCCCTTGTTTCGGACGAATTTCCACTCCGGAAGATTTTTTTGCTCTAAAAAAAGAAATCAGATGCTGCATTATTGCGTAAAAGAAAGACTTATTAAGAAGCTCGTTGTCAAGATCCGGATTTTCGTTAAATTTAACCAAACGGGCCAAAAACTGTTTCAACAAGTCCACCGCTTGAGCATTGTTGTTGGTAGCGGAATTGCAATCAAACCAAAGGCTTGATGGATCCATAAAACTGTATTGCATATTATTGATACAGAAATCAAATACCGCCAGATTCCCGCCGTCTTTTGTAATGCTGAACATTTCGTAGGGATTAATCAAAATCAACTGATCCGTTTCCAAAATGCAATATCTGTTGCCGACCCTTATGCTTAAAGTGTCGTTTAAAACATAGTAGATTCTCAAGGAATTAACCCATGTTGATTTGCAGCTTACAGCCGGCGCAATAAAACAATGCATTTCGGGACTGTTGCAAAATTCCCACGATATATTGTCCTTAATCATACAAGCCTCCTATTCTATCGGTCCGTTTTTCCTGCTTTTTTATTCTCTCTAAATTCTTTATATCAAAATTATAATCATTTTTCAAGAAATAAATATCAAAAATTTATTCATATTTTACTCATATTTTCTTTTTGCAAAAATTATCATTATCAAAATGTACGTAATTAGTTAATTATCTGGATTTTAAATCCCCTTTTTTATCATTACAATATTTATACAAGAAAGACGAAAAATAAATGTTTATATTATGCGAGAGGTAAAACAAATGGCAGAAAAGTCAGACGAAATTCTATTCGAAACCAAAGACATGTCCAAATTTTTCGGTCCGACTGTAGCTTTAAACAAAGTAAGTTTAAGTGTTAAGCGCGGCGAAATATTAGGACTGATCGGCGAAAACGGTTCCGGAAAATCCACTATTTCATCCATTGCCGCCGGCATTCAGCCTGCAAGCGAAGGTGAAATGTTCCTAAGAGGCGAAGCTTATTCGCCATCTTCTATGGTAGACGGAACAAATGCGGGCGTAGGAATGATTGTACAGGAAAGCGGTGTTGTTTCATCCATTTCCGTAGCCGAAAACATTTTTTTGGGACAGGCACAAACTTTCAGGAAATTTCTTGTTGTAAACAAAAAGAAAATGTATGAAGAATCAAAGCTTGCACTCCAAACAATCGGAATGGAAAACATCAATCCAAAAACTCCAATGGGAATGCTGGATATGGAACAACGCAAGCTGATAGAGGTTGCAAAAGTAATGTATCACAAGCCGGATTTGCTTATGGTAGATGAAACTACAACGGCTCTTTCGCAACACGGTCGTGACATTCTTTACAAATTAATGGATAAACAAAAGGCCGAAAACAAATCGGTTATGTTTATATCCCATGACCTGGAAGAGCTTATGGAACATTGCGACAGATTGGTAGTGTTAAGAGATGGCAAATATATAGCTTCCGTTGAAAAGGAAGATTTTGAACCGGAGCAGATTAAGCAGTACATGGTTGGACGTGAAGTCAGCAAGCACTACTACCGCGAAGACTTTGGCAAAGAAATAAGCGATGAAGTGGTTCTCAAAGTAGAAGACTTAACCACAGCTCACGGACTCTTGCAGCACTTTTCAATGGAGCTTCACAAAGGCGAAATCGTTGGAATCGGCGGTCTTTCCCACTGCGGAATGCACGAGCTTGCAAAAGGTATTTTCGGTGATGCTCCTTTACTTGGCGGAAAAGTTACACATGTAGCCAGCGGCGAAACAATAACATCGCAAATCATTGCAATGAAGCACGGTCTTGGTTATGTGTCCAAAGACAGAGATAAAGAAGCTCTGGTACTTACCGCCAGCATTAAGGACAACATTGTAAGTGCGGGACTTGATAAATTGAAAAACAAATTAGGTCTTATCGGTTCCAAAAAAGAAAGAAGATATGTACAAAAACAGATAGACTCCTTAAGCATCAAGTGTTCCGATATGGAACAAGCCGTTCAATATTTGTCCGGCGGAAACAAACAAAAAGTTGTTTTTGGCAAATGGGTTGGCAGGCAGTCCGATATTTTGATTCTCGACTGCCCTACCCGTGGTGTCGACATCGGCGTAAAGCAGGCAATGTATCAGCTTATGGAAGATATGATAGCCGAAGGAAAGTCCATAATTCTTATTTCCGAAGAATTATCGGAACTTATAGGAATGAGCGACCGTCTGATAATACTCAAAGACGGAAAAGAAAGCGCACAGTTTATGCGCTCACCGGAGCTTGAAGAAGGCATGATTATAAACGCAATGATATAGAGGTGAAGAGATGGAAGAAAATACAGTAACAAAAAAACGAATCGATACAAAAAAAATATTCCGCTACGCTCCTCTTGCGGGACTTGTGGTTTTGGTCATTTTCTTTGCGGTAGCATCCAAAGGCAGATTTTTAAGCAGTGCCAACATAAAAGTCTTGTTTAATCAGCTAATGATAACCGCTCTTATTTCCACCGGCGGTATATTTGCATTCACAGCCGGAGCCCTGGATATGTCCATGGGCGGATGTGTCTGTGTAGCTGCAATCGTTGCCGCTTTTGCGGGTGTTGCAACAAATTCCTTGCTGGTTATGTTGCTTGTTGTGGTTGGAATCGGCATAGGACTTGGCCTCTTAAAGGCATTTCTTGCAAAATACATGGATGTTCCAATTTTTATGTTAACCATCGTTTTAGGTATGGCTCTTTCCGCTCTTGGTGAAACGGTAATGGGTAATCTTACAAGCCTTTCCGTTTCCGACATCGTCGGAAAACAGCAAAATACAGTTCTTTATATAGCCATACTTGTAGCATTCTATGTGGTCGCAATGATTATATTTAACTACAGCACAGTGGGAAAAAGCGCAAAACTTGTAGGCGGCAATCCAAGAGCTGCGGATCAAACGGGTATAAACGCAAACAAAACAAAGCTTTATGCTTTCTTGCTGGGTGGTATTGGTATCGCTCTCACGGCGTTTATAGTTCTTATGAGAACAAAAAGCGTCAATGCCTCAACCGGCGGCAACGTAGGTATGGATATGATGGTTGCCATAGTACTTGGCGGTATGCCACTTGCGGGAGGCGCAAAATCCAGAATCAGTGCGGCTTTAATCGGTGCGGGTATTGTAACGGCATTAAACAACGGACTTATGGTTATAGGTACCGATTCGGGCTATATACAGCTTATTCGAGGAATATTATTTATGATCGTGGTATTTATTACGGGATTCAGCTACAGAACGAATCTGTTGCCCCGATAAATATATAACATTATTTCATATCATTATAATGAGGAGGAAAAAATATGTTCAAAAAAGTTTTGGCTATGCTCCTTGCCGGAGTTTTAGCCGCAGCAGCGTTGGTTGGATGTGATTCATCAGGCGGATCGTCATCGGGCTCAGGCACATCCGGTGCAAGCGGTGAGTGGAAATACTTGGCCGAAGGTCAGGTTTACCCTGAAGAAGAAGTAAAAATCGGTGTTACAACTTACAACAAAACCGATACTTCTTTCCTTTGTTTAAAGCAGTATTGCGACTATCTTGAGGAATACTTAAATATTAAATTTGTTTATTCCGAAAATCTCTCATCTGCTGAAGACGAGACGGCATTTATCGAAAACTGTGCCATTTCCGGATGTAAAGGTATTATCTTTACTTACGATGTAATCGGTCACGATGTTATCGATTTATGCGAAGAATATGAAATTTACTGTCTTCTCGGACCTTCTGACGTAAGTCTTCCACAGGGCGATGTTTACGAACAGTACAAAACAAACGACTACTGGTTGGGTGGTTTAACAAACGGTAATTTCAACTACCAGGCAGGTAAACTTTGTGCCGAATATCTCGGATCACAGGGCTGCAAAAACGTATTTTATGCAGCAGGCATGACAATGGTTGAAATGTTTGCCCAGGCACTTAAAGGCTGGGAAGACGGTGCATCAGCATATCCTGAAATGACATTCAAAGTTGTTGAAGGTTTCCCTGATATGAGTGCAGACTTCCAGGCAGCACAAAAAGAAGCATTGGCAGACCCTACATGTGATGGTGTATCAGGTCTTGCAAACCCTGTTTATTGGGCACAGCCAATTGCCGATGCAGGTCGTGACGACATTAAGCTTGCATGCGGTTCGGGCGGACTCGATGAAAACAACCGTGCAGCAATGGAAAGCGGACTTATGGATTATGAAACAATCCAGTTACCTGAAGACTTTACAATGTCTGTAGTTATGCTCTTAAACGTTCTTGACGGCAATACAGATATGGCTAAACCAAACGGTGTAACGGAACTTATCGATATGGCTATTATCGGCGTAGACAATTATGACGACTATATGGCATATTACAACATTATTCAAAGCGGTGAGCAGTTCTACGACATCAACGATGTAACAAGCTGCATCAAATCGCTCAATCCGGATGCATCATTTGATAAAATGTTAAGCATTTACCAGGAAAGAGATATTAGTGCAATTCAGGCACGACATGCTTCATACTAAAAGGAATTGATAACAATGGCTGAACAAAAAAAGATAAACATATTTAACAGAATATTTATGATAATTGTGATACCGCTCTTTGTATACCTGTTTTTCCAGATACTTTGCGTATGCTTGGGGATAAAAGGTTTTACATCTTGGACCAACCTTCAGAGCGTGTTACAGACAACAATTTATACAACATTTATTACATGGGCATTTTCCTTTAATCTCGCCAACGGCA
Source organism: Lachnospiraceae bacterium (assembly GCA_015057825.1). Lineage (GTDB taxonomy): Bacteria > Bacillota > Clostridia > Lachnospirales > Lachnospiraceae > RUG12871. Next base: position 9,052 of record SVDN01000005.1, read on the forward strand.
GATTCGATTTCAGCATCGGCTCACTTATGATTTTATCCAATATGCTTGGTGTTCATATCACAAATATGTTTGGGCTCAATGCTTTCGGAATGCTTATTGCCTTTGTGGTATGCGGCGCGGTTTTGGGACTTGTATCGGGTGTGCTTTATGTAGTTCTTAAAGTTTCTCCGATGGTTAGCTCCATAGGTATGACAATGATATTCGAAGCCCTTGCCAGCATTGTATCGGGTGGAAAAGCCGTATCTATGATTGGAAGAAGCGACTTGCTTGTTTTCTCTTCGGGATGGCAGTTGTGGCTTTTGGCTCTGGCAGGTTTGGCATTATGTTTCTTTTTGTCCAACCATACTGTTTTCGGTCTCAACTTCAAAGCGCTTGGCGGCGGACAAGCGGTAACCGTTTCGGTTGGTGTAAATGAAAAAAGAAATGCAATCCTTTGCTATATCCTGGCAGGCGGACTTATGGCCGCAGCCGGAATCGTACAGTTTTCATACTTGGGTACCTGGGAACCAAAATCGGGTCTTGCAAGTACCCAGTATATGATGAACTCATTCCTACCTTTGTTTATCGGTCTTGCTCTCTCTAAATTCATAGACAACAATGTGGGAATACTTATCGGTTCATTTACACAGTCATTGATAACTCTGGGCTTTTCAAAGCTCGGAGTATCCATGACACTTCAAACCGTATTAAATGCGGTTATTGTCCTTGGTTTCCTTTACTTCGAAACAAGGAGAATGAAATCGGCAGAAAAGAAAATGTTTGCTGCCAAGCGACAAATGTTAAAGATCGGACTGAGGGAAAAATATGAGTAAATGGGTAACAACCTGGGCTTTCGGCCAGCGCGAACTTGCAACGGCCTTAAGCCCCGATGTAAGCGGATGCACGGTTTGCGCTAAATTCCAAGCAAACACACACGGCAACGCAATCAGATTAGTTTTTAAAGAAGAATATAGTAAAATGGCAGTCGAATATCTGGAGCTTGCTCTGGATGTTGACGGAAATAAATACGAAGTAACTTTTGAAGGTGCAAAAAGCTTTATATTGCAGCAAGGTCAACAGCTGATAAGCGATAGAATTCCTGCGGGCGTTAATAAATACAGTACAATATCCTTATACATTGCTTTTGGTGAAAATTATTCCAAGAGCGAGACCTCCATAACGCAATCACACAGTGATAAAGGAAATTATTGCATGGCCGACTTTGTTGCAAAGCCATATAAGAACCCTTTGGGAAACATGCCATTTACGGAAAGACTGTGCGGCTTAAAAGAAATACAGTTTGAAGTCGATGATAACGACCCGGCTTGCGCAGTCGCCGCATTTGGCGACTCAATTGTAGAGATGGCTTCCTGGTTTAATCCTTTGCAAGAAGAAATAAGTAAATTAAAGCCAAATGTTTCGCTTTTAAATCTGGGCATCGGCGGAAATCGTCTTTTAAAAGACACAAATGCTCCCGCCGCAATGGGCTTAAATATATTCGGAAAAGCAGGTTTGAAAAGACTTAAAGACGATATAGCTCCTTTGCAGCAGCTTAAAGCTGTTATATTGGCAATCGGCTTAAATGATATAGCTCAACCCGGCGGACCGGAAGGCTTCTCTCCGCCAAAAGGCGAAATCTGCACTGCATCCGAGCTTATAGAAGGCTTAAAACAAGCCATTGCCGAATGCAGATCTTACGGATGTAAGATTGCCATAGCCACAATAACCCCATTTAAGGGTTTTGCTTCCTACGACGCACAATGCAAAGCCATTCGCGCCGAAGTTAACGACTGGATAAGAAACGACAGTCAATGCGACTACGTTCTTGATTTTGCAAAGCTATTTGCAGACCCTTCCGACGAGGAAGCTCTTATTCCGGGCTCAAGCATCGGAGATATGCTTCATCCTAATCCGAAAGCCGGATTGGATGTTGTAAAGCAGCTGGATGTTAAAGCTTTATTGGAAGCCATTATATAGACATAAGCTTCTAAGGAGGAAATAATCAAATGAAAATAGATACTTACAAGGTTTGGGCAGGGCGCGACGACGTTGAGTTAACGACATTTTTAAATATGCCGGACGCCTTTTTCCCAAATCCCATAAAAAAGCCGGCAATAATAGTTTGCCCCGGCGGAGCCTATCAGATGTGTCCCCGTCACGGCAACGAAGGCGATCCTGTAGCCATGACCTTTGCAGCAATGGGCTTCCAGACCTTTGTTCTGGAATACAGCGTAGGCTCAAGATCAAAGGCCGAAGATGTGTTGTTTCCGAATCAGCTTTATGATTTCGGAAAAGCAATACTTATGATAAGAGAACACGCCGATGAATGGTGTGTTGACATAGACCGAATATCCATTATGGGCTTTTCCGCAGGTGCCCACCTTTGCGGTATGATGGCAACATGTTGGAACGAAAATCTGCTTAAAGATAAATTCGGTCTTCCAAGCGAAGTGTTTAAGCCTCTTTCCGCTGTGTTATTGTATGGTCTTCACGACTATGAATATCAAAACAGCCATTTGGATCAGTCCAAAAAAGAAATGCTTCCGGACAATCTGGACCGAATGACCTTCGGAACGGATAATCCGGATTCTGAGATGCTTAAACTATACAGCCCTTATTACCACGTTTCTAAAGATACGGTTCCTATTTTTATGGCTGCTGCCATAGATGACGGAATGATTCCTGCAATGCAGTCGGTTCGTATGGCCGCAAAATTACAGGAAACAGGCATCCCTTACGAACTTCACATGTTTGAATACGGTGATCACGGATTTGCCTTGGGCAGAAATCTGACAGAGCCTTTCAGAGAAGAAAAAGCACACGCCTGCTCTGCTTGGCTGGAGCTTGCAAAAACATTTTTAATGCATCATATAAGTCCCGAAAGCACAGAAAAAGAAAGAAACCCTCTTCTTGCTTTTGAAGCTGCTATGAATCAGCAAAAATAAAATGTCCATTTTTAGATTATGAAAGGTAAAAACAACACCGGATGGTCTTCAGGCTATCCGGTATTGTTTTTATGCCGACGAGCGATTTAACTTTATTAATTATTTAAAAGTCTCCAAGTTTTCCTACAACTTCCGCCATTACGCTTGTCCCTATGTACATCGGACTTCCGTAAACCCTGGCAGATTTATCTTCTCTTTCGACTTCTTTATTTATTATTACGCTTGCTCCGCGCTTTTTCGCTGCCGTAACGGCTTTGTTCAAAGCCTCTTCCTCGGCAAATTCAAGGGCTTCTCCAAGTTTTTCAAAAAACATAGGTTTATCTTTTGCATAAACTATAAATCCGGCGCTTTCCCCTCCGTTGTCCGTATTAAGCTCATACTGAGCCTTTACCTCCACTTCTGCGGTTGCCCTTACATCTCCGATTAAAGCTCCCAAGGCGTTTGTTACCCCTGCTTCTTTCGGAATGGTATAGTCGGTTCCCAAAATTTCGGCTACCCTCGGCAAAAATACATGTATCGGCGCGCCTATTCCCACAAGTGTTGCATCTGTAGCAAAACGGGGATTGATAACATCATTTACGCTTTCTTTTGATGTTCTCATTTTATAAAACGCATCCGCAAGAATTTCTATTTCCTTTGTATAATCATAGCGCTTTACCTTTTGAAATTTATCTTCAAGTCCGATTCTCACTATATTGTCATATAGTTTTCTGACAACTTTTTCATAAACCAGTTCGGGAATTATCGCTTCATCTTTTTCGGTACTCAAAGCCAAAAACCTTGTTGCAAGAACCGATGCACTGCTGTCATAAAGATTAAAGTCTCCCTTTACACTCATCATATCCGTCGGCGTAAGTCCTGCCCTGATTATTATTCCTTCGTTTTCCAGACGTGCGGTTTTTAGGTTATAAACATCGCTTTCCACTGCTGCCGCCGCATCTTCCAATATTAACGGTCTGTCTTTTAGAGCCTTGCAAAGCGCCAGCTCGCTTTCGGTGTAATTTGCGGGATTATCTATGTCTTTTAAAAGAATAAGATAACCGTAAATAGGCCTTGTGTGTCCTATGGGATGATTTGCAATCAATTTTTTCAAATCTTCAACAACATAGTCATAATTATTTGCCAATATGCAAAGAGGTACAACTCTTCGCTCTCCCAGGCTTATATCATTATCGTGAAAGAGCACCTCACTGTCTCCTCCGAGTCCGAAGGTATCCACATAAAGGCCCTTTACAAAGGTACGCCATCCTCCGACTCTTATTCCTTTTCTTGCATATACGGGCTTTGAGTTTTTAACTATTGCAATATCCGATGTCGTTCCACCCATATCCACAATATAAGCTTTTTTAGCCGATTGCAGATAAGAACCTCCTTTAACGCTTGCCGCCGGTCCGCAAAGAAGCGTTTCCACCGGATGCTCTTTTGCGTATTCTTCACTCATAAGAGAACCGTCACTTCTCATAATAACCACCGGCAAATCCAGACTTTCTTTTTTCAACACTCCCTTAACCGCACGAAGAAACCTTGCGATAACAGGCAAAAGCTTGGCATTAAGCAGGGCGCTCGCCCCCCTTTGTAGAACATTTCTGTCCTGGAATAATTCATAAGAGCACACTATAGGAAGGTCATCCGTCTGCCTAATGATATCAGCTGCCTTTTTTTCGTTAACACCGTTGTTTCTGGATGAATTCATATCAGCAATGGCTATGCTGTCATAGCCTGTCAATTTTTCTTTTATTTCTTTTTTAAAGAGGTCCCAATCCGGTTCTTCCAGTCTGTCATCACCGCAATTTAACATATACATGTTATCCAAGCTATCAAATCCGTATGAACGATAATTGTCTTTTATGGCCTTTTCGTAAGCGGCTATGAAAATCATAAGAACTCTTCCGCCTTTGTTTTCCACACAAGCATTGGTTGCCAAGGTTGTGGAAAGCGCAAGATATGAACAATTTTTAAGCAAATCTTCCGGAAGTTTTTTCAAAGAATTTTCTATACCGATTTCAAGATTCGAATGTGTTGTTTGCGACTTGGCGCTTGCAACTATTTTTTTGTTTTCAAAATCAAATATTACCGCATCCGTACAGGTTCCGCCCGTATCTATTCCAATTGCTAACATAATACACCTATTCCCTAATTTCTTTTTAAATCTGCCTTTAATTATACACTAAAAGTCCAAGTAACAACAATGCAATTCACACATAACAAAAGAGGGCCTTATAATAGGCCCCCTTTTGTCGTATATATATTTATTATGCAGGAATGTGCTCTTCCAAAATGCTTTTTAAAGAAGAAATGGAACTTGAATGGGATCTGGCTATTTTTGTATCGCTGCCCTTTATTTCTTTCATTGCACAATGTACCATATCGTGTGATACCGTTCCGGTAAAAAGTATCAGCAAATCCGGATTTCCGATTTTGTCTCTCAAAGTTCCTTTCATCTGAGTGTATACCTTTGCACTGCAATTATATTTCTTACATACACTTTTATAATTCGAAACCATTCGGTCATTTCCACCAACTATAACAACGCTCATAACAATCCTCCTTTGGTTAGTAATATCTAACTCGTTATCAAAAAAAATTTCTGTTTTCAAATATTAACACCGATTAAGTATCGGTTAGCTATAACTAACTATAAACTATCTTTTTATTTTTGTCAACAAAAATTCCAAACTTTTTTATGCCGGTTTTAAATACTTCTCGGAAAATTCATGCATAGGAATAGGCGTCGAATAATAGAAGCCTTGGAAATAGTCGCATCCAAGCTCCGCAAGCACCAAAGACATATGCTCGTTTTCAATTCCTTCCGCCGTGATTTTAAAGCCCAATTGCTTAAATGTTTTAATCATCATCGGCAGCACTTCATCCGGATTATGATAATAGTCCAATACAATATCCATATCCAATTTTACCGTAGTAAAAGGAATCTTTTTAAGTCTTGCAAGATTCGAATAACCCGTTCCGTAGTCATCAAGAACCAAAACAAACCCTTTATCTTTTAATGCTGTAATTTGATGCTGCATGGAATAGTCGTCTATTGTAGATTCTTCCGTTATTTCCAAATGAATCAATTCGGTATTCACACCATGTTTGTTTGCAATGCTTTCCAACTGTTCGGCTAAGTCCGCTTGAAGCATCTGAATAGGTGATAGATTTACATTTATCCAACTAAGGCCTCTCATTCCCGGACCCGATTCTTTGATAAATTCGCATGCTTTTTCAAAGACTTGAACACCAAGTTCATGCACGCGACCCGTACTTTCGGCAATAGGAATAAACATATGCGGCGGAATAACATTTCCTTCCTCGTCTCTGAGACGTGCAAGGGCTTCCGCTCCGATGATTCTTCCGCTTTCCACATCGATAATAGGCTGTAAAAATGCTTCTATTTTGCCGTTTTCTATGGCATGTTCAAAACATCTTTCTATTTCCAATTCTTTTTCGGTTTCTTCAATATCTTCCGTGCTTATATACAAAGGACGTCTGTCGTTAATAAAATCCGCTCTGTCCAGGGCAGTTGTGATGGTTCCCTCAATAACCTCCGCGGACAATTTATTCTTCTCAGACGCAAAAATAGCGAAGGCTATCTTTAAATAGACTTCCGAATCTTCCGACTTCCACGGGCTTTCAAATCTCTTTGCTATATTTTCGCAAGCCTCTTCTTTATTAGTGCGACTATCCGTTAATATTACAAAGCGTCCTCTTGAAAAGTAGAAGATATGCGCTTTCGGAAACAGCTGATTTAAATAATCGGAAATCATATGCAAAGCATCATCCATTTGTGTTGGACCGTATATTGCACGCATTTCGGAATAATCATGAATAATAAGGCAAATATAATTCTTCCACTGATTGCCGGCCCTTTCATCCAAAAAGTCCGTCAATGCTTTTCTGTTAAAAGCCGTACTTCTTAAGTCTAAATAAAACTCCGGATTTTCGAAGGAAAGATATACAAGCAAAATTGCCATTAAACAGAATGTGTCCATCAACAAATAATTCGGTAAAAGTATGCGGAAAATCAAGCCCGCTCCGATAATGACATTGTAGAAAAGAAGGCTGAAAAGTTCTCTTTTTCTTACCAACACATCGCGTTTTATGAAGAATGACAAAAATGCCAATCCGAGATAGAAGAAGGAGCAAAAATATATAACGTTATAGAAAGGTCCGGCATGATATCCGGTCTCGTTTACAATATAAATCATTCCCGTAAAAGGCGAAAATGCCGTAACTACCAAAGAAAGGAATAATGGCAGGCGTACAAAATATTTTACAGCCGGAAACTTTCTCGGATATAAATGCAAAACGCTTATAACAAAGCTAAACAAAACATACGCACGAAGCATAAAGAATATGAAATACATCATATTCGCCACACTTACAAGCGCAAGAGGATGATCATGATAATTATTATCCATTACACTGGAAACAATATCCGAAATTACAACAAGGGTTTCTATAATAATGATTTTCAAAAAGACTTTATTTTGTCTTATGCCGAGTCTTGGCAACGAAAAATAGAATACCAATAGAATAAACAATATCAATAAAGTAGGATAAATAAAACTAAAGTTCCACATATTAATCCCCCTTAAATACGTGCACCCTTTAGTAAAATACAAAGATTATCCACCTCATCTATTTTTATTATAAAGTATAGATGTCAATATTACAAAACATTTTTCTTTATTTTTTATACAATAATTCCGCCCCCCAGAAGGACATCATTTTCATCGTAAAATACGGCCGATTGTCCCGGAGTTGCGCTTTTTACTTTATCTTCAAATTTAATTATTATATTTCCATTATCGCTTTTTGTTATGCTTGCGGGCTTGGCATCATGCCTGTAACGGATTTTTACTTTGCATTTTAATTCTTCGCCCTCTTGCAAGTCCTCTATTGCGGTAAATCTCACATCACAGACTTCAACTCTGTCTGTGTAAAGCAATTCTTCGCTTCCCAGAACCACTTCGTTTTTTTCCACATCTATTTTATTTACATACAAAGGCTGTGCGCTTGATATTCCGAGGCCTTTTCTTTGGCCGATTGTATAGTGAATTATGCCCTTGTGCTGTCCAAGGACTTTTCCTTCACTATCCACGAAGTTTCCGCTGCCTTTAAGTTCTCCCTTATAATTATCTTCAATAAAGTCCGTATAACTGCCGTTCATAACAAAGCAGATTTCCTGAGAATCTTTTTTCTCCGCTACCGAAAGTCCCGCTTTTCTTGCTATTTCACGGACTTCATCTTTGCTTATATCGCCCAGAGGCATAAGAGTATGACTTAGCTGTTCCTGGCTAAGTCTGTAAAGCATATATGTTTGATCTTTGTCCGCGAATGCAGCCTTTTTGACGCTATATCTTCCGTTGTCCAGTTTCACGATATTTGCATAATGTCCCGTTGCCACATAATCGGCCTCAAAGACCTTCATCACATGAATAAGTCTCTCCCATTTAAGGCATCTGTTGCATTCCGTACAAGGATTCGGAGTCATTCCCTTCGCATAGGCTTCCATAAAAGGTTCCACAACCTGATTCTTAAACTGTTCCACGCAATTATATGTGTGAAAATCTATACCTATTTTCATTGCCACGGCTCTTGCATCGTCTATTTCGCAACATCTGCTTTCTTCGCCGTCTTCGGCCTCCCATGTTCTTAGGGTAACACCTATTACTTCATATCCTTGTTCTTTTAAAAGCAATGCCGTTACGGCACTATCCACGCCGCCGGACATTCCAACTATTACTTTTGCCATTTTATATTCCTTTGCAATTACTGCTTCTCTCTTCTTTTACTAAAATCTTTTACATTATAGCAAAAAGTGTTTATCCATTAAAGTCTTCTTATCGGTAATGTCAACAAACATACCCACGTAAGACAAAGGCAAGCCGTTGTCGCGTCTTAGCAGCCTTCCCAAAGCATGGAACCATCTGAATTCTCCGCTTTTTACCATAAGACGATATTCCACATCATAATTCTTCTTGCCGGAATAATCCAATATTGTATCATTAAATTCCTTAAGAACAGCGTATTTATCATCCGGATGCAAAAGACTTGACCAAGACTCCAGCTTGTTCGGGAAATCATTTTCATCCGTATATCCGATCATTTTTCTGAATTCCGGACTCCATTCAACAGAAACCATCTCTCCGTTTTCGTCAAATTCCATTCCCCACATGGCCGAGCCCAAAGCTTCATGCATAACGCGGATTGTTGCTATTTTGTGGGCAGCAATTCTTCTGGCATCGCTATCCTTAAGAGCTGCTTTGTTTGAATACATTTGCCTATCTGCCTTTAAAATTGCCTCATCAACATTCTTATTCTCTACCATTTGGTAACCGAATGCACATACATATTCTGTTTTTGCCAACTCTTCGCGCATTTTTTCTATATCTTCTTTTACTTCTTCTTCGCTTTTATTCAAATAGAAAATCGCAAATTCATCGCCGCCTATTCTATAAACCTTTTTATTTTTAAGTCTGTTTTTTATGAGACACTCGGCTACAGTTGTCAATGCCTTGTCTCCCGCATCATGTCCCTTTGTATCATTATATTTTTTCAAATCATTCATATCCACAGATACCACAGCGCTTATGCGTTCCTTTAACTTATCCGAATCTGCATAATAGCACTGACGATTCAGAAGATGAGTAAGAGTATCTTCCTTTGCTGTTAATATATACAAGGATAAATAGTAAATGAGCAAGAGCGAAGCAAAAAGTGTGCTGTAATCTACATCAATATCATAAATAACATGTAAAACGACACCTACCATTGCGGCAATAAGACTTATTAAAACGCCTTTTCTTTCAGCATTTCCCAGGCGCTTATATCGCAACAAAACAGATCCTACGAATATAACTACGTAGAATAAGAAAAGCATGTAAGGGAAATAACGCATTATTCCCATTCCCGATATAAACAGATTGTCATCGCTAAACCAAAAGACTATGTGTGTCCACTGAGAAGTGTATAGAAGAGGCGCAGCTATAAGAAGCGGCAGATAAAATAGAAATCTGCGCTTCTTAACAAATTCCGCCATGTCAATAATACCCATCATTATTAAAGAATGGAGCAGGTAAACGGTTGGTGTAAGAATGATTCTTATATTGGTAAGATAATCCAACTCCCTGGTCCATCTTTCTATGCCCCAAAGCAGTGCTTCGGTAAATATAAGCAGTATCACGCCACGAGTAACCATTATGGTTCTTTTTTTCAAATGAACATTGGACTCCAGCATTACCCAGAGTCCCAACAGTTCCGCTATCATAATATAATTGCCCAGTGTCAATGATACAACGCTCATATGTATCTCCTTAATATTTATTCTTTAACCATAAATACAGGGGCAGTTCTTTCGTTTTCATGAGCAACGATGATGTTTTCTTCGCATGCCATACGCATAAGTATTCCGGTAAATTTGCCATTGTATGTATAAAGTCCCGGCATATTGATGTAAGGATGCCATTTGCCGTCTCCCCAAGCAAAATCAATGTTGTCGGTCATATACTGTGTACAATACTCTTGGGCTACAAAGCCTTTTCCGTAAAGGTCTTTTGTAACTTTTTCCCAATCCGCTTGGTTGTACTCGCGTCCTGCCGCGTATACACCTTTCGATGCGTAAGCATCCATCGGTTTAAGCATAAATTTATCTTTATTGTTGTTAACTTCTTCAAGAGAAATATACTCTTTTGAGAATTCAACAGTCAAAGGCACATGCTTTTCAACAAAAGCGTTTTCTTCATCGCTTAAAAACTTCTTTGTTCTCTCATGATGCAATACATAAAAGAGCCATTTTGTATGGATAATCTGAGTCGCAAAATCACCGGCTATAAATACCGCATCATCTTTTACGGCATTGATAAAATCACTTACTTCATCAAAATGATCCATAATATCGGCCGTTACCGCCCTTCTGTAAATTGCGTCAATTCTTTTTCCCTCTTTTGTATATAATACACCATTTTCGTATTTTAGGGTACGAATATCGCAAATTTCACAACTTATTCCGGCAGCCTTAAAATGTCTTTCGAATTCCTCGAATTCCTTTAATGTAGCATTCTCCAAAAAGTCCGTAAGAACAACATGTGGATTGTCATTTTTCTTTTCGTAAGAGTCGTATATATCCATAAATGTTTTAACCCACGAATCAAACAATTCAAAAGGCTCAAGCTTAAATTTCTTTTCAACTTCTTTATGAGCAGGATTGTGGACCAATGCTTTTCTAAGCTCCAAATCTCTTATCATTGCGGCCGCACCGTCGGTATTTATTTCACAAAATTTAAAATCACCGCTGTCTTCATGGTAAAAAATATCAATTCTGCAAATCGGCAAAAAGCTTTTTGATCTTCTCGGAAGTAAAATAAGCTCCTCAAGCTCCTTGGAAAAAGGAAAGAGCTTTCTGTAATCTTCATGTGTGCGATACTCCTCAATAACCTTTCCGAATATCTTGTAGCTCATTGCCACAACATCTTCAAAATCGGCAATGGCCTTTTTATCGAAAACCTTTGGAATGTGAACCGTCTTGTCCAAAACATTGTTGTACATAAGAGGTGAGTTTTCTATTGCCTCTTTTGCCACAAGTCCAGCCTTTTTGTTTTCTTCCATATGTGAATTAATGTGTTCTCTGTAAGCTTCAAATACCTGTTCCTGTAATCTCATAAATATATCTCCTGTTTTCGTTTGATTTTTCAAGGATTTCTTTTAATTTATCTTCCGGTATTTTTGTGATACCGCCATATTCAATTACCGCCGTAAATGGCTCCAAATATAACTTTTCTTCAGGCGGAAGATTCCTTTCGGCTATCTTTAAGATACAAGTTGCAAGCTCTTTTACAGGTCTGTTATAAACATAAGCCTTCCAGCCTTTTTCCATAAGCTCGTCTTCCGAATTAAGGATATCTTCATCTTTTAAGTTCTTGTTTAATATGAAATTTTGTGCAAAGGCAATTCCTTCTTTGCTGTAAAGCAGCCCTTTAATCAAGGCAGCGTATGCCGAAGCAAAAGGATATGCAACCGAATCGGCGAAACGAATTTCAATAAATTGTTTTAATCTTACATCTGGAAAAGCCATGGACAGGAGATGTGCTATTTCTTCATCATTTAAGCTTTTTCCTTCGTAAATATCCGCCGCTTTCTTATTGCCCGTTGGAATTATTTCTTCAGCGTCTTTTATTAAAATCGGAATTAAATTGCATATAAAATCCGCATAATTTCCGTATCCGAAGTCTTTTGAAAAAACACCCGGAATAATTCCGCATCTGTTGGAATCCGTTCTTCGCCAAATATCCGTGCGTTTTAAATATCCCTTAACTTCCTCACCCTGAAAAATTTCCGTGTTGTCACAGAGTATTTTTAAAATCGGTCCGTAAAAATAAGCAGCTTGAAATTTCTCTCTGAAATCGCTTTCGTTTCTGTAATCTATCGATACTTGCAAAGATGCCGTACCTCGCATCATTTCCATTCCGCCGCTTCCTATTTTTCCAAAATGCTCATTCATAAGTTCATAACGTCTTTTTGGAATAAGCTTTAAATCTTTTACTTTGCTTATAGGCTGGCCTCCGGCATTTTTTGCGATATATCCGAAACGATCTAGGATTTCTTCAAGATTTTTAAGAAAATCTTTATAAACTTCTTCAATCCACTCAACGGATTCACTCGGTGCAATGCTTATTTCAAGCTGAGCAGCCGGTTCCAAAGTTATATTGAATTCCGGAAGATTAAATCCCAAAAAGCTTCCTTCATTTATGGGTCTTGCCTCGGGATATTTATCCATCAAAGCAAGAAGCAATTGTTGTATGCCTTTATCACCGGCATAAGAAATGGATGTCATTTCTTTTTTATCAAGAATGAAATGTTCTAGCTCTATACCGAGATTGTGGTTAAAGTTTTTCTTTTCCGCTTTTTTAAAATAGTTAACCAAAGAATTTTTTAATCCTATCATAATCAGACCTCTTAATAGCCATATAAATTAATTGAGTTCAATTTAATTTTATCAAATCTTTTTCTAAAGTCAACTGTTTTTTTATTATTTTTCCCTTGTATTTATCATATAGCAAACGCACTCAACATGAGCAGAGCCCGGAAAATTATCAAAAGGCGTCAGCTCTTCCAACTTAAAATCGTTCTTTAAAAGATAGTTTATATCTCTCGCCAAAGTCGCACTGTCGCATGAAACATAAACAAGTCTTTTACATCCCGATTTTATGATTGTATCAAGAAGTTTGCTATCGCAGCCTTTTCTTGGTGGATCCACAACTATAACATCCGGTTTTTCTCCCGTTTTTTTGTAGTATTCGGGTATAACTTCTTCGGCCGCTCCCGCAATAAATTCCACATTATCTATTCCGTTTTGTTTTGCATTTTCCTTTGCATCCTCTATGGCCTCAGGCACTATTTCCACACCGAACACCTTACCGGCTTTCTTTGCCAAAAACAAAGATATGGTTCCTATTCCGCAATACAAATCCCAAACTTTTTCATCTCCTTTAAGATTTGCATATTCCAAAGCTTTTTCATACATCTTTATGGTCTGGGCGGGATTTACCTGATAAAAAGAAAGAGGAGAAATATTAAAGCTTAAATCCCCGATTTTATCCGTAATATAGCTTTTTCCCCACAATGTCTTGCATCTTTTTCCCATTATGACATTGGTTTTTTCTTTATTTATATTTAGTACAAGACCCGTAAGCTCCCATTTTATCGAATCCGCAGAACTGCTTATTGCGTTCTTTAACCTTTTAACCAATTCATCGCTTTGTGGGAATTTGTCCCCCTTAAGCACAAGGCACACATTTATCTCTCCACTTGCAAATCCGTTTCTTATAAGTACATGACGCACGCTACCGCTGTGTGTTTTTTCATCATAGGGTTTAATGGAGTTTTCTTCCATAAAGTCTCTGATAACCCTTAAAATGCACTCATTCACCAAAGGCGACGCCATGCAATCATCTATTTCTATTACGCTGTGAGTACGGCTTGCAAAAAATCCCGTTATCACCCGTCCGTTTTTGTCTTGTCCCACAGGAAACTGAGTTTTGTTTCGATAGCGAAGATTTTTTCCGTCATCCATTCCAACAATTGGCTTGAAGGCAAAATCAGCGACCTTACCGATTCTTTCAATGTTGTTTTTTACCTTTTTTTCTTTAAATCTAAGTTGAGCTTCGTAAGAAAGATTAAGCAGGCTGCAACCACCGCATTTATTTGCCACGGGGCAAAAAGGCTCCACGCGGTCTTTTGCCGGTTTGATAATTTCCAAAAGTTTTGCATATCCGAAACTTTTACCCGCTTTCATAACCTTTGCTTTTATTTCATCTCCGCAGACCGCGTCTTTTACGAAAAACACATAGCCGTCTATTTTAGCTATGCCTTCTCCGTCGACACCCGTGTCTACTATATTCAGTTCCAAAATATCATTTTTCTTATACATATCATTCGCCGATACCTGTGTATCAGCCTATCTTTCCTCTTTTATTTTTTAAATTATTGTAATGTATTTTCTCAAATATAAAAATTACAATTCCGGCAATGGTGGTCCAAAAGATAACATTGCCCAGTAAATTTCTTATTATTTTCCATATCAATTCAACTATCTGCATATCCGTCACCCCTATTAACCGACTTTCCTAAACAATTCCCAAATATACATCATTGCCGTTCTCGGCACTATTTTTGCAATCATTCTGTGAATAAAGCACATAAAGCCCGGTGTGGAAACCGCAAAGCCTGCGCGGCTTGCATTCAGGGCACGTCTTACCACATCCTTTTGTTTTGTTGCAAGAGGAAATCCCGCAACGCCGGCTTTAACATTGGCATTGGCATCATTGTTTTTTGCAACACCGATAAATTCCGTATCTCCCACCCACCAAGGGCACACCGCGGTAACCACGATGCCTTTTGGCAAAAGCTCCATTCTGAGGGCTCTTGTGTAGTTGTATAAAAAGACCTTGCTTGCAGCATAAAGGTTTAAATGTTGCAGCGGCTGAAAGGCTGATGTGGAACATATCTCAACAATTCTGTCTCCCGCACTCATATAAGGAATACAAAGAAGAGTCATTATAACCGCCGCTTTGCAATTCAAATCTATCATATGAGCGGAATCATAGCGTGAAACCTTTTCATAGTTTCCTATTTTGCCATAGCCCGCACAGTTAATAAAAAGGCCTATTCGAAAGCTTGGGTCGGCATTTTTTGCTGCCTGTAATGTTTGCTCAAATTCATTTATTGCCTCTTCGCTTGTAACATCCATGCTTATTATTTTGGTCCCGAAATTCAAAGATGCCGCTACTTGCTCAAGTTTTTCGCGTCTTCTGGCTATTAGCCATATTTCGTCAATATTTCTTTCCTTTTGGACTATCTCTCTTGCAAAACCCGCTCCGAGGCCCGAAGATGCCCCCGTAATCAGTGCAACTCTCATTTTATCTCCTCCATCTTTTATATGCCCTTAATCGACATATTGTCTACATCATCTACATTATAACAAAAATCACACTAAAAAAGCACCTTTCGATGCTTTTTTAGTTCATTTATATAAAGATTAATTCTTTATTCTTTAAGTTGGAATCTGTCTACCATCTCCTTAAGATACTTAGCGTGATTACTCATTTCGTTGCTGAGTGCCAAGGATTCTTCCGATGTTGCCGCATTATTCTGTCCCGCATCGGCAATATCACCGATATCCGTAGACATTCCCTTAACGGAGCTTGCCTGCATTGTGGAATCTTCCGCAATGGTTTTTACCTTTTCGGCAATTCCTTGAACTTCCGAAACCATCTTTGCAAGTTCTTCCGCCGTTTCATTTGCCACACTTATGCCCGCTTCCACGTTCTTAAGTGATGTATGAATAAGATCTGCGGTATTTTGCGCAGCCTGAGCAGTTTGACCCGCAAGCTGCGAAACCTCTGTAGCAACAACGGCAAAACCTTTTCCGGCCTCACCCGCTCTTGCTGCCTCTATGCTGGCATTTAATGACAAAAGATTTGTCTGAGATGCAATATCATTAATTGTATCTATAATCTTGGAAATTTCCTGTGATGAATCGGATATGGCATTCATCGCAGCCACAACTTCCTGCATCTTCTTGTCACCCTCAACTATGTTTTGTGCAACAATCGTAGCCTCTTTTGCAATGTTTTCGGCTTCAACGGAATTAGTGGTAATTTCTTGATTAAT
The DNA here is from genome assembly GCA_015057825.1 of Lachnospiraceae bacterium. Taxonomy (GTDB): domain Bacteria; phylum Bacillota; class Clostridia; order Lachnospirales; family Lachnospiraceae; genus RUG12871. The sequence continues at coordinate 25,146 of SVDN01000005.1, forward strand.
CCTGCTAACGTTATTGGAAAGCTCATCTACAATCATAGCCTGATCCGTAACGGTATCCGCAAGGTTTTGACCTGCATCCGCAAGGTTATTGGAGCCTTCCGATACCATTCTCGAAACCTGCATGATTTCGCGCATGGATTCGGAAATCTTCTTTGTAAAATCTTCAACAGAAGTCTGAATAACTCTGAAATCTCCGTCAAAATCTCTGTCAAAGGATATATCAAAATTGCCGTCTGCCATAGTCGACATTACTTCACTGATTCTGTCAATATAGTATGTCAAAGCTCCGACTGCGTTTCTCAACTGAGTTGCAACTCTGCCGATTTCATTATCTTTATCGTAATTGATTTCAGCATGAACGTTTCCTTTTTCAAGTTCTCCCGATGCATCGATAAGAACTTGAAGGTCATTTTCAATGTTATTGATAAGAGCTCTGCTCTTCTTTCTTGTGCTCAGAATAATGATTATAAGAGCAATTACAAGAACAGCAACCGCTACTCCCGTTATAATAAGAATCGTTACATACTTATTATATGCCTCTTTTTCTGCCAAAGCGCCGGTTTCATCCAAGGCATCCGCCAAAGTTTCCGACACATCATTCAAGGTTGAGTTGTAGTAAATCAGAGCTTCGTCGGTCTTTCCGGCCTCAATCAATGCAAGCATTTCAAAAGATGCATCTCTTACTGCATTCCAATCGCTTGAAAGTTCGCTACCAAGTGATGCATTATTAAGGTTTTTGGAAATCGTTTCAAAATAACCGCTGATTTTTTCAAATCTTTCCGTAAGATCTTCGCTTTGTTCAGCCGTAATTTCCGGATCGTTTGAAACAAGCGCAAACAAAAGTCTTTTGTTAATTGTCTGCACATCTTTACGTATTTCCATCTGATACTGTTCCGTTACAAATTGAACATTGTAAAAAGTAAGGAAATTTACCGCAATCACTGCCAGAAATACAAGCATTAATATTGCGCTGATTGAAAAGGTACGAATTGTAGACGCCGAAAATGCTCCTAATGCTCCGGCAATGGTATGTTTTTTTGCTTTTACCCCCATAAATACCTCCTAATTGGTTGTTTATAAGTTATTTGCAACAATTGAAACATCTCCCAAATTTAACGCAATTATCGCATCCACACCCTACAAGCTAATTATAAATCCTTAGCAATGGCATAACAAGCTTTTTTAATAAAAAATCCCACGCAAGGCTTATGCAAGGGATTTTTTGGTTTTTCCTATATTTACTGTTGGTTGTACGGCTGTCCGTTCATATTCGGCTGTCCCATATTTGGATTTCCCATATTCGGGTTTCCCATGTTAGGACCTCCCATATTTGGACCTCCCATATTTGGGCCTCCCATATTTGGACCTCCCATGTTAGGGTTTCCGGTATACGGTCTGTTAAAGTTTGGATTATATTGATAATGGAATGCCTGACTTGGATTTCCGCTCTTAATTCTTACAGCTGTTCCGTATGCAAGAATTTCCGCACCGCCCTGCATAACCTCTGCAGATCCGTATCTTACGCCTACAATAGCATCGGCATTCATGCTTTGAGCCATATAAATCATTCTTTCGGTTGCAATGTTACGTGCTTCACAAAGCATATCCGTATAGCTTTCCACTTCGCCACCTACAAGGTTTTTAATGCCCGCCATAAAGTCATGACCGATGTGTTTTGCTCTTACGGTTGTACCCTGAACCAAACCGAGAAGTTCAAACTCCACACCCGGGATCGATTCTGTAGTAAATATTAACATTTTACTTCCTCCTGGTTATTATACAAATTTTGTCGCTTAAAAAAACTTTACTAACTATTAATTTTAAACCTTTTTGGTTTTTTTTCAATTGCTTTATGCATTATGTGATTTTATAATTAATTGTGTGGTGAAATATAGTAAACAGGAGTGTTAATTTAGATGAATTACAAAGAAAAAGCAAGACAACTGATAAGCGAAATGACTCTCGAAGAAAAAGCCTCTTTATGTTCGGGAGCTTCTTTTTGGAAAACACAAAAAATCGATAGATTAAATATTCCCGACATAATGGTTGCCGACGGCCCTCATGGGCTTAGAAAACAGGGTAAGAATGAAGACCACTTGGGTCTCGGAGAAAGCATACACGCAACTTGTTTTCCAACGGCAAGTGCCATAGCTTGCTCTTTTGACAGTGAACTTATTGAAAAAGTCGGAAATGCTTTAGGAGAAGAATGTTTAAAAGAAAAAGTTGCGGTTATATTGGGACCCGGTGCCAATATGAAAAGAAGCCCTCTTTGCGGACGTAACTTTGAATATTTCAGTGAAGACCCATATGCTGCGGGCAAACTTGCAGCTGCTTGGATAAAAGGAGTCCAGGCACTGGGAATCGGCACATCTTTAAAGCATTTTGCGGCAAACAATCAAGAAAAGCTCAGAATGACCATCAGTGCGGTGGTTAACGAGCGCACTCTGAGGGATATTTACCTAAGAGCCTTTGAAATAGCTGTAAAAGAGGCTAAGCCAAAAACAATTATGTGCTCATACAATAAAATAAACAGTGTCTATTCAAGCGATAACAAAGCTTTACTTACGGACATCCTCAGGGACGAATGGGGATATGAGGGTATGGTTGTATCCGACTGGACTGCCGTTCATGACAGAATCCTTGGCGTAAAAGCGGGACTTGACCTTGAGATGCCCGGAAACGGCGGCTTAAATGACAGAAAAATCGTTGCCGAAGCAAAGGCTTCCAACGATGATGAATTCGAAAAACTGATAGATAAATGTGCGGAAAATGTTTTGGCATTGGTTCTTGAGCAAAGCGATGTTTTGGAAAAAGACTTTGATTTTGATAAGGACAAACACCATGCTCTTTCCGTGGAAGCTGCCGAAAAATCCATTGTTCTTTTAAAAAATGATGAAAATATATTGCCTATTGATAGCAGCAAAAAAATAGCCCTAATCGGTGAGTTTGCCAAAACGCCGCGATATCAAGGCGCAGGCAGTTCAAAGATTAATCCTTTTAAAGTTGAAAACGCCTTTGATTGCCTAACTGCGGAAGGCTTCTCAATGGATTTTGCAAAAGGATATTCCGTAAACAGCAATGACGGCCAAAATCCGGAAGAATCGGATAAACTAATAAAAGAAGCCTGCGAATGCGCAAAGGGCAAAGATGCGGTAATTGTTTTTGTGGGGCTTACGGAAGGTTTCGAGTCCGAAGGTTTTGATCGCAAGGATATGAAAATGCCGGAAGATCAGCTTAGACTTTTGAACGAGCTTTTTAAAGTCAACGAAAATGTCATTGTGGTTCTGTCCGGTGGTGCTCCTGTGGAAATTCCTTGGTTTGACAAGGCAAAAGCCGTGCTTCTTTCCTATCTTGCGGGTGAAGGTGGCGGGAAAGCCGTATCAAATATTATTTGCGGCAAAACCAATCCTTCCGGAAGGCTGGCGGAAACTTGGCCTTTAAAGCTTGAAGATAACCCTTCATATGCAAACTTCCCGGGTAACTCAAAAGAAGTTTTCTACAAAGAAGGTATATATATTGGCTATCGCCATTATGATACAAAAAACATCCCGGTAAGATTTCCTTTTGGTTACGGGCTTTCATATGGAGATACAAGCTTTAAGGACTTAAAATGCGATAATGAGATTTATTCATACACCAATGAAGAATCGGGCGATGGAGCTTTTGAAGCATCAATCAATCTATCCTTTGTTGTAAAAAACAACTCTGACAGGAAGCTTAGAGAAACCGCATTTATTTTCGTCGGACACGAAAGCAAATTTGTAAGTCTTCCCAAAAAGGAATTACGAAGCTTTTTAAAAATCGATTTGGAAGCGGGCGAAGAAAAAGAAATCAGTGCTTCGATTCCTATTAGCGAGCTTGGCTACTATAACGCGGAAATCAGAAAACGTTATGTGGAAAACGGCCGTTACAAAATCTGCTTATGTAAAAATGTTAACGATTGTGTTTTGGAAAAAGATATTGAGATCAAGTTAAAAGACGGCGAATTGGAAGGCTACACCCTTTCAAGCGCAGCCGATGACTACGATGCATTCTTTGCAAACAAAAAATACACGGAAGTTGCGGTATTTAAAAGACCTTTCACCATGGAAAATTGCTTTAACGATGTTAAAAGCACCTTTATGGGACGATTGGTTTACAAACAGGTAATCAAAAAAGTTGCGGGCGAAAATGCCGATAAAGAACAGGCTAAAATGATAGCCGCCATGATGAATGAAATGCCGTTTTACGCTCTTACACAAGCCGCAAGTGCGACAGTGGGCGAAGGCACCATCGAAGGCATGCTGGATATAATCAATCTTAAGATATTCAGAGGTCTTAAAAAAATTCGAAAGTAAAAACTGCTTTTCAGGCGGCACTTCAATTTGAGGTGTCGCCTTCCTTATGCAGAGGTTATAATATTTGTTTTTTAACCTGTCGTTCGAATAAGAACATGTAAGGAAAATCAATTTATGCATCTTTTATAGTCCGCAATCGGCAAACATTCGACATCCTGTCTCAGTGTTTGCCTGGATTGGACGTCCTGTCCAATCCTTGCTTTCTTGCAGAGATTTTCCAACATGTTCTAAAATCTCACTTAGTGGTTTTAAAAACAAATATTATAACCTCTGCATATTTACGGCGACTAAATGTGAATGTGTGCCTGATATGCAGTTTTCTTTTCTTCTTAAAGTAAGAGCAACCTTTTTAGACATCGATTGTCTACTTAAAAACTTTCTTCATAATATCATTTTCCATATCATCAATATTGTAAATGTGTTCCATTACATCAAACGTTTCACGTAAATTTCCTCTTGCTGATTTCCAACCTATTCCATCTGTAAACCATACAAACGTGAATCCTTCAATCTCATTTGACTCCTGAGACAGCATTTTATAGCTTCTTGCCGTCTCATTTAGTTTTGAGCCACCTCCAGTATAAAAGTTTGTTTCAACAGCGTATATCATGTCCTGTGTCTTAATCACAAAATCGAATCTTTTAGCAGCTTTTCCCTGATTTGAAATTGCCGAAAGATCTATGTTCCATTTTTTCTCAATATCCACAAGATACATTTCTTTGTAATAATCTACATCTTTGGAGAATCCCGCAGAGCGAATGTATCCCTCCACCAAATTTTCCATTTGATGCCCGCCCCTGTTCTTTCTTCCATTTGAATCCAATCCAGTTTCAACACCCAATGCATAATCAACTAAATTGTTTATAAGATGATTCGCAATCAAATCAAACAATCCTGTTTTTCTCATGAATAATTTATACTGTTCAATGCTATAATTCATCTTATTAAAGTTGTACAAAAAAGCGCCCTCTTCATCCTGCGCGTATATTTCGCTACCTCGAACTGCAAGAAGCAATGGTATGCATTTTAATGTCTCCGGATATTTACCAACTATCTCTTCAAACTTTGTTTCAATATCTTTGGCTCCAATAAGAACATTTAGAATATTTAACTCAAGTTTAATACTTTCAACATTTTTGACCACCTTATTAAAATCTATATAGTAATCATATCCTGAAATACTATTTCTTAATTTTTCGAGCCATTCATCAAAATTGCGTTCTATCATTTTCTTCCATCTCCAATCGTGCTTTTGATATATTTAGATACTCCTCTTCAGTATCAATTCCGATGAAGTAACGTTTGAATCTATTCGCTACAACACCGGTTGTACCAGAACCACAAAATGGATCTAAAACAATATCTCCAGGCTTTGTAGACGATTGTATGATCCGTTCAAGAAGATACTCCGGTTTTTGTGTAGGATGTTTACCAAGTTTTTTCTCTGATGGTTTCGTTAAGCTTCCCGTCCAAACATCCTTCATTTGTTTACCAGCATTTTGTTCTTTCATTAATTCATAATTAAAAAAATGACGAGCTTTCTTTTCTGCTTTTTGCGCCCATAAAATTGTTTCCGTCGAATGTGTAAAACATCTACACGAGAGATTTGGCGGTGGATTCGTCTTTTGCCAAGTTATATTATTAATAATTTTAAAGCCTTCTTGCTCAAGTGCCATCCCAATGGAATAAATATTGTGCATTGTACCTGAAATCCAAATACTTCCATTCGGCTTTAATATCCTCTTACAAAGCTTTATCCATTTTCTATTAAATTTATGTTTTTCTGATACTTCTGTGGCTGAATCGCCGATTTTATCCCAATTTCCTTTGTTTACAGATACCATCTTGCCGCCATTGCAAGTAATCCCCCCATTACTAAGAAAATATGGTGGATCTGCAAATATCATATCAATACTCTGTTTTTTTATTTTTGGTAATATAATAAATGAATCATCAAGAATAAGCTGAGCAAATGTGTTTTCAAAAAAATACTTTTCTTTTCCACTTAATACTTTTTCCAAAGCATCCCCCTAGTAATTGCAAATGATTACTTCCTCTCCCGTTCTTTTTGACGCATCAGAATTAATCATTCGTTTAACGTTAACAACATCTATTGTATAACCTTTATTTCCATACAGTCTATTAATAAAGTCTGTATTATGATTTGTAAGCATACAATAACATCCCTTCTGTGTTAGCTTATCAAAAAGCTTAGCAAGTCGTTCATGGCTTTCCACATCAAAACCCTCTTTTGTATACGACTCAAACGACGTAGGATTTAAAGGTGCATATGGGCTATCAAAAAATACAAAATCCCCCTCTTGGGTTCCCTCGCATGCACTTTCAAAATCACCTTGAAGTATCGTAATTTTTTTTAGGTAATCGGATGTATTAATAATTGATTGAACATCAATTGATTCTTTTTTGCTGTTGTTGTATGGAACGTTAAATAAGCCTTTTCCATTAACTCGATACAGGCCATTAAAGCAATGCTTATTAATAAAGACAAACAAGGCAGCTAATTCTGTGTCGAATTCCTCTTTCATAAGCTTATCATTATAATGTTCCCTTAATAAATAATAATAATCCTTTGAGCCTTCAATAATCTTTAAATCAAACTCTTTTATGCATTCAATAAAACACTTCGGTTCTTTTTCAATTGTTTTGTACGCATTAATAAGTGCAGCATTGATATCATTAATCACAGCATATTCCGGCTGTAACATAAACAACACAGCACCACCTCCAACAAAAGGTTCATAATACTTGTTGAATTTTTTTGGCATTCTTTCTGAAATTCTATCAAGTAATTGTCTTTTTCCCCCAGCCCATTTAACAAATGGTAACACTTTTTTATTAGACATTTTGCATTTCTCTTTTCGCTTTTCTTAATAACCATTATACGAAAAGCTGTAAAAATTATCAACGCCTTGCTTTCACTATTTGTGAAATTTGATTACTTATAGAATACAAAAATGTACTCATGTGCAAGCAACAAAAAATTTCTTTTAATATTCATCCATTTCCCCGTGGATTTACAATTATGCTGCTCTTTTATTATTATTTCTTTTAATTTGAAACCCATGTTAATAAAGCTTTGCATCGTTTTAAAGCCAAGTGGTACAACATCTCCCTCTTGTCTAATATCTCCCATCATAACAGCACAGTATTTTTCTTTTTTTAAAACTCTGTATGATTCGGAAGCAACCTTTTCAATTGCTTTCCAAAATTTGTCTTTACTTAGTAAAGACAAATCTCCCCTTATGTCCTTGCTATACTTGATGATGTCTAAATATGGAGGATGTGTACAAATAAGATCTATGCTTTCATCTTTTAAAATAGACAGATCCATTGCGTTTCCTTGCTTTATGAATATTTTTGATTTGGTATTTCGATTGAAATTGAGATTTGTTTCTGATAAAGAAACAGAATGAGGATTGATATCAACACCAATCGCATTGCGGTTAAGTAGTTTCGCTTCAACTAGAGTTGTTCCACTACCTACAAATTGATCTAGAATCCAATCTCCCGGATTAGAATAACGAAGAATCAAGTTTCTTGGAATATATGGCGACCAATTCCCTCGATACTTTCCTGAATGAGTTGCCCAATTTCCACGGATAGGGAAAGACCAAACAGTGGTTTGCTCTGGGCAAAAATTAGTAGGTCCTAAAACTATAATCATTCCCTCCTTTATTAAGTTTGATATACATATTACCGCAAAAAAGTTGTAAAGTCCAGTGGTTTATCAGCATTATTTCACTATAAGTGAATTTAATCTACTTCCGCGAAAAAGTATAATATTCACAAATAGTGAAAATATTTGTGGAGGGAAGTTATGAATTTTAAGAGTGATATAGTTCTATATCAAACAATCGGTTCAAATGTCAAGCATTATAGGGCAAAGGCTGGACTCACTCAAATGCAATTGGCTGAAAAACTCCAAATTAGTATTAGTTACCTTTCAAAAATAGAAGCATCCGGTTGTGTAAAAAGTCTATCAATTTCTGTATTAAACCACATTGCAAATACTCTGCATGTGGATATTAAAGATTTTTTTAATAAACAAGGAGAATAGCATATGTCAAGAAAAGCAAATATATATGGTGGTGGTGCACAAACAAATGCCAACGGATTATTGTTTGAGCAAACAACATCTCTTAATGATGCCCTTAGATCCGCTGGTTACTATTTAAATGGATGCGATGTTTTTATAGACAACAAACATATCGGTAAGTCGGTTCCACAACAAAAGGTCTACACAGAATTTTTAAGTCCTATGGGAATTGACTATAGGAACTACAATTCAAAGCAATGGCGTCCTGATGAATGTTTTATCAATTTCTCAAATAAAACCGCATATATTATTGAAAAAAAATTTCAAAATACCGTAGGGTCTGTTGATGAAAAATTGCCTGGGTGTGATTTCAAAAAGAAAGAATATATTAAACTTTTTACACCTTTGGGATATAAAGTTGAATATATCTATGTTTTTAATGATTGGTTCAAAGACAGAAAATATAAAGATGTCTTGGATTATATAGCAGAATCTAACTGTATTATTTGCTTTAATGAAATACCCGTTAATATTTTAGGACTGTAAAGGAGGTGAAAATATGCCATATGGGAATTATGCAGAATGCCCACACTGCGGAAAAGTTGCATACGGAGATGACGAAATAGAAGAACTATTTGGTTTCAGATATGACCACACTATGCCGCAATCATGGTGCAAAGAATGTCGCAATAGTGGCTCGAATGATGATGAAGATGAAGATTAAAGAGGATGAGCTATTGCTCATCCTCTCCGTATAATTTTGTATAATACCAATTTGATGTATATAGGGCTGCAACGGGGTTGTGGCCCATTACTCTGTCTTTTGCCACAAGGGTTGTGACCGGTGCTTTTGAATGTTTGGTAAACAACATGTCATGACCTACACACAATCCCATTATTATATTAAAATCCGTATTTTCCTTATTCAAAGTTTCTGCCTGCAATATGGGATTGCAGATGTTTACGCCGGTTTTATCGCAACGCGGCTCTATATCAAGTTCTCGCTTTAGCACCTCGCCTGCCTTGCATCCGATTCCGAATACTTCAAGGCCATGGCTTCTAAGGATTTTCGCAAGAGTATTTGTTTCCTTTATCAGCCCAACACATGTTGCTATACCGATTTTTTTATAACCCATACGTTTTGCGAAATCAATGGTTTCCTGTACTCTTGTCAGATGTCCGTATCCGTCGCATTCCACAAGTGCTGCCACTTGCATCATTTTAAGCTCTTCACCATTGTATTGCGATATGGCTTTTTCTTTTAATTCTTTGTCCATATTTTCGGATACGCAAAAGGCGGGGTATTTCCCATCTCCCTTGTGACAACTTATTGCCGCACAATCTGCGCAGGATCTTTTTATGTCTTTCATTTCATCCTCCATATATAAGTTAAAAATTACTTTTTATAAAAAGCATATTCTTTTTTCCGGTGCCAAATACATTGCGTCGCCTTCGGAAACGCCGTATACATCATAAAAGTCGTCAAACATTTGGACCATCATGTTTACCCTTACGTTTGGAATCGGATGTGTTTCCGAAGCATATATATATTCAAGATAGTCTTTTGAAAGAACTTCCGCATAAATCTCCGCGAGTCTTGTATAGAACTTGTCATAATCAAAATCTTCTTCATCTTCTATAAGCTTAAGTATTACCTGATAAGCTATGTTATCTGCCATTACCTCGGTTAAAACCAATTCTCCGTCAAGATTAAATCCATCTATTATTTCAAAACCGTTTATGTAATTTATAAGTTCGTCACACCTTTTCGTATATTCATCCATATCATCTTCAAAGATTGGATTTAAGCAACCGTAAGCATCTCTTTGTGACTCATCGCGGTCAAATGCATGGGCTATTTCATGTGCAATTGTGTGCCCCATATCCGCAAGAATTTCTTCATAGCTTAGATTATCGTAATAAAATATCTCTGCCATGTAGCCGGGAAAAATATTGATTGTATTTGAATATTGATCGTATGTACAATTACATTCACAGGCCGAATATTCCGTCCAAGTATCGTCAGAAATTCTATTCTCATCCAATATTTGCTTCTTGTAGTCTTCAAAGTTTTGTCTTAACAGCAAATAATTCGACAAAAGGCTTCCTCCTTCGGAGTCGGATTTCAACCGTACATTTTCAAAATTTTCAAGTCCTCCGACGGGTTTTAAAAAACATACATTCATTTTATCAAGTTTAAGCAAGGCCGCGTCTTTACTCTTCTCGCTCATCCATGAAGAATTGCTGACCAATTCCTTGTAAGCATCGATAATATCGGGTGTGAGAGATTCCAAAGCAACAATATCTTCTTCATCAATACAATAGTCAATAAAGAGTTCCGCCATCAAATTACCCAATGTATTGTTGCTAAAACAAAGATCATAAGCAAAGCTTTCGGAATCCCCCGCATTTTCTCCGTATATATCATCGTAAAAAGTCGGAGACAAACAATCCCTTATTTCGTTAAAAACAGTCTCCAGGGTATATGATTTTATTATATCCAAATTGTCCTCGGTCCATAAAGAATCTATTGTCTTTAGCCAATCAAAATTCCATACCATGTAACCGGCTTGCTTATCAAGTCCTTGTTTTGCAAGAAGCGATTGCAAAGGAAAAGACTTGCATGTGCCAAAAACTTCTTCCGCCGAATGAAGCAATTTTCGAAGATCAAAAGATGCATCCTCCTCCACTCCCTCAAAGCTTTTAAGGTATTCATCAAAGTATTTATATTCAAAATTCATCAAATCCGAAGTTATTTCCATAGCTTCTTCCTCACCATAGCCCGTAGCCATTAGGTCAGCTATGCATAAGCTTGCCGAATCATTGCTGTATAAATCCTCTCCTTCAAGTCCGTTGTCCGTAAAAAGATTATTTAAGTCCAAAGCCAAATACGCTCCGCTTTTAGCATCCGGCACAACAATATCCGTTACCAAAAATGGCATAAAAGGAAAATCCTCTGATAGCAAAAGAGCGTTTAACTCCTCTATGCTATTTACATTGTCAAGCTTATCTATATAATTCATAAGCTCTGCCTCGCCATAGTCCTCAGATTCGCAGACTTCCATTGCTTGACCGAAAAAAATTCTCAACATATCCACCCTCGGATCATTTATGGACTCATCATCTATGAGACTGATAACACTTTTCTCAAAATAATAATCATATTCCTGACCTATGCTGTAATAGTTGGCTCCTTGATTTTCTTTTAAAAAATCATAATTAATATGAGTGTATAAATCGTCTTTAATATCCGGAGCCTTATCACATAAATTGCCGCTTACGGTTGATGCAAGCCAAGGTTTTCCCTCCAGCAAAGTCGGATTAAAGTTTATATTTATATTACAGCCGCTTAAGCAAAATGCCGCAAGCAACAAAATACTGACAAATGCAAAGAATTTTCTTATAAGCTTTCTTTTCATACAGTGCAACCTCTTTCTCGTCTAAATGCCCTATTTAGCCAATATCCTTTAAAGAACCATTTTTTTCAAACTGTCCTTATCGGTAATTTTTATTTTTCCTCTTCCAAGCTCAACTATTTTTTCACTTTCAAATCGTTTTAACATTCTTGCCACTACTTCCCTTGCGGAATTGATTTGCACGGCAATTTGTTCGTGGGTCATTTGGATTTCGTCGGATTTGTTTTTAACGCTTTCATCAATCAGGAAAGAAGCAATTCTTTGATCTATCCTTAAGAACAAGAGTTGTTGCATTGCCCACATTACATCGGAAAAACGTTCCGTTGCGGTTTCGTACATAAAGCATTTTACATATATATTGCTATCGGCAAGTTTTCCAAAAACAGAAGTTGTAATAATAAGCACTTCGCACTTTGTTTCCGCTATCATTTGTACTTCGAAACTTATGGCATCCATTACGCAAGCTGCCGAAAGTACACAGGTTTCACCCTCTCCGATTTTAAAAAGCGTAATCTCTCGTCCCTCGTCCGATACCATAAATGTGCGTACTTCGCCGCTTATGATATTAATAGCCCCAAGGCAAAGTTCATCGCTTGAGTGAATAATTTCAGCTTTTTCATATGTTTTAATAACGGCTGATTGCGCCACCAAATCTTTTTCCTTTTCAGTTAAATTCTCCCAAAAGGGTAGCTTTTCAAATAATTCTTTTTCCATTTTTTTAAAATCCTAATCTCAAACCGGTTTTTTACAATAAACACTCCAATCTAGTTTTATTTTACCATTTAAAAACACCCCGGTCACTTGTTTTTTAGTCTAATGTGACCAAGTTACTGTTCTTTATTTTTCTAAATGATAAACTCCAATCACAAAACAAAAACGCTATAAAAAAATATTTAAAGGAGAATTATAAAATGTCAAAGACAGTTATTATCGGTGGTGTTGCCGGTGGAGCAACCACAGCGGCACGTCTTCGAAGAAGAAATGAAAACGAGGAAATAATTATTTTTGAACGCGGTGAATATATTTCATACGCCAACTGCGGTCTGCCTTACTATGTGGGCGATGTTATTAAGAGCAGAGATGCTTTGCTTCTACAAACACCCGAAGCCATGAAGTCAAAGTTTAACATAGACGTTAATGTTAAGCATGAGGTTATAAAAATTCTTCCCGATGATAAAAAAGTGATTGTTAAAAATCTAAACACAAACGAAGAATTTGAAGAGTCCTACGACAATCTTGTTATTGCCACAGGTTCCTCGCCTCTCAAACCACCGATTCCGGGTATAGACGCAAACAACATTTTTAAGGTTTGGACCGTTCCGGATACGGATAAAATAAAAGCTTTCGTTAAAGAGCATCATCCAAAACACGCCGCAGTTATCGGCGGCGGATTTATCGGACTTGAAATGGCCGAAAGCCTCCACGCTTTGGGGCTTGATGTAAGCATAATAGAAGCTGCGGACCAAGTAATGGCTCCTATCGATCCCGAAATGGCTGCTCTTCTTCACGAAAACATCCATATGAACGGTGTTCATCTTTACCTTGGAGACGGCGTTAAGTCCTTCAATCATGATGCATCCGGGACGACAATCGAACTTTCAAGCGGCAAAAAGCTTGAGTCCGATTTAATTATTCTTTCAATCGGTGTTCGTCCAAACTCGGAACTTGCAAAAGATGCGGGAATCGAAACAAACAAGCGAGGCGGCATAGTGGTTGATGCTTCTTTTAAAACATCCGAAAAAGACATTTTTGCACTTGGTGATGTTATAGAAGTAGAACATTTTGTTTCAAAAGACAAAACAATGATTCCTCTTGCGGGACCCGCAAACAAGCAAGCGCGCATCCTTGCGGATATTTTATCCGGTGATAATAAATCATACAAAGGAAGCATGGGAACAAGCGTTGCCAAAGTCTTTGACCTGCACGTTGCAGCTACGGGCTTAAACGAAAAGCAGCTTAAAGCTGCGGGAAAAGTTAAAAATGCAGAATATTTTACTGCCCTTATTAACCAAAAATCCCATGCGGGTTACTATCCGGACAGCACTGCTTTAACTCTTAAATTGATATTTAATCAAGACGGAAAAATATTCGGCGCGCAAGTAATCGGTCAGGAAGGCGTAGATAAGCGCATCGATAGCATTGCTTCCGTAATGGGCATGAATGGCAGCATATATGACTTGGAAGAACTTGAGTTATCCTATGCTCCGCCTTTTTCATCCGCAAAGGACCCCGTAAATATGCTTGGATTTGTGGCCGAAAACATAATAAAAGGATTGGTTAAATTTACCGAAGTCGTTGAATTCGACAAAGAAAAGATGACTTTATTGGATGTGAGAGAAGATCCCGAACTTATGGCTTTTTCAATAAAAGAAGCCGAACATATCCCATGGAGTCGATTAAGAAGCAACTTGGATAAGCTTGATAAAAATAAACACTATGTGGTATTTTGCGCAATCGGAGTTCGCGCATACAACGCTTCCCGCATTCTTAAGTCAAATGGATTTGAAAATGTCAGCGTTCTTTCGGGCGGAACTTCTTTTTACAAATCGCAAATTTGCAACAAAGATATTCTTTCGGGGAAGTCCGTCAAGCCCGGAACAGGCTCATGCTGCGAAGGTAAGAAAGGCGAAGAAAATATGAACGATGTTACATCAAATATCACCAAAGAATTAAAACAACTTGATTGCTCCGGCCTTCAATGTCCGGGACCCATCATGAAAGTAAATCAAACTTTAAAGGAAATGAATGATGGTGAAATCTTAAAAGTTGCGGCAACAGATATGGGCTTTGCGGCAGACATCGATGCTTGGTGCAGACGCACGGGCAATACTCTTGTAAAGACAGAACGCATCGGAAAGCAAAATATCGTTTTAATAAAAAAAGGAATCGAAGGAACAACCGCAGTTCCGGCTTCTGTCATTCCTCAAAACGATGGCAAAACAATGGTTGTTTTCAGCGGAGATTTGGACAAGGTCTTGGCATCATTTATAATTGCCAACGGCGCGGCGGCCATGGGACGCCCGGTTACCATGTTCTTTACTTTCTGGGGACTTAATGTCTTAAGAAAATCGAATTCCCCAAAACTGTCAAAAACTTTTGTTGAAAAAATGTTTGGCAAAATGATGCCAAAAGGCAGTACTAAACTTAAGCTGTCAAAAATGAACATGGGCGGTATGGGAACATCCATGATGAAATCCGTAATGAAAGCTAAAAATGTTGATTCTTTGGAAATGCTGATTGACAAAGCAAAATCAGCCGGTGTCAAACTTGTGGCCTGCACAATGTCCATGGACATTATGGGAATCAAAAAAGAAGAACTGATTGACGGCGTGGAATTTGCGGGAGTTGCTTCTTACCTCGGAGACGCCGAAGAATCAAATGTAAACTTGTTTATATAATCATAATTCACAAAATATTAATAATTTGTACACAGGATTGCGTTGAACAGATATTTGGAGTCGTGTTAGTATTAACTACGAACCCAACTCAATCCACTTATAAAGGAGGAATTAAAAATGGCTGAAGTAAATGTAAATTTTGATAATTTTGAAGAAGAAGTAATGAAAGCAGACTTACCTGTATTGTTAGACTTTTGGGCACCTTGGTGCGGCCCTTGCAAAATGCTTATGCCGGTTATCGAGCAGGTAGCCGCAGAAAGCGAAGGAAAAGCAAAAGTTTGCAAAGTTAACATTGATGATGAAATTATTCTTGCAAACAAGTTTAAAGTAACGGCAGTTCCTACACTTATCGTAATTAAAAACGGTGAAGTTGTTGAACAAAGCACAGGTGGCAAAACAAAAGCGGAAATTTTCAAAATGCTTGGTATCTAAAATCGAGTAGGAGGAATTTCTCATAAATGAGAAATTCCTTCTCTCACACCACCATCAGGCTTTGGTATCTCCACTCTTCGTACTGGCTGAGGTTTATACTTTCTTGTCCTCAACTGTTCTCTGATGATATCGCCGTTCTTTTCAAGATGTTCTTTGAGTTCTGTGTACTTCAGATTCCACCATGCAGCAAGTTAATATAGTACTAAATGCTTCTGCTAAACAATATTTCGTCCGTAAAACCATATGTATCATCAAGTTTAGGAATGTCAACAGGTAACTTGCCACTTGCCTCTCCATATCCCATGCAGGCACATATTGCTGCCGGAAGATTAGGCATATAAGCGCTTCCTTCTCCTGACTGCGGCAATAATTCTTTCATAACGTTGGAGTTATATGTCAGTACAATGGCATCGGAGTCTAAAAACCTTGCAGCATCGTAAGGAAGCTGACATGAAATCAGTATTACCTGCTGTCCTGATGCGTGGCGCTCATTTATTATACGGTCAAACACTGCCGACGAAACTCCATCCTCTGTATCAGGATTAAGATTATCCGCTGAATACATACGATGAACAAGAATGACATGCTTTGCTGTTTTAGCTGCCTGAACACATTCTTCGGCATTATCTTTTGTATTAGCCATAGCCGTAATATTTACTCCATCAGGAACAGCCATGTTGTCGCTCAAAACCTGCTTTGCCATATCCACAGAGGCAATACGATTGGCACAACTGTCAGCAAACAGAACAAGCACATCATCCCCTTGACTTAAGTTCAAAGGAAATGCATTGTTATCGTTTTTTACTACCGTTAAGGCAGCCTCCGCAATGCTCCATGCAACTTCCCTGTTCTCGGTGCTTCCCACGCCATTGGTTGCCGCATTGGTGGCATCCTGTGTAAGCTCAAAATCCAAATCCTCAAGCATTCCGTATTCCTCTTTTAAGCTTAAAATACGTTTTACGGAATCATCAACTTTATCAATATCGATTTTTCCTTCTTCCACAAGCTTTACGGCCAAATCAATCGTTTCCTGAGTTTGATTGAGTGAGGCTGAATCTGTTACCACAGGAAGAATCAACATATTAACTCCTGCATTAATTGTCATGCAAAGAACATCTTCCATAGCAAAATTATCCGATATTGCTGCCATTTCAAGCGCGTCGGATACTATTACTCCATCAAATCCCATATCATTTCTGAGTATATCCGTTAAAATAGTTTTGCTCATTGTGGCCGGCAAGTAAACCTGCTCGCCTGTCGTTATGGATGTGTATGTTTCGGACTCGATATTCGGATACTGTATGTGGGCAGTCATTATCATATCAACGCCCTCATCTATCATTTTTTGGAAAGGAATCAATTCGCATTTTTTGAGTTCTTCGTATGAACTGTTTACCAAAGGAAAACCTGTATGGCTGTCAGTATCTACATTTCCGTGACCCGGAAAATGTTTTGCCGTCGTCACAATATTTTGTTCATGCAATCCCTCCATGTAAGCTGTTCCGAATTCGGATACAAGTTCCGGATCATCCGAAAACGATCTTACACCGATTACGGGATTGTTTGGGTTATTGTTTACATCCACTACCGGAGCAAAGTCAACATTTACTCCCAAAAGCGACATTTCTTCTCCATATATTGATGCCATAATATTTGCACTTTTCACATCATCTGTCGCTGCCAATGCCATGTTTCCGACACCTTTCGTACCAAATCCTATTCTTGACACACTGCCGCCCTCCTGATCGACGGCAACGAAAAGAGGCACTCCGCCGGCCAGATTAGTATTCTTTTGAAAATCGGATACCAGTTTTACCGTTTGTTCAGCATCTACAAAATTCTCAGCGAAAAACAATGTTCCGCCATATTTATGATTTTGAAGCATCTGTATCATTTCATCATTTAATTGCGTTACTCCCGACTCATCCCATGTTCTGTAGGAAACAAACATGAGTTGCTCAACCTTATCCTGAAGAGACATATTTTCAAACACCATATCAGCCTTTGAAGCATTTATAACCTCTTCCTCCTTTTGGCTTTCCTTGCCACAGGCCGCCAATCCTTCCGCAAGTGCCAAACATACTAAAATTCCTATAATTCCTCTTAATTTTCTGCTCATACTTTCCCCTTTCGTTCCAAGATACCTATTGCAACATATAATACTTATTTTAACACGTTTTCCTTCCTACTGCACTTATGTTATATTTTGTTTCTCATAAAGAATTTTTAATTTTTGAATAATTTTTTTTTAATTGCGTTACAGGAGTTATGTTTTTATAATTATTATGGTGGTGAAATACAGTAAAGCACAGATAAAGGGCACGCCATACGGCGTGCCCCCATTGTTTTATAATCATTCTTCGGTTTTAAATACACTTACTATTTGTTGAAGTTCAACCGCTGCATCGGCAACACCTTTTCCTTGCACATCAAGACTTTCAACGTTTTCATTAACGTTTTCCGTCGTAGCACTGAGTTCCTGTGCCGTGGCCGCATTTTCTTGCGAAATTGCCGATAAGTTGCTGATTGAATCTGCAATCGCTCTGACACCTTTTTCCAATGATTTGTTGGCCTCTTCAAGCCCACCTATTGCATCGTTAACACTGCCAATCTGGTTTGCAATGCCTTCAAAGCTTTCTGCCGTTTCATCAACAGACGTCTGCTGTTTGGTAACATAATCTTTTACCATTTCGCTTTGTCGCACCGCATTCTCGGTGTTTATGCGAAGTTCTTCAAGCATTTCATCAATTGTTGCAACACTTGAAGATGACTGATCCGAAAGATCTCTGATTTCATCAGCTACAACCGCAAATCCTTTTCCTGCCTCACCTGCTCTGGCTGCTTCTATAGAAGCATTCAATGATAAGAGATTCGTCTGCTGAGCAATAGACTTAATCATATCGCTGGCTTCGCTGATTTTTGCGGAGCTTCCTGCAATATTGTCAATTCCCTCAAATATTTTATTAAATGCTTCCATCGACTGTGATGAAATGTCCTTTAACTGTTTAACATTTTCAATACCAACATCTACAGTAGAACGAATTGTCGCACTTGACTCGCCAAGAGCTGCGGTATTGTGCATGCTCTGTTCCATAACCGATTCGACATCTTGCATCTGCATTGAAATATCCGTAATGTTTTCCGCTGTACTGCTTGCCGTGTTGGCCAGTTCTCCCGCAGCATTGTTTATATGGCTCATTGATGATGCGGTTTTTACGGTACTGTCTTGCATGCTTCCGGAAGAATCGGATAACACATCCGATTTTTTCATCAGGTTAACAACTGCTTCTTTAACCGCATCGGCCAATGTTTCCGTCGCATCGGAAATCTGTCCGATTTCATCTTTTCTGCCTCTGAATCTTTCAAGTGCTTTTGCTTTGGTCAAGTCCAAAGTTCCTACTTCTTTAATGACTTTTGTAATGTATTTAAGCTCTTTCGAAATGACACTTGTCAAAATAAATATTACTAAAATACTTGCGGCTAAAACAATAACACATATAATAGCTATCATTAAGGTGAGATTGTTTACATTTGCATATATTTCGCTTTCGGTATCGCAGATATACAAAATCATATCCAGCTGCGGAATGTATTGATAAGCAAGGAAGTATTTTTCACCGCCTTCACTGTATTGCAATATACCTTTTTCATTTATCTGCGCTGCGGCCAAAACATCATTATCTTCTTCGGAAACTTCGGCACCGATTTCTTCTTCATAAGGCGAAAATACATAATTGTTTTTGCCGACATTTATAAGATAAACTTCAGTTTCCTCATATCCGTTCAAATCCATTTCATAAACCAGACTTTGCAATCCCGAAATGGAGCAACCTCCGCCTACGTAACCTATCAAATTGCCGTTTGCATCATAAACTCCGGCATAAACCGCAGCAACCGTTTCACCTGTTGCCGTACTCGGAACAATTCCTTTGATGTACACATTGTTCTCCGCTTCTGCAACCCCCTGGGCTGTTGCCTCCAAAGCTTCGGGTTTTGAAGCCGGTGCTCCTATTGCATCACGAACGGTATGACAATAAACATTTGTTGTTATAGCATCAGCAACAAATATACCTTCCATACCCGGACGCGTTTCTTTGTAAGCATCGATTGTGTTTTGCGCCAAGACTATCTTCGCCTGATCTGTTGGATTTAATAAGGCATCCACAATTGCGGGATTGGTTGCCAAGGCTTTAAAATACTGCTTATATTCCGTGAAATATTCCTCTACGAGTGTAGCTCTGGAATTTGCCAATTCTCCCAAGCGATTCTCCGAATCAATACGTGTAGTATTGCGAACGTTTGCAATCGTGGTTAACATAATTGTGCCAAGTCCCAAAACAAGCACAATGACAAAAACAATACCGAACTTTAGTCCGATCTTCAGATTCTTCATGATATATACCCCCATATATCTCGGATTTACCCCCAAATCCGATTTTTATATTTTTATTGTAGCAACCTTTATCCTCGTTTTCAACTGATAATTTAAACAGAGCACATAATTTTAAATCAGTTATCTCCGAAAAGTTTTGTATAGCTCATTTTATCCTCCGGATTAAGCCTCGCTTAGTATATAAACCTCATGTATTTCTTTGTCATAGCCTTCGTAAAAACCTTTTGGCATTCCTTTTACAATTATAGCACCTCTATTGTTTAACACCAAAAGATTGCCGGAATTGTCAAATGATAGTCCTTCTATTTCTCCCGCACGTTCTACCGAGTCCAAAGTTAATGCCTTTTCAACGTCAAAACTGTCTTTCGACAAATCAACCTTAGCCCTGTAAATATTATCATATTCATCTTTATCCGCATCTCCGTCATCAGATGTTATATAAATATATCCCTCATGATACACAATGCCCTGGATTAGCTTCGGTGATTCCTGCATATGATATTTACCCAGATATTCACCGCTTGTCAAATCGTAACGATAAAGATACTCACCGCTTTCCTTTTCTTCCCAGGAACACATCCAAACAGAATTGTTGTCTTTATCAACGGTTATGCCCGAGCATTCAGTCTGTCCGCTTGATTCTTCAAACGGAAAATAGCTTTTCAGCGTCATGGTCTTGCCGTCATATATGGCAATAGCTATATTTTTTGCAACACCATCCATAAAATACTCTACACCGGCGTAAATATTTCCGTTATAGTAATCAATGTCACCGATATGATTTTCTTCTTTTTCAAAATCCGCAAACGGATCGGCATTTGTTTCCTGCAAAGTCCAATTACTGTCGTAATAAGATAATGTTGTGCTTCCGCTCACAAAAAACCCCTCTTCGCTACAGGCAACACCCTGTCTTCCATCCACTTCGTGATATTCCTTCAGTGCATAACCCGGTGTTTTTCCACACGCTGTAGCCGTTAAAGCCAACCCAATTCCTACAATAAATGCCATAATTTTTCTTTTCAAAAGCATTACCCCCTTACATAATTGTACGCCTGAGAAGCGTTCCTTCTTAACGATAATTATACCATATAAACGTAAATTATTTTGTATAAAAGAATTCACAAATGCTCAACCCTAATGGGTTGGGCATTTTTCTTGCACCACACCCTCCCGGTTTATTTAACCCGGGTCAAATAATAATTATTATATATATGTCCCGATTGCAGATGATAGTTTATAATAAGCTTAAATATATTTAATGAAACGGGCACTTTTTATGATAATTCAAACAGGACAAAGAACGGACATTCCGGCATTTTACTCCGAATGGTTTTACAACAGAATTAAAGAGGGTTTTGTGCTTGTAAGAAATCCATATAATCCTTTGCAGGTTACAAAATATTTATTAAATCCACAGCTTGTGGACTTAATATGTTTTTGCAGCAAAAATCCCGAACCCATGCTTAAAGACATACGTCTTTTAAAGGATTTTGGCATGTTCTGGTATGTGACAATTACAGCTTACGAAAAAGATATGGAGCCGAATGTTCCAAAGAAAGAAAAGGTTATTGAAAATTTCATAGCATTATCCGAGATTGTAGGCAAAAATTCAATGGGTTGGCGTTATGATCCCATAATTATAAACGACAAATATACTGTGGCTTACCACTTAAAAGAATTTGAAAAAATGGCATCCGAAATGAGTGGCTACACCGACATTTGCGTCATAAGTTTTGTGGATTTGTATTCGAAAGTCAGAATCAATGCACCCGAAATAGCCCATGTTGGAAGAAATGACAAGCTCCTCCTCGGAAAAGAAATGGTTTCCATTGCCAAAGATTTTGGAATAAGCGTGCGCCCTTGCGGAGAAGGCGATTTTTTGTCCGAGTTTGGTGCTGATTGTCGCGGTTGCATGACAAAGGATATCTATGAAAAAGCCTTGGGCAAAAGTCTCAACATGCCAAAATTCAAGCCTCAAAGAAAAGAATGCGCCTGCTATTTGAGTGCTGACATAGGTGCATATAATTCTTGCATGCACCTTTGCCATTACTGCTATGCCAACTATGATGCCGAATCGGTAAAAAACAATTATGCAAAACACGATAAGAACTCGCCTTTTTTAATCGGTTCACATATAGATGGCGAGGCTGTCCATGATGCAAAACAGGTAAGCTGGGTTGATGGGCAGCTAAAGTTTGATATCTAATTAATTTTCATCTCTTTTTTAAACTTCGTATTTCATATCAGGATACACTTCTTTTGATTGCCTCGCACATAACGTGATTTGCAAGAGTTCCTACGATATCTAGTGATGCCTCTACATCTCCAAGCGACATAGCATAAATGCTGTCGCCATCCATAGATGTATGAATAGGGCGAATACATCTTGCATATGCGTCTTGTGTCATACCTGCAAGCTTACAAAGCTTGGTTTTATTAAAGCCGGCATTGGTAAGCACTATTCCGATAGTTGTGTTTGCAGCCATACCCTCAGCTTGTTTTAAATGAGACTCGTACAACAGCTCCTCGCATGACCTGTCATTTAATGTCTTACCATCATTTGACATTACTCCGGCTATACGACTATTAGTCTTGTAATCATATACATCACCCAGGGCATTTACCGCCACTATGGCAGCTACTTTCAGCTTTCCAAGGGAAACCGCATAACTTGCGATTCCGGACTTTGAGCACCGCTCCATTCCAAGCATTTTCCCCACAGTAGCACCACAGCCCGCGCCGAAACTTCCCGGCTTAAAATTGCCGTTTTGTGTCTTAAAGGCATTTTCACAAGCCTTGTATCCCATTTCTTTATCGGGATAAATATCACAAGCCTTATATCCCAAATCAAAAATATCAGACTGACATACAAGCGGAACTATAATATCCCCCACATTAAATCCTATTTTATTTTCGGATAGATATTGCATTACTCCGCCTGCGGCATCAAGCCCAAAGGCTGAACCTCCCGCCAATACTACCGCATGGATAATTTCAGCGGCCGCCAGCGGATCCATAAGCCCCGATTCTCTGCTTGCCGGACCACCACCCCTGATATCCAGACCGCACGGAGCACCCTTTGGAGCTACAACTACCGTAACTCCCGTGCCGGCCTCGCTGTTTTCAGCCTGTCCTATTCTAATATTTTCAAACTGCGATAACTCTATTTCTTTTATATCTGCCATATTGTCCACCCCTTTGAGGTAAAAAATTCCCTATAAGCCATTATAACCTATCCGGATGTTTTTTTCATCTTGCCGTTTAAACAATAAATCACCTTTTGGTTTAAGATAATTTGAACAACTAACTTATATAGTCCTTTAGGGCAAGCATTTTAAGTATTACTCAACATCCTTTAATGCCTGAGTAAGGGGAATCTTTTTAATTCTCCTCATATCAAAGAGCATTATTATCAAATAAGCAATAATTACAAGCACAATAATCTTTATTACATCCGTATATGAAATATAAAATGTAAACCAGCCTGTCATGGAGTACATTATCTGTCTCCATAGCATATCCACGATTAATATGCTTAAAAATGCGGTTATCACAGCGGATATAATCACCACAATGGTTGTTAGCCTTACATATATACCGTTTATCTCCCTGTTATTGTATCCCAATACTTTAACCATAGATATGGAAACCGAATTTTTTTCGATTATCAACTTTGTAAGCAAATACATAATAAGCATTGCCACAAGAACACATATAATGGCAAAATAGTCCATAAATCCGCCCATTGAATGATCAAGCTGATTTACCATTTTAAGCACATCATTCACAGTAAATACGGTCAAGATGTCTTTTTCGTCTATGTTTTTAAGCTCGGTCTCGGACAAATATCCACTGAAGTCGCCTTTATCTTTTCCAAACACACTATTAAACATGTCATTTGGCATAAACACGCCTAATGTTCCCTTAAGGTCATAAACACCCACTACGTCAAAATCATATGTTTTTGATGTGAATTTTTCTTTAAGCTTTATGGTATCTCCTACATCCAGACCGAACTTGTCAGCATACGAATCCGAAACATATACCTCGTTTTCGTTCAAATCGTCCGGTAAGTCAAAATATTTGCTGTCTTTTACATACCCATACACCGACAGTTCTTCGTCAGGGTTAACACCATCCGTTGTTTTTAAACCGGTCAGGCTGTATCTTTCAGCAGCCGCATCACCACTTTCCACAACATTCCCATCCTCGTCCACCGCATCCTTTAAAACGTACTGATACTCTGCAAGAATCAGGTTTTTTGCATCATTTTGATAGTTTTTCAAGGTTGCCGGCATGCCTACAGCAAAAGCAAGAAGCACCATTACAAACAAAATACCTATAAATAATGTCAAATATCCCAATATATTTTGTGTGAATACACGAAGCCTGAACCTCCTTAAAAATCCCCATTTAGGAAGTTTGACAGCTTTTTTTCTTCTTGACGTGCTTAAATCGTTTCGTAGGAATTTAAGCGGTGCTATACGCATTTTTAAAGAAACTATGAGAATGTTTATCACTATCATAATTATAAGCGGATAAAGCGTGGTTTTTATGAAACCTTCGCTGCTGATTATAGTCTCAAATGTCGGAAGGCTGTAGGAATTGTAATACATCGAAGCCACAACATTCTTAAGCAAAGTATATCCCAAAACATTTCCCACTACTGCCGATACAAGAGTAACCATAACAGGTACCGTTATATAATGGCGGGTCAACTCTCCTCTTGTGTAACCCGAAGCTCTTAGGGTTCCTATTACTTTTGCTTCGCTGTTAATGGTATTGCTGATGGTAATGGCAAAGATAAACGCTATTACAATAATTAATACTATCAAAAGTATTTCACACATGCTTTTATCTTTTCCAAAATCATTGGTCGAAAAATGTATTGCCTGGTTTGCATACTCCGGAATAAAATCCGTCAGTTCATTTTGATTATCCTCATACGGCTCCAAGGCCTCCAATTTTTCTTTGATTGCATTTATTTCATCAGACTTACTTTCAAGCTCATCCACTTCCGCCTGAAGAGCATCTCCCTCCGATTGCAAAACATCTCCCTGCGTTGCAAGTTCATCCGCTTTGGCCTGCAATTCGCTTGCCTGAGTCTGCAAAAGATTTCCTTCCTCTTCCAATTTAGCTTGCTCAGCCGCAATCGCCTGCGACTCAGTCTGTAGTTCTGCTGCCACTATAAACTGTTCCTCAGCTGTCATGGCAGCCATTCTCTCTTGCAGTGCTACGGCTCTTGCCGCAAGAGCTGCCCCCTGCGCTTCAAGTTCTGCTTTTCTAATTTCAAGTTCGGCTCCCTGCGCAGCAAGTTCATCCCCTTTTTGCTGCAATTCATCCGCTCTGTTTGTGATATCGCTTCCCCTTGCTTCCAAGTCATCTGCTTTTTCTTTTACACCTTCAAGATAATCAGTCCACTCGTTAACATCTTCTTCCAACTGTTTTGCAGCATCGGAATCATCAAGATATCCGCCGGTTACACAAAGGACTGCCAGCTGTTCTCCCAGATTTTCGGCTCTTTCATTTTTTTCTTCATCGGTTTCCGGCTTTTCGTTATAGACATATGCGTATTGATACGTTTCATTGACATCTATGTTTTCAAATGTTTGCTCCGTTACCAAAGCAACATCAAATGTTAGCGCATCAAACATAATATCCACGTTGTTTTCGAACAATGTGCTGTAGTCGGAATTTGCCACAAGCGCCGTGACTTTCATTGCCACTCCGTCTACGTTTATTGTATCGCCAACCTTAATACCGTTATTGTCGGCATGCATCCTGTCTATAGCTATCTCATTTAATCCGGTCGGCAGTTCTCCTTCCATTACGCATGCCCTGTTAACGTCTTGCCTTATCTTAAATACTCTGACCCCCGCATCCCTTTCTCCGTCAAGGTCAAAATCTTCATCCGCAGTCTTGTAAAACTGCTCATATACCGTAATTTGTTCTTCCTCAAATTTTGACAATAACTCTTTTGTCGCTTCATTTTTCAGCGTAAAATTACCATCTTCTATGTTGTATTTTTCATAAGCGTCGTTTGCCGCCCTTTCCATGCTGCCGTTTGCAACGAACACCCCGGAAACAAAACCTATCGTAAATGTCAGAAGAATAAACAAAGCCAAATATTTCTTCCACTCAGCTTTAATTTCCCTTCCGACACGTTTCTTTAAAACATTTTTCATCATCTGCCTCCGCTACCAATCCAACTCTGTGGCGCTTATTTTATTTTCATTAACAATGTTTTTTCTAACCTGTCCGTCTCTGAGCTTTATCGTATGGTCGGCCATGGCTGAAATCGCCTCATTATGCGTAACCATGATAACCGTATTTCCGTATTTTTGGTTGACATCTTCTATGAGCTTAAGTATTTCTTTGGATGTTGCGTAATCCAAAGCACCTGTAGGCTCGTCGCACAGTAATATGTCCGGATTTTTAACTATCGCACGTCCTATGGATGTTCTTTGTTGCTGTCCACCGGACAGTTGATTAGGCAACTTGTGCCGATGCTCATACAAACCCAGTGTTTTTAGCAAATCGTCAATATCAAGAGGATTGTCCGACAAATATGCACCTACTTCTATGTTTTCCTTAACCGTAAGATTTGGTATTAGGTTGTATAGCTGAAATACATATCCCAGGTGTTTTCTTCTGTATTTTGTCAACGCTTTTTCGTCCATATCCTTAAGCTTATCACCGTTTATGGCTATATATCCATCATCCGTGCTGTCTATTCCCCCGATTATATTTAAAAGTGTTGATTTTCCGGAGCCCGAAGGACCCAGCAAAACACAAAACTCCCCTTTTTTTACCTTAAAATCCATTCCTTTTAAGACTTCCTGTTTACTTTCTCCTTCCCCATAGGACTTATAAACCTTGCTCACTTCCAAAAAATTTTCATCAACCATTTTTACTCTCCCTATTATTGATTTAGTACCCATGCACCGGCATTTTCCTGTGCATGCTTCATTTCTTTGTATATTCCGCCTCTGCCTTCAAGCTCCGAGGCTCTTCCCTGTTCTTTTACGACTCCGTCTTTCAAAACAACTATTTTATCGGCGCCGGAAATTGTCCTGAGCCTGTGGGCAATCACCATTACCGTTTTTCCTTCTATCAATCTCGATACAGCGCTTTGTATAACTGTTTCGTTTTCAGCATCTAAGGATGCGGTGGCTTCATCCAAAAGTATTACCGGTGCATCTTTCAAAAATGCTCTGGCAATGGATATCCTCTGTCTTTCACCTCCCGAAAGTTCGTTACCGTTTTCTCCGATTATTGTGTTATATCCATCGGGCATTTTATTTACGAAATCGTCGCAATTTGCAAGACGTGCAGCTCTTAGCACCTCTTCGTCGCTTGCGTCTTTTTTGCCTATTCTGATATTTTCCATAACCGAATTATTAAACAATGTTACATCCTGAAAAACTATGGAATAATAGTTTAACAAGGTTTCGGGGTCTATTTCCGCGATATTTCTTCCTCCGAATCTTATGCTGCCTTTTGTGGCGTCCCAAAATCTTGCCGCAAGCCTTGAAACAGTGGTTTTTCCGCCGCCCGACGGTCCTATAAGCGCCGTTACTTCACCCTGCTTTGCCGTAAAGGTTACATCTTTTAGCACATTTTCTCCGTCATCATACGAAAATCCCACATGATTAAATTCTATGTCGTATCCATTAGGCTCAAAACGCGTATCGCCTTCCTGTTTCTTTGTGTCATTCATCTCGTTTGTTCTGTCGATGTTTACCTGCATTGCATTTATTGCTCCAAGATTTATGAAACTTCCGCTCATTGGTTCATATATGCGGGATACTACCAAAATGAAAGCAAAAAACGAAATAAGCGACAACTCTCCGTTAATCAGCATTGAAGCGCCCAAAAGTACGGTTGTTGCGATTCCTACCTTTAAAAACATTTGCGCCGGTACCACAAATGCTGCCACTCCCAGCTCAGCTATTATAGATTCTTTTTCAAAATCCACAATCTTGCCATCAAGTTCTTTCAAGGCAGCATCCTCTGCATTATAACTTTTCAAATCTCTCATGCCCTCGATTATTTCCTGAATTCCGTCTTCCAGACTGATTCTCTTGTTTTGCTTTCTTTTATTAAAATAATTCTGAGCTTTTTTAGAAAGCGCTACGGCCAAAAGCGCAATAGGTATAACCCATATGGCGGCAAGAGCCATTTTCGGGTTGTATATTATAAGGCCCACAGCCACTATTATTGTGGAAATAATCGAGCCGTAAAATTGTGGCATCTGGTGTGAAAATGTCTGCTCGATGGTTGTGCAGTCACCAAGTATATTTGTTGTAAGATCCGATAAATCCTTTTTTCCGAAGAAGGATAAAGGCAGCTTTCTTAAGGACTCCGCAAGTCTTACTCTTCTGTTTCCCGACTCTTTGTAGGTCGTGTAAAACGTTGTATTGTACTGGATAAACTGGGTCATATAAATAAGCGCTATCACCACAACTATAGCCACAATGTAAAACGGTATATTTCCCTTTGGTATAACCCCGCTTAGCAAATCGTTGGTAACAAAATATAAAAGCCCTACCGGGAGCATCAAAACCATGTCACCGATTGTGCACATTGCAACCGCTTTTATAAAATCCTTTGCACCTTGCCTTGAAAGTGCGTATTTTCTCATCAATCTCTCAAGCACTGATTCCACCTACTTTCCATTCTATGGTCGTACCGTATTCATCCCATAATTTCTTGTACAATCCGCCTTTATTTATAAGTTCTTTATGGTTTCCGATTTCAACAGTTTTTCCGCGATCCATAACTATGATTTTGTCCGCATTTTGTATGGTTGTAAGCCTGTGAGCAATCATTATTACCGTCTTGTTTTTCGCAAGCTTTGCAAACGATTGCTGTATAAGATATTCATTCTCCGGATCGGCAAACGCCGTAGCTTCGTCCAGTACAACAACCGGTGCATCTTTCAAAAATGCCCTTGCAATGGCAATTCTTTGCATTTCTCCTCCGGAAAGATAAACACCCTTAGTGCCTATTACGGTATCTATTCCGTCCTTAAGCTTTTCTAAAATGCCTTCGCATTTGGCATCTTTCAAAGCTGCCAAAACTTCTTCCCTACTTGCATCCGGTTTTCCGAGTTTTACATTCTCATATATGCTTTTTTTAACAAGTCTGCTGTCCTGGAATACATAAGAAATAGTGTTCATCAATGTTTCTTTGTCTATTTCCTTAACATCAACCCCGCCTATTTTAATGCTTCCCTCGGTAACATCCCAAAATCTTGATATCAAGCCCGCGATTGTGGATTTTCCTCCTCCGGACGGACCTACAAGAGCCAACACCTTTCCCTTTTCGGCCGTAAAAGATACGTTTTCCAATGCCTGTACATTGCTGTTTTCATAGCTGAAGGATACATTTTCAAACGAAACGTCATAACCGTTCTGAGCCAATTTTTCGGCAATATGATTATCGTTTTGCTTTTCGTTTCCAAAAGGCTTTAACTCCATTATGTCATCAATGCGCTTTAGGGCATCTTTTACCTGCATGGAGCCATCCGCCATATACATAACCCTCATAAGCGTTGTTGTTATTATCGGAGTGAATATTACATAAAATATAAAGTTTAATGTCACATCGGCCGTTACCGAACTTCCGCCATTTGTAAGTATCAAGACAAGCACAATCAAAAACGCAAACGCACTGTTTATAAATGTCAAAAACATTATCATTGCCGGTCTGCATTGTTTTGTATATCCGATACAAAATTTTCCGTAATTGTCTATTGATTTTTTGAATTTTGAAAATGAATACACCGTTTGACCGAATGTCTTTACCACAGGAATTCCTCTGACATATTCCACCGCCTCATTGTTCATGTCTTCCAATGCATCGGTGTACTTTCTCATTGATTCCTGCATAACCGGACCAATCATTTTCATCATGGACAAAAGTGCAAGGATAATCGGCAAAATAGATACAAGTCCGAATTTCCAATCAATAATAAACATAATTGCCACCATTCCGACAGGTGTAGCTATTGCCCCTGCCATATCGGGCATATTGTGAGCCAGATAAGTTTCAGCCGCACCGCTTGTATCGGCTATTATTTTTCTGACCCTGCCGCTTCCCATTTCATCATAAAAACCTACCGGAAGCTTTGTTATGTGTTTAAGCAACATTCTCTTTATAGCACTTCCTATGCGAAATGCCGCAAGATGCGAGCACATCAGCGCCCCAAAATACACAATCATTGTAACTACCGAAAACAATACCGCCATTTTCGCATAATGACCTATCATCGTTGCCTCTTCAAAGTTTGGGGCAACGTTTATTACATCTCTTATAATAAAGAATATGTATATAAGAGGTAACAAAGCTATAAGTGCACTAAGGAAAGAGCCTATTACCGAAAGATAAATAAGAATCTTCCTTTTTCCCGCAAATTCCGTCAGCCTTTTAAAATCAGACTTAACTTTCATTTTCTGCGTGTTCATATAAACAACCTCCTTTTAATAAACATTTCCAACGGCAAAATTAGTTTGTATATGCTAACCGGTGGAGAGAATTTAAATCTCCCCAAGCCGGATTAATAGCTATCCAAGTCCCACATCCAAAACCATCATCGTAGCAAATCCCAAAGCAAAGCATACGGTTCCCACATTTGTATGACTACCCTCAGCCATTTCGGGAATAAGCTCTTCTACCACAACATAAAACATAGCTCCCGCAGCAAAGGCAAGAAGATAAGGTAAAACCGGCAAAAATACTCCGGCTGCAAATATCATAAGAACGGCCCCTATCGGTTCCACAGCACCTGATAAAATGCCATATGCAAAAGTTTTTGATTTTTTCATTCCTTCTGCTCTAAGCGGCATTGAGACAATTGCACCTTCAGGAAAGTTTTGCAATGCAATTCCGATTGAAAGTGCCAAGGCACTCATTAAAGATATTTCATCTTTTCCGTACAACCATCCGGCATAAACAATTCCCACTGCCATGCCTTCCGGCAGATTATGAAGTGTAACCGCAAGCACAAGTTTTGTGGTTTTTTTTAGGCCTACTTTAGGGCCCTCTTCCACACTATCCTGATGCATATGTGGAATTATCGTATCAAGAATCAGCAAAAACAACATTCCGATAAGAAATCCCACCGTCGCAGGTACAAAGGCGATTTTTCCCAAGTCCTTTGACTGTTCGAGTGCCGGAAGAATAAGACTGAAAAAGGCTGCCGCAACCATAACACCCGAAGCAAAACCGCTCATAGCTTTTTTTAATTTGTCACTTATCTTACGCTTTATAAAAAATACGCATGCTGCTCCAAGACTTGTTCCCAGAAAAGGAATCAGCACACCCTGTATAACGTTAACCGGCATAAAACAGCCTCCTATTTTGTACGTTACTGCCATGTTTTGCAAGTTAGTGTATGCTAACTCATTAGGATATTATAACACTCTTATTTTTTAAGTCAACTATTAAAAAGTATAGGTTTGTTAAATAAAAAAGGATTCTTCACTTCTTCAGAAATTTAGCCTTTTAAAGGTCCTGCAGCTGACGAAATACTTTCCGTCACTCTGCTCGGTCAACCCACGTTTTTAAAAGCTATTGCTTTAGAACCAGACAAAGAACCATCTTCTATATCATATTTGGATTATCGCTTCTTCCTACAAGATAGTCTATCGATACGTTAAAATAATCGGCAAGTTGAATCAAAGTATCATAATCAGGTTTTCGAACACCACTTTCAAATCTACTAATAGAGTTTTGAGGAATACATAGCTCTATTGCCAACCTTACCTGTGACAAATGTTTATTCTTTCTTAGCTCTTTTAACCTAAATTTCATAATAATCACCTTGCGTAAATTATCCCAAAATGGTATATTAAAAATATCCCAATATGGGATATTTTTAATCTGAGGTGTTTTATGAAAAGATTTGTTTTATTTCTTATTGTTATAATCGCTGCATTTTCGATATGCGGATGTTCTAAAAATAATAAGAGTGATGATGGTTGGACCTATGAAGAGATGTCTGAACGCTTTGGTGGTGTAATTAGCGACGAATTTATATCTATTCGCGATTGCTTAAATACTCTATCTTGGAATAATTATCATATAGAAGGATATATTACTGAAATTAATTATTCCGATATTCTTATTGCAGATTCACTTGATGAGGTAAGCGATAGATATACAGTCAGTATATTTGTTGGTGAAGAGTACGTTAATTATAATATAGGCGACTATGTGTATATATCCGCCGAAAGCCCAAACAAATATTTGTTTGGTTATGAAGAGCTAAGAAATTATAATCTCAAAGCCTCCTCAAATTACGAAGGAACTTATGTATCATCAATTGCGATAGATGACGACTATAGTTCAGTGTACGACAGCATTATTCTGTTTAACAAAATATATGAAGAAACCCAATTTAAAACAGAAGGTGTTATTTATGCTCAAGACAATTACTACTATCTTTACCCATCTGATAAAAGCAAAAGCGAAGATCCCTATTTAAGAATAAGATTAATACTATCTGATGATACTGATCTTATTATCGGAGAAAATGTGTCTATAGTTGGAAATCCTGTAGATGAGTTCTTTGGTCAAGCATTAAGAAATGTTTATATAACCAAAAACTAGCAGCAAAATTAAAAAGATACTTTTACATTAAGGTGAATATTATATGATTTTATTGGGTATTATAATTGTTTTCGGTATGATAAAAGTGATTTTTGCTATTATTATTGGTATAAGCCACGCAGTTATCTCATCAGTAGACGATAAAATTGCCACTTCAACGTCACATAATACCACACCATTTCGGGCAGATATGTCCGGTTTGGAATATGAACAGTATTGCGCAAATGTTTTAGAGAAATATGAATATTCCAATATCTCGATTACCCAAACAACAGGTGACCAAGGTGTTGATATTTTAGCACAAAAAGATGGTATTAAATGGGGGTTTCAGTGCAAACACTATTCCTCTCCGGTTGGAAATAAGG
Source organism: Lachnospiraceae bacterium (assembly GCA_015057825.1). Classification (GTDB taxonomy): domain Bacteria; phylum Bacillota; class Clostridia; order Lachnospirales; family Lachnospiraceae; genus RUG12871. Next base: position 58,159 of record SVDN01000005.1, read on the forward strand.
CAATACAAGAGGTTTATGCCGGAGCAAGCTACTATAAGTGTTTAAAAGCTGCAGTAATTACAAATAATAACTATACAAAATCAGCATATGAACTAGCAAATCAATTAAATGTTGTTTTAATGAAATGCGACTCAAGCGGCTTGAAAGTTTTAAATTAATCATGTATTACCTATAAAATAATATCAAAAGGTCCTGTATAATAGGTGCACATTCACATTGGCCGCCGTTAAATGCCGTGAAAATAATATTTGTTTTAAAACCATAAAGTGAGATTTTAGAACATGTTGGAAAATCTATTTAAAGAAGCAAGGATTGGACAGGACGTCCAATCCAGGCGAACTTGAGCCTGGATGGCGAATGTGAGCCGGTTGCGGACTGATGTAGATGCAAAGATTGATTTTCCTTACTTGTTCTTAATCGAACGACCGGTTTAAAACAAATATTATTTTCAGGCATAAAAAAGGCGGCGCCTCAATAAATAAAGTGCCGCCTGATAGGCAATTATTATTTACCCCAACTCTTTACAAAGAGCCAATTATTCTTCATCTTTATTATAAACTTTAATCTTGTCATCAAACAGTTTAAGTATTACTTCAACGGTTCCGTTAACCCCGTAATTTGCACTGTTTAAAGTCAAATCAAAGTTTGATGCGTTTTCCCATTCCTGACCGGTATATCTTTTATATTCATCTGCCCTGAATTTATCAACCTTCTTCACAAGCTTCTTGGCCTGGCTGAGCGTAAGTTCCGGACGTATATTTGAAATACGTCGTACTCTTTGTTCAAACGGTGCCGAAATAAAAATACTTATGTGAGGAATTCTTGCATTGGTAAGAATAAAGTTTGCACAACGTCCCATGATTACAAAGCTTTCGCGCTTTGCCATTTCCACAATAAGTTCGCTTTGGTTAAAAAACATTGCATCAGCTCTGGGAAGTCCGTGAAAACGTTTAAAATCGCTGGCCAGCTGTTTAAGAGAAAATTTCTCGTCATCAAAGGCTTTTCCGTCATATACACTTGTATCGGCCGCATCGCTTCTTACAAGCGTGCCGTCTTTCATTTCCTTTGTATTGGTTACTTCCAGCCTCTTGGATACCTCGTTGAATATTTCCACATCATAGTAGTTAATGTTAAGCTCGTTCGCCAGAGAAAAACCTATTTCGCTTCCGCAACTACCATGAGTTCTTCCCACGGTTATAATCTTGTGCTCCATGAGCTCAAAGCGTTTATTGATTGGCATTGCGATAATTCCGGTACGATTTGCATCCAAAATATCCACACGGGTATAATTATCAGCAATACTTTTGGTAAGCCCCATTATTGCAAGATATTCGCCTCTGATATGTGCATACTCTTTCTCGGAAACATTCTTTAATGTCTTTGCCATATTTACAATAAGAGCCATCTCATCGCGAAGCACATGATCTGTATTTTGCGATGCCAAAAGATTTTGTATATAGCGAATGTTTCTTTCTTTGTCGCCATTATACACTCTTCCCAAAGATGAACCTGTCTTTTTGTAAACCTCCGCATCCAGGTTATATATGCGCTCTGCGGTTGTTCTTAATAATTCTTCATCAATTTTAATTGCCATAACCGCTACCCCCTAAGAAAGAATATTAACATGTCAAGGAAGAATACCGGAATAAGGAATCGCACCGACCACCACAGATATCCGAAGAAGGACGGCATTCTTACACCGTTTTCATCCGATAATGCTTTGACCATAAAGTTCGGCGCATTACCGATATAAGTGTTTGCTCCCATAAACACAGCCCCGCTTGATATAGCCATAAGCATGGTTTGCGGTATCATACCAACCGTAGTCGCAACTCCTGATGTAAAGCTCATGGCACCGGCCGTTGTAAGGAATACAAGGTATGTCGGCGTATTGTCAAGGAAGCTTGAAAGTGCACCCGTTACCCAGAACATTTCCGCAGGCTGTGAAAGACCAAGTGAACCACCCACGTTTTTCAAAATCATAAGGGCCGGTTGCATAGTAATAAATATACCGATGAAAAGCACCGCAACTTCTTTGATTGCTCCCCAGGTAAAGTGGTTTGATTCCCTGATTTCTTTCTTTGTTGTTTTAAACGAAAGGAATGCCGCAAGCAAAATAATCACAACTTCAATAAGCGATGTTATCGGGAATGAGACTTCTCCGAAAATATGAATTCCGATTACTTCGCCATTTGCATTTTGAAAAAGCGGAAGTTTCGGAAGCGAACCACTTAAAATAACCGCACCTATAATCATTGCAATAAAGATTATATTATGAAGCCCTTTAAATGTTACGCTTGCCCCTGCTTTACTGATATCAGGGCGGTTACCGCTTGCAATATCTTTAAGATAGTACTTTCTGTCAATAAAATAAAAAATTGTCAGAAGCACAACCATATTTACCAACAATATCGGTAAAAGATTAAGACTCCATGCAAAAGGAACACCTCTTGAAAATCCCATGAGAAGAGGTGGATCCCCGATAGGTGTAAGGCATCCGCCGATATTTGATACTAAAAATATGAAAAATATCATGATATGCGCACGGTTTTTTCTCCATGCGTTCATTTTGATAATCGGACGTACCATAAGCATACTGGAACCCGTTGTTCCGATTATGCTTGAAAGAAACGTACCGACGATAAGCAAAAGAATATTTACTCTCGGAGAGCCCGCCAAATCGCCCTCCATCGTTATATTGCCGGCTACGCAATAAAGTCCGAACAATAAGACTATAAATGTTAAGTAATCATTAAACAGGCACTCCAAAACCGTTTCACTCATAGTGCCCGCACCAAACATTACAGCAAATGGTACAATAAATAAGATGCACCAAGCTATAACCACCTTAAGCTGATGTTTTTCCCACCATTGTGGTTTTATAAGCGGCATAACCGCTATACAAAGAAGTAGTCCCGCAAATGGTATGCAAAGCCACAAAGGCATTGATGATAATTCTTCAGCACTCATTTTTATATCTCCCAACCAAATTTTGTCAAAAACTTAAATGTCTTTTTCTCCCCTGTTTACACACATTTAAGTCTTACTCACACCATTTATCTTTATCGATTTTATATATAATACTCCTTTTATTTTAAAAGTCAACCTTTCATCAATTGTCCCATGTTTCATGGGTTCTTCGAATATTAGAATCCACAAACTTGTTGTATCCAAGCCACTGCATTCCTTTGTCTTCTTTAGCATTGAAGGCTTCGCTTATGGTTTGAATCTTTGCATCGGTATTATCAGCAAAGCTTAAGGCTATGGCCTCAACGAGAGACGGCTTTTTAGGCGAGCCAAACTCCAGCTCCCCGTGATGCGCCACAACGCAGTGTTTAAGCTCGCTTGCCAAAGTTTTCGGAAAGTCTTCTATCTTGGAAATGTTTTCATTTATCATTTCCACTCCGATTACAATATGACCCAGAAGATTTCCATCATCGGTGTAGTCATTTTCCGGAAACACCGAAAGCTCTTTTGTTTTGCCTATATCGTGAAGCATCGCCGCTGATATAAGCAAATCCCTGTTTAAAATAGGGTAAATGCTGCTGAAATAATCGCAGATTTTCGTTACGGCCAGTGTATGCTGCAAAAGTCCTCCGATAAAGCTGTGATGAACGGTTTTTGCCGCCGAATGCGCTATAAATGACTTCTTTAAGTTCTCATCATCAACGAAGAAGCTTTTAAGAAGCTTCTTTAAATAGTCGTTCTTCACACTTTCAATAAGCTTCATAAGCTCACTGTACATATCATCCGTATTTTTTTCGCTGACAGGGAAGAACTCCTTAACATCTATTTCTTCCGGGTTAATGACTCTTATTGACTCCGCGCTTATTTGCAAAGCTCCGTTAAAGGATGCCACTCTTCCCGTTATTTCAATATAATCTTTTGCTTCGAAATCTCTTATACCCGGAGAGTTTATCTCCCAAACCTTTACATCTATATTGCCCGTTTTGTCCTGTACCGAAACGTTATAATACTCTTTTCCGTTTTTGGTAAGTGCTGTATTTTTTTGTTTGCAAAGATATACCGAACTTACTCTTTGTCCATCTTTTAAATCTTTTATAAATGTCATCAAAATCCTCTTTCCGGTTAAATCACAATTATTGCACAATGCCTCGTGCTCATAATATTGTAGCTCAAAAGGTTGAATATTTCAAATGATATAGTATCATTAGTATATGAACGAAAAAGTTTTAAAAACCTTGGAATACAATAAAATACTTACAATGCTTGCCGAACACGCATCTTCCGACATGGGAAAAGCCCGCATCTTTGCTCTTTTGCCCCATACAGATATGGATTTGATTAATAAGGCGCAAACTAACACGAGCGATGCTTTAAGTCGTATCTACAAGTCCGGCTCTCTTTCTTTTACGGGTCTTACGGACCCCAAAGAGGCAGTCAAAAGGCTTGACATCGGTTCTGTTCTCGGCATTCATGATTTGCTTTTGATAAGCCGACTCCTTAATATTTGTTCAAATGCAAAGTCCTATGACAACAAAGAGATAGAGGATTCCCTTTCTTCTCTTTTTGACGGACTTGAGCCTCTGCCCGATTTAAACAAGGAAATTAAGCGATGCATCTTATCTGAAGATGAAATAAGCGATGATGCCAGCGTTAATCTTCGGGATATCCGCCGAAAGATAAAGGTCACAAATGACCGTATTCATACTGAATTGAACCAAATGATATCTTCCCAGGTCGGCCGAGGCTATTTGCAAGATGCCATTATTACCATGCGAAACGGCAGATATTGTGTTCCCGTAAAAAGCGAACATCGAAGCGACGTACCGGGCATGATTCATGATCAGTCTCAGAGCGGTTCCACCGTTTTTATAGAGCCAATGGCCGTTGTGAAACTAAACAATCAACTCCGTGAGTTGGCAAGCGACGAAGCCGATGAAATCCAAAAAATCTTAAGTCGCTTAAGCGAACTTGCTGCAGAACAAAGTCCGTTTCTTATTAACAACGCCGATCTTTTGACGGAGCTTGATTTTATTTTTGCCAAGGCTTCCTTTGCCAAATCGCTTAAAGCTTCACAGCCTGTTTTTAACAACGAAGGAATTATAGAAATCAAAAAAGGAAGACATCCTCTCATTGAAAGCAATCTTGTTGTGCCGATTGACATTCATCTCGGGGATGATTTTTCCATGCTTATAGTTACGGGTCCCAATACAGGCGGAAAGACCGTTTCCATTAAGACCGTGGGACTTTTTTGCCTAATGGGACAAGCCGGTCTTCATATACCTGCGGATGAAAACTCAAGGCTTTCCGTATTCAACGAGGTTTTTGCCGATATAGGTGATGAACAAAGTATCGAAATGAACTTGAGTACTTTCTCGTCTCACATGACCAATATCGTAAATATTTTGGGAAAGGCCGACGAAAACTCTCTTGTTCTTTTTGATGAGTTATGTTCGGGAACCGACCCGACGGAAGGTGCGGCTCTGGCTATTTCCATTCTTTCTTACTTAAAGGCAATCGGTGCAAAAGTAATGGCAACAACCCACTATTCCGAATTGAAGCTTTTTGCCTTGCAAACAAATGATGTTGAAAACGCATGCTGCGAGTTCGACCTTGAAAGCCTACGCCCGACCTATCGCTTGCTTATAGGTGTTCCGGGAAAAAGTAACGCTTTCGCCATTTCCAAAAAATTGGGGCTTTCGGATTATATAATCGAGGAAGCAAAGAAAAAGCTTGATTCGGATGATTTGGCATTCGAGGACCTTTTGAACGATTTGGAAAAAAGCCGTATTGCCCTTGAAAACGAAAAAGCGGAACTTGAAAAATACAAAGAAGAAGCCAAAGTTTTAAAAGAAAAACTTCATGCGCAAAACGAAAATATTGACGAGCGAAAAGAAAAAATCATAAGAAAAGCCAGCGAAGAAGCAAGAGAAATTTTGGAGGAGGCAAAAGAGCTTGCGGATGAAACAATCAAAAACATCAACAAGTACGGCAAAGCTTCCAACAGCGCCGCAGCGGAAAAGGAACGCAGCCGCCTTCGCGAGCAGCTTAAGAAAACAAATTCCAATCTCGGTCTTAAAAAGGATAATAAAAAAGGCGGACACAAAACAAAGGATTTTCATCTTGGCGATTCCGTAAAAGTTTTAAGCATGAATCTTACGGGCACCGTCAATTCCCTTCCGGATGCAAAGGGATATCTTATGGTACAAATGGGAATTTTAAAATCAAAAGTTCACTACAGTGATCTTTTGATTATTGATGAACCAAGCATAAACGATAAGAATCTTAATAAAACCGGCGCAGGAAAAATAAAAATGTCAAAATCCATGTCCGTTAAATCGGAAATCAATCTTCTGGGTATGACCGGTGACGAAGCGGTATCCGCTTTGGATAAATATTTAGACGATGCAATAATGGCCCATCTAAGCTCCGTACGAATCGTGCATGGAAAGGGAACCGGTGCTTTAAGGAACGCAGTTCACGCCTATTTAAAGAAACAAAAAAATCTAAGCTACCGCTTGGGAAATTTTGGTGAAGGAGATGCAGGCGTAACTATTGTGGAATTTAAATAAATGTGTTAAAATTAATTTGATGTATTTTTACGGGTTGATGTAGGTTAAATGTAAACGAAAAAAGGGGACATAATTTATGGCAAACAAACAGAGGGTATTGATTGTCGATGATGATGCCAGCATCTCAGAATTAATTTCAATCTATTTAACAAAAGAATGTTATGATACGAAGATTGTTCACGATGGTGAATCAGCTGTAGCCGAATATAAAAGCTATAGTCCTGATTTAATTTTGCTTGACTTAATGTTACCGGGAATCGACGGCTACGAAGTATGCAGAACCATCAGAAAAGAATCTATGGTGCCTATTATCATGTTATCGGCAAAAGTAGAAACTTTTGACAAGGTATTGGGTCTTGAACTCGGAGCGGATGATTATATAATCAAGCCTTTCGATGCCAAGGAGCTTATTGCTCGTGTCAAAGCGGTTTTGCGTCGTTCAAAACCGGCTGCTGAACCGACAGTGACCAAGAGCGACGACATCATTTCATATCCTGATTTAGTCATAAATATCAAGAATTATTCCGTTACCTATAAAGGCGAACGCCTAGAGATGGCCCCTAAAGAACTTGAATTATTGAATTTCCTCGCTTCATCCCCTAATCAAGTTTTTACCCGTGAACAACTGCTTGATCAGATTTGGGGATACGAATATATCGGTGACACACGTACAGTTGATGTGCACATTAAGAGAATTCGCGAAAAGCTCGCTGATAGTGACTATTGGGCTTTGGCCACCGTATGGGGTATCGGTTATAAATTCGAAAAAAAATAAAACGAATTTATGAGGTAGCCTATGAGGAACTCTTTACACGCTAAGTTTATGCTTTCTTACGTAACCACCGGTGTATTTTCTGTTATAGTCATTTTACTGGTTACACATTTTTTTGATGCCAAATATATTGTAGATCATAACGGGAGTTTGACTCTCTATGTTCTTTGTGTCTTTGTATTTCTCTATGTAGTTTCATTTTTTATTTTGTTTTTTATATTTCAGGTATTGTTAAAACCGATAGACAAGCTTTCGGATCACTCCAAAAGTGTTGCAAGCGGCGACTTTTCCGCATTGGACGAATATGATGCAAAAGCCGTAAGTTCTTCTTTCAGGAGTCTTTCGGACGCCATCAATTCCATGGGCATGGAGTTAAAAGAAAAAGAAGAAGATGAGCGTGCTTTTTTAAAGAATATTTCTCATGATTTCAGAACGCCTCTTACATCCATAAAAGGCTATGTTGAAGCCATGGCAGACGGTACCATACCCGCAAGCGAACACGAGAAATACTTACGCATCGTTTTAAAAGAAACCAATATTTTGAACAATCTTGCCGCAAGCCTTATGGATTTTAACAAGTGGTCACGTTTTGACAACGAAATTGACTTAAAAGAATTTGATATTAACAGCATAATTACGGGTGTTATCCATAACACAAAGGATTTGCATTCCAATATAAGTTTAAATATTCAAAGCGATTTTTGTGAAGAAGAATCCATTGTTTATGCTGACGAACCGAAAATTATAAAAGTTCTTAACAGCCTTATTGAAAATGCAATACGCTTTTCACCGAATAATACGGAAATTACGATTTCTACAAGAAAAGACAAGGATAAGCTCTATGTTTCCGTTGCCGATAAAGGTATGGGAATTTCCGAAGAGGAAAAGGATAAAATTTTCGATAAATTTTACAAAAGCGATAAATCCAGAGGTTTGGAGAAACAAGGTATCGGTCTCGGCCTTGCTATAGTTAAAGATATTATTATCGCTCACGGCGAAACAATAGAGGTTGAAAGCGCATTAAACGAAGGCTCCGTCTTCACTTTTTCGTTAAAACTTGTTTAGGTATGTTTTTTGATGGTTTTGTTGTATAATAGTTTTACTTGTTTTTTAAAACGACAAAATCAAAAGATATTTAAAGAGGTTTTAAATGTTTAACATAGTTTTACACGAGCCGGAGATTCCGGCCAACACGGGAAATATAGGAAGAACCTGCGTTGCAACGGGTACAAAGTTGCATCTTATTCGCCCCCTTGGTTTTAAGATTAACGAAAAAGCTCTCAAAAGAGCCGGTCTGGACTATTGGGACAAATTGGATGTAAGCATTTATGACTCTTACAACGATTTTCTTGAAAAAAATCCCGGTGCAAAAATTTATTACGCAACAACAAAAGCACCTAACAAATATACTGATGTAAGTTTTGAAGACGGTGCTTTTATTATGTTCGGCAAAGAAAGTGCGGGTATCCCCGAAGATATACTTTACGAAAACAAGGAAACGTGTATCCGCATTCCCATGAATGAGGAAATTCGCTCTCTTAACCTTTCCAACTCCGCTGCCATCGTTTTATACGAAGCTTTGAGGCAAACAGGTTTTAAGCATATGCAGTTAGACGGAAAACTTCGCACCCACGAGTGGTAATTTTATGAAAGGACGCTTATTTTAAGCTTAAGAATATGTCAAAAATTTCAGTTATAGTTCCATTTTACAATGTAGAAAAAACAATCAGTTCATGCTTAAGAAACCTGGCATGGCAGACTCACGAAGATATCGAAATCATTTTGATAAACAATGCTTCAACGGACCACTCTGCCGATATCGCCAAAGACTGCGCAAATACTTTCCCTGACAAGATGAGAGTAATTGATTTGGAAGAAAACAAAGGTGTCGGCGCCGCAAAAAATGCCGGTCTTAAAGAGGCAAGCGGTGATTATATTGTTTTTGTTGATAATGATGGTGTTTTAGAAACCACAATGGTTGAAAAAATGTTTGATGTCGCAACAAAAGAAAACTGCGATATGGTCGAAGGCACTGCCTACATTCCGGGTATTAACATGTTGATGCTCCAAACTCCCCTTGATTGCGTAGGCAAATTGGATGCAGACAAAAAGGCCACACTTATTGCCAGAGGAGGACTGTTTACCACAAGACTTTTCAAAAAAGAGCTTTTTGAAGGCATAACTTTCAGAGAAAATGTTATTCACGAAGACAGCGAAAATCTCATAAAAGTTATTTTAAAGGCAGACTCCGTCGGCGTTACAAACGATATTGTTTTTAAATACAACTCAGGTGCGGCTTACTCCAAGGCTTCCAACGACCCTCTTAACATTCACAAGTCCTTGTCAGATGCCATGACGGTTATAAACGAAGAGTTTTTAAAAAGCGGAATCATCAAAGATGACAAAATCAAAGAAGCCATCATCTTCCAGCTTATGCAGCACTATATTGATGCAATGTTTAATGTTCATAATTCAAACGGACGCTTTACATCAAAAACAATCAAATTCTATCAGGATGAGTTAAAACAGCTTAAGAAAAAACTCTCCCTGCCGGCTGTAGAAGACAACGAATTCGCAAAGCAGAAATTCTCAGCCAAAGACAAAGAGCTTTATTTAAAATAATAAGTTGAAAAAATAAATGTTTTAAAACTATATAGTAAAAAAGAAAGAAGCCTTGGCTTCTTTCTTTTTGCATATATTAATATTTACAATTGTTTGTAATTAAGCCGGCACTTCTTCAAACTGCGAATTGTAAAGTTCCGCATAGAATCCGCCTTTTGCAAGAAGTTCTTCGTGCGATCCCTGTTCAACCACATCGCCTTCCTTCATAACAATAATAACATCGGCGTTCTTTATTGTTGAAAGACGATGGGCAATAACAAAGCTCGTTCTGCCTTTCATAAGGTTATCCATTGCAGATTGGATAAGATGCTCTGTTCTCGTATCTACACTGGATGTAGCTTCATCCAAAATCATTATAGGGTTGTTTGCAAGTATTGCTCTTGCAATTGTAATAAGCTGTTTCTGACCCTGCGAAATGTTTGAAGCTTCTTCATTGATTTCCATGTTATATCCACCCGGCAAAGTCTTGATAAAGTGGTGTACATGCGCAGCTTTTGCCGCTTCATAAACTTCCTCATCAGTAGCGCTGATGCGTCCGTAGCGGATATTTTCCATAATGGTACCCTTAAAGAGCCATGTATCCTGCAAAACCATACCAAAGGCCTCTCTGAGTTCTCCTCTGTTATAGTCTTTGACATTTCTTCCGTCAACCAAGATTTCTCCCGAATTAACATCATAAAATCTCATAAGCAGCTTGACTATTGTAGTCTTTCCCGCACCCGTCGGGCCTACAATGGCTATTTGCTTACCTGCTTCAACTTCCTGATTGAAGTCTTTGATAACAACTTTATCCGGAGTATATCCAAAGGAAATATGTTTAAATTCAACATGTCCTTTGACATTTTCAATCGGAGCCGGATCTTTAACCGTCTGGTCTTCTTCCTCTTCATCAAGGAATTCAAATACACGCTCCGCTGCGGCAATCATAGACTGAAGCATTGTAATTACCTGTGCTATCTGCTGAAGCGGCTGGGTAAAGCTTTTTACATATTGTATAAAGGCCTGAATACCACCGATTGTAACGGTTCCGCCCATAGCCAAAAATGCGCCGGCAACAACTACTCCTACATAACCAAGGTTACCTACAAACATCATTATAGGCATCATCATACCGGACATAAATTGCGACTTCCAAGCACTGTCGAATAAAGTGTTGTTGGTTTTGTCAAAAACCGCATTTACATCTTTTTCTTTTCCGAATGCCTTTACAACCGTATGTCCGCCGTATGTCTCCTCTACCTGACCGTTAATATGGCCCAAATATTCTTGTTGACGTTTGAAATATTTCTGGCTTTTCTTGATAATAATACCCAAAAGGAAAAGGCTTACGGGTACTATACAAATTGTAATCAAAGCCATGTAAACATTAATCGTAAACATCATTACGGCCACGCCGATCATTGTTGCAATTGATGTAAACAACTGTGTAACGGACTGGTTTAATCCATTACCCAAAGTATCAATATCATTTGTGATTCTTGACAGAACTTCACCTACCGTACGCTTTTCAAAATAGCTTACGGGCATACGGTTTATTTTTGCGGTTAAGTCTCTTCGTAAGTTGTAACATGTCTTTTGTGTAATGGTAGACATGATAAATCCCATAAAGAACAATACCAAAGCACTTGCCGCATAAATAGCAAGTGTCATAAGAAGGATTGTTCCGATATATCCGAAATCAATTTCACCGGTTCCTTGGATTTTTGCCGTAAGTCCGTCAACCAATCCATCGGTTGCGTGAGACAATACCTTAGGTCCGTTAACGGAAAATACCGTTGCCACAATGGCAAAAATAAGCGCAAATATAAGGCCTACCTTGTATCCACCCAGATATTTTAACAGTTTTCCGACCGTTCCTTTAAAATCTTTTGCTTTTTCACCCGGAGCTCCTATCGGGCCTCTTCCGCCCATAGGTCCGTGTTGTCTTCTTGTGTTTTCAGCCATATTCACACCTCCTTAGGCCAAGCTTTCCGATAATTCTTTTTCAGAAAGCTGACTGCTTGCAATTTGTTTGTAAACTTCACAAGTTTTCATAAGCTCCTTATGCGTTCCTTTTCCGACCATTTTACCTTCATCAAGTACTATAATCTGGTCCGCATAAAGAATGGTGCTTATACGCTGAGCCACTATAAGAACGGTAGACTCTTTAACCTTCGGTCCGAGAGCCGTTCTCAAAGCGACGTCTGTTTTAAAATCAAGAGCGGAGAAGCTGTCATCGAAAATGTAAATTTTCGGATTTCTTGCTATTGCTCTGGCAATTGAAAGACGCTGTCTTTGTCCGCCGGAAACATTTGTACCGCCCTGAGCTACGGCTGTTTCGTATTTATCCGGCTTTTCATCAATAAATTCAGTCGATTGCGATATACGAGCCGCCTCAATCATATCCTCTTCGCTTCCTTCCGGAGCGCCGTAGAGAATATTGGATTTAATATCTCCCGAGAAAAGCACACCTTTTTGAGGTACATAACCGATTGCTGCTCTCAAACTTTCTTGTGTATATTCGCGAATATCCACACCATCGATTGTTATGGCACCTTCGGTTACATCGTAAAATCTCGGTATTAAGTTTACAACGGTTGACTTACCGCTACCGGTAGAGCCGATAAATGCGGTGGTCTGTCCCGGCAATGCTTCAAAATCTATATTTTCTATTACATTTGTGTCGGCATCCGGATACATAAAGGAAACGTTATCAAATTTTACCTTTCCTGTCATGGCCTTCTTATCAAGTATTTGGGCATCTTTTTTGTCTTTGATTGCCACATCTTTATCAAGCACTTCTTGAATACGCTGTGCCGCAACTCCCGCTCTCGGTACAATAATGGCAAGCACTGCAAGCATAAGGAAGGACATAACTATAAGCATTGAATATGTAATAAAGGCTGTCATTGAGCCGACTTCAAGCTGACCGTCGTTGATTTTTCCGGCAGATACCCAAACGATAAGAATCGAAACCGCATACATTACCGTCATCATAAGCGGTAACATACCACTCATTATTCTGTTAACAAAAAGCATAACCTTTGTAAGTTTTTGGTTTTCTTCTTCAAAACTCGCTTCCGCATTTCTTTCTCTCGAAAATGCTCTTATTACCAAAAGACCGGTAAGAATTTCTCTGGAAATTAAGTTTACCCCGTCCACGAGCTTTTGCATTTGCTTAAACTTAGGCATTGCAAATATCATAAGAATTCCGATTATTATAAACATTGAAACTACCGCAAGAACAATTATCCATGTCATCCCGGCGCCGGTTTTTATTACCATTATTATGCCGCCCACAGCCAAAATAGGCGCATATATAACGATTCTTAAAAGCATTACCGCTGCCAGCTGCACCTGCTGAATATCATTTGTACTTCTTGTAATCAAAGATGCTGTGGAAAAGTTTGTCATTTCACCATCCGTAAAAGACAATACTTTTCTGAATATCTTTCCGCGAAGGTCGCGACCTATTCCGGCAGATGCGCGCGATGCAATAAATCCCGATAAAATGGATGCTCCCATCATGCCTGCTGCCATAAGAAGCATTACTGCGCCTGTTCTCTTAAGATAGTTAATTTCAATTGTATCGGTATCTATTCCGATTGCCTCATACTCGGCCTGAGTGAAAGCTATACCGAAGGAGTGAATCATGGAATCACCCAATGACTGCAACTGCTCTTCAATGTCCCCGCGCATTTCGATAATGCCTTCTCTTATCTGGTCCGCAAAAAGCTCGGTTGCGTGGTCCTTCATGTAATTCGTCATATAGTTTTGCATAAACTCTGCCTGTTCGGCTTCAGTCATAGTTGCCATGGCCATCATATCCTCTTGGGGTATGGAAGCCATAATCTCTGCTGTCTGTTCATCCGTCAAACTAAATTCCGACTGATCCAACTCCAAAGATGAATCACCCACATATTCTTCGAGTTTTTCGGCATTCATCTGAGAAATCAGATATGTAATGGCAATCGGAGCATCAAATGTTTCGTCAAGCTCCGCTATTTTTTCTTTTGCATCATCTTTTAAAACGTACAAATCTCCGTCTTTTTCATATGAAGATTCCCAAAGTTCCAGCTCGTCATCAAGCATGTAAAACTTAACTTCTTCATATTTTTCCTCGCTTATTTTTTCCGGAGTTATGTATTCGATACCGGAAGATGATATTCCCACATCAATAAGATCCGATGTATAATTCGGAAGTGATAAGTCACAAAAAGCCTGAAATATAAGGATAAGCAATATCAATAATATCGATCCGATGTAAGGCTTAAAGTTCTTAAACAGATATTTCATCCCTTGCATTACCTCTTTTCTTCAAAATAATTACTCGAAAGTTGTTTAACCCTTCCGATAAACAACAATCCGAACAGACTGTCTAAGACAGCCTGTTCGGATCCCTATAACTTAAACCACTTAACAAATACTAATTCAAAGAATCTATAAAGAGTTTGATTCTTCCCATTGCTTCTTTAAGATTATCAAGCGAATATGCATAAGATATTCTTAAGAAACCTTCGCCGCAATCACCGAATGCGGTGCCCGGCACAACAGCAACTTTTTGAGCTTTCAACAGTTGTGTTGCGAATTCTTCGGATGTAAGTCCGAATTTTTTTATATTCGGGAACATGTAAAAAGCACCGTATGGTTCAAAGCACTCTATTCCCATTTCTTTGAATGTGCTGAGCAAGAATCTTCTTCTTTGATTGTAGGATTCTCTCATTTCAGCAACATCCTCATCACCGTTTTTCAAAGCTTCCACAGCGGCATATTGAGCCGTTGTCGGAGCACACATAATGGCAAATTGGTGAATCTTTGTCATTTGTTTTATAATCTCTTCAGGGCCTGCCGCATAACCGAGTCTCCAACCTGTCATGGCAAATGCTTTTGAAAAGCCGTTAATGACTATTGTTCTTTCTATCATTCCCGGAATGCTTGCAATTGACACATGGTCTTCTTTGTAAGTAAGCTCTGAATAGATTTCGTCAGAAACCACAATAATATCTTTTTCTATACAAACCTTGGCAATAGCTTCAAGGTCGTCTTTTTCCATTATAGCACCGGTTGGGTTATTTGGGAACGGCAATATAAGAATTTTTGTTTTTTCCGTTATTGCATCCTCAAGTTCTTTTGCCGTAAGTCGGAATTGATTTTCCTCCTTAAGGTCAATTATTACCGGTTTTCCGTAAGCCAATTGAACACAAGGTAAATATGAAACATAGCTTGGCATCGGGATGATGACTTCGTCACCCGGGTTGACCATGGCACGAATGGCAAGATCGATTGCCTCACTTCCGCCCACAGTAATAAGTGTCTGTTTCAAAGGCTCGTATTTAAGATTAAATCTTCTTTCAAGATAATTGCAAATCTCTATTCTTAATTCTTTAAGACCGGAGTTGGATGTATAAAATGTTCTTCCTTTTTCAAGGGAGTAAATACCTGCATCTCTGATATGCCACGGTGTATCAAAATCAGGTTCACCAACGCCCAGTGAAATTGCATCGGGCATTTCACTGACAATGTCAAAAAATTTTCTTATGCCCGAAGGTTGCATATTCATTACTACTTCAGATAACGGATTTCTCATTAGAATGACACCAACTCTCTTTTATCGACTTTTTTCTCGGCAATAATTGCTCCGTGGTCTTTGTATTTTTTAAGGACAAAGTGTGTTGCCGTAGACTGAACCTCATCCAAAGGTGCCAGCTTGTTTGATACAAAAAGAGCAACTTCTTTCATTGTTTTTCCTTCGATAAATACAGTGAAATCGAAACCACCGCTCATTAAATACACCGCATTTACTTCAGGATAGTTATATATTCTCTCCGCAACCTTGTCAAAGCCCAATCCTCTTTGAGGTGTAACTTTAACCTCTATAAGTGCAATAACTTTTTCTTCCGATGTGTTTTCCCAATTAATAAGAGTATGATATCCGCAGATAATATTTTCTTTTTCCATGTCTGCGATTTCATTTGCCACTTCCGCTTCCGTGGATCCAAGCATTGCTGCCAAGTCTTTTATTTCAATTTTGCTGTTTTTTTCTATTGCCTTTAATATTTTTTCTCTCATATTTCCTCCTTGCCGCAAAACACATTATTTATCGCTTTGCTAAAACAGTTTTTCCAATTCCGCATACTTCGGACGCTCCAAAAACCTGCTTTTTCCGTCCGCAGTCTTTATTACCTTATCATTGTCCGCAGTCATTTCTCCTATACAGCTTGCTTCTATGCCCGCCGCTTCAAGCTTGTTTATCAAACTTTCCTCGTCATCACAGACAATAAGCATGGAGCCTGTAGATTCCGACTCATAAGGATTCAAATCGAAATGCTCGCATAGCTCGATAATATTTTGCGCAACCGGTATCTTATCAAGATAAGCTCTTACGCCCAATCCCGATGCCATTGCCAACTCATACAAGCCCGCAAACACTCCGCCTTCGGACAATTCATGCATGGCAGCTACGCCATGCTCTATGGCGACTGCGGCCTCCGGCAATGCCGAAAGCTTTTCAGCGTATTTGGCAATTTTATTTACATAAACCTTTTGAAATTTATCCAAAAGACTTTCGCTTTTATTCAAATAAATGCGATATCCCGCTCCAATGGCCGCAACCTTGGTCATCACCAGTTTCTGACCGGCTTTGATATTTTTAACGGAGCCGATTTTTTTTGCTGTGTAAGCATTCTCGCTTCCGGATACAAACAGATTCATCAAAGGCTTTTCTTTTATATTTTCGCTGTAACTAAACCCGATATTTGCAATTTCAACGTTTTGTTTTTCAAAATAATCATTGTATTGCTTAGTAATAAGCTTAATATCACTCTCTTCAAAATCAACGGGTAACATTGCATTAATTATAACCGCCTTTGGAAGTCTTCCCTTTGTTGCATATGCATTAAGAGCTCTTGCAGCACTTACATCACATTCTTTAATACTATTAATTTCCATGAGGGATGATGATGCAAGAATCGCATCCCCATCGGATTTTACGACAGCACAATCAGACGCCAATGATGCGCCTTCCAAAACTTCTGAATTATTAAAGCTTATATATTTTAGAACGCTTCTTTTGTATTGCGTCTCGGAAATCTTACCTGCTATCATGAAATCTTTCCTCATTGCATTATTTTTAGTACAATTATCATTTTATATTATATATCAGATTTTAGTGTATTTTTCAACAAAAATTTAAGATTTTTGTTTGACAGCATATGCTATTTTTTATAGAATATATGAGAGTATTGTTGTTGCAACCATCGCAACGAGTACTACTATTACGATGATTGAAGCTATTCTTCTTTTTGTTTTTGAATTATGAATATTCATTTTATTTTCACCTCGTCGTAAATTTTTTGGAGAAGCATCATGAAGGGAATTCCAATAGTTTTCACATGTTTTATCATATTATGCATTTTCCTTGCCGTTAAAAGAGGTTCTGTTACAAAAAAGCAAAAGAACATCAGCCAGGAGTTTTGGGATAAGGAGCAAGAGGCAAACAGCGTACGCCGTCAAAGCCTTGAATCGCTTCCTTACATTGTTATTCCTACTTCCAAGCTTCCGTTTATGGAAACTGATGATGAAAAAATCAGCAGTCTTCAAAAGGAAGTCATGAATCTTTCAAGTAAAAAGATTGTTAATTTTTCAGGCAAGTCAAACACGGATTTAAAGCTGGAGTATGGTGCCCCCAATTTGCCGGAGCTTACCATGATGGATGAAAACTTCATCCGTTTGGAGCACGCTCTTTGCGAATGGGGCGAAGCTTTGGCCGATTCCGGCAAAAGCGACGAAGCCATCACTGTTTTGGAATTTGCCGTAACATGCAAATCCGATATTGCAAAAGTTTATACAAAACTTGCCTCTCTTTATAAATACACCGACGACCCTTCAAAGATTTATCCTTTGATTGTTTCCGCCGGAGAAATCGGCAGTTCACGAAAAGATTCCATCGTGGACAGCCTTACCAAAATCCTTAATTCTTAGGATGATTAAGACACAAATCTTTAAGCTTACACAGATCGCACTTTGGACTTCTGGCAACACATATGCTTCGTCCATGTGCGATTATTTGTATATTGTATAATATCCACTGTTTTTTTGGAAGGACTTTCATTAACTCATACTCTATTTTTTCGGGATCTTCTTCCTTTGCAAGTCCCAAAAGTCTTGATACACGCTTTACATGAGTATCCACAACTATACTTGCTTCTTTAAATACATTTCCCCTAATAACATTTGCGGTTTTTCTTCCCACCCCCGCAAGACTTGTCAGCTCCTCGATTGTTTTCGGAACTTTGCCATCAAATTTTTCCACAATGTCTTTTGCGCAGGAAATAATATTTTTAGCCTTACTTTTATAAAGTCCCACGGATTTTATCGTCTCTTCAAGCTCTGATAAATTCGCATCCGCAAGAGCTTCTATATTCGGATATTTTTTATACAGTTCCTTGGCAACCATATTTACCCGCTTATCCGTGCATTGAGCGCTCATTATTGTAGATATCAAAAGCTGCCATGGCTCTTCGTATTCAAGATAACAAACAAGTTCCGTTCCGTATATTTCATTTAGCCTTTCCGTTATCATTTCCGCTCTTTGTTTTTTGGTCATAAGCTTTGTTACCTTTCCGTATCCGGCTCTTCTTTTGAAAGAAAAGCTTCGTTTGTTAAAGGGTTTCTTTTTTCATAGTCAAACTTATAAGCAGTTGCCGTCTTGTCATCAATTCCTTCTTTCACAAGCTTTATTATATCTCTTCCGAATATTTCCACATGAACATTCTTACCCTTTTGCACAATCATTTCTTTTGCAAAATCCGGTCGTTTTTTCATATTCTCGCGCAAATATAAGTCAAGGGTGAGAAGCTCATCAAATATTTCGCCGTCACATATATTATTATCCCTGACAAATGCCCTTATTATTTCGTAGTTTTGTATTCTTGAATGTTTTAAAAACTGTCCTTGTTTTTCATAATAATCACTGAGCTTGGAATAGATTTCAAAAGGGCTGTCAAAAAAGCCCTCCAAATAGCTTATACTGTTCTTAAACTGTCCGCTGTTATAATAAATCTCCAAAACCTTTTCCACGTCTTTCAGGCGTAAAATATCTTTATATTTGAGCCATTTCGTGGAGAGCACTTCATAATTTGCATTTTTCTTATATAGAATTTCATACTCATCTGTCTTCTCATAAATAGGCGTTCCTTTTAACAACTTTAGAAAACCCAGTTGCAAATTGTCCGCACCCATTTTATAGACATCATCAAAGGATTTTTTAAAACTTTCCAAATCTTCGAAAGGAAGTCCCGCTATCAGATCCAGATGAATGTGAATATTGCCGAAATCCTTAATTATCTTTACATTTTTTGCTATTTTATCAATATCGGCATGGCGATTTATGGCTTCCAAACTTCTTTTGTTTGTTGACTGTACACCGGCCTCAAGTTGCACCAGTCCCGGTCTCATTTTAGCGAGCAGATTTAACTCATCGGCACTTAGTATGTCCGCCTCCACTTCAAAATGAAAATTTGTTATTCCGTTATCATTATCCAAAATATACTGCCAAACAGCCATGGCATGTTTTGATGAAGAATTAAATGTTCTGTCAATAAATTTTACCTGCTTAACCTTGTTATCAAGGAAAAATTTCAATTCTTCAAATACTTTGCCGATATCCTTAAATCTAAGCTTGTTATCCGTTGCCGAAAGGCAATAAGCGCAATGAAAAGGGCAGCCCCTGCTGCTTTCATAATATATAATTCTGTTGTCAAAATCGGCCAGGTCCTCATACAAAAACTTATAATCCTTAAAATCGGATTCTTCTCTTACGCCTGTATATTCTAGACTTCCATCATCTTTTTTTAAAATCAAGCCGCGAACTTGCGACAATTTTTTTGAAGCCTTTAGGTTATCGTCTTCTTTGACATACAAGTTTGCAAGCTCCGCAAAGGTGTTTTCTCCTTCACCCTTCATTACTCCTTTAACTTCCGGATATTCATTCATTATCATTTCCGGATAATAGGATACTTCCGGTCCACCGAGCCATATGTCCGCCTTAGGCAAGACTTTTTTTAGCTCGGGAAGCAAAGTTTTTATTAGATTAATATTCCATACATAGCAAGACATGGCAATAAGATCCGGTGCTTTTTTGTAAATGTCCGCCAAAATATCATCCGAATAGTTATTTATTGTGTATTCCGCTATTTCTATATGACCCTTTGCTTCTCCGGCATTAGCCAAAAGGCTGTAAACCGCCGGGTTTGAGTGTATGTATTTTGCGTTTATTGCGACTAATAGTATCTTCATTTTGCTTTTTATAAAATTTACTCGGGCCTTTCATGGCCCGAGTAATGAAAATATATCTTTATTTTGTTTTATTTGAAATATTCGACACCGGCTTCGAATACGTGCATATCCTGCTCGCCGAAGATATTTTTTGCAATTCCATCGCCGCGACGTTCGATATGAACCATCTTGCCGAATACACGACCGTCAGGGCTTGTAATACCTTCAATTGCAGCATATGAACCGTTAACGTTCCATTCTCCGTCCATTGTCGGATTGCCGTCTATATCAACGTACTGAGTTGCAACCTGTCCGTTTTCAAATAATTTATCAATCCATTCTTTGTTTGCAACGAATCTTCCTTCGCCATGAGAAGCCGGATTTACGTACACACCGCCAAGCTTGGCTTTTGCAAGCCATGGTGATTTGTTTGATACGACTTTTTGATAAACCATCTTTGATACGTGACGGTTAATGGTATTAAATGTAAGCGTTGGTGAGTCGGCAGTCTGATCGGCTATTTCTCCGTTAGGGACAAGTCCCAATTTTATAAGGGCCTGGAATCCGTTACATATACCGAGCGCAAGTCCGTCTCTCTTACTTAAGAGGTCCATAACCGCCTCTTTCATCACTTCATTTCTGAAAGCCGTTGCGAAGAATTTTGCGGAACCGTCAGGTTCATCACCTGCACTGAAGCCGCCCGGAAACATGATAATCTGTGATTTATCGATGTTCTCTTTAAACATATCTACCGACTGGCGGATATCCTCCGGTGTAAGGTTCTTAAACACTTTTACGATTGTATCCGCACCTGCTGCCCGGAATGCTTTTGCACTGTCGTATTCACAGTTTGTTCCGGCAAAAACAGGAATAAATACCGTCGGTTTAGCGATTTTGTTTTTGCAAACATAAATATTTTTTGCTTCGTAAACCGGCGTATCAAGCTTATCACCTTCATCCGATGCTTTGGCCGGAAATACGCTGTTTAATTTTCCCGTCCATTTTTCAAGGGCATTATCAAGCATAAGCTCTTCACCCTGGAATGAAAACTTGGCATCGCTTGTAACTTCACCGATTACAATATGTCTTCCGCGAATTCTTTCAAGCTTATCGGCACTCATTTCAACGATAATATCGCCCAAATTGTCTTCAAACAATTCTTCGCCCCTTATGTTAAAGGCAACTCTTACACCAAGCTTGTTACCGAATGCCATCTTCGAAAGTGCTGCGGCAACACCGTTTCTGTCAAGTGCATATGCCGAAACGATAACTCCTTCCCTGATCATGTCATGGATGTCATCATACATTGCCATAACATCTTCATACATAGGAATGCCATAGTCATCTTTGCGAATCTCAAATTTTATTATTTTATTACCCGGCTTTTTAAATTCCGGTGTTATTATTTCTTTTTCTTTTCCGCTGCATACAGCAAAAGATACAAGAGTCGGCGGTACATCGATATCATTGAATGTTCCCGACATACTGTCTTTTCCGCCGATAGACGGAAGTCCGAATCCCATCTGTGCATTGTAAGCACCAAGAAGTGCCGCAAACGGCTGACTCCAACGAGCCGGATCATCCGACATACGTCTGAAGTATTCCTGGAAGGAGAAACGGATTTTTCTGTAATCTCCGCCTGCCGCTACGATTTTGGCAACGGATTCCGTTACGGCATAAACCGCACCGTGGAAAGGACTCCATGTGGAAACATACGGATCGAAGCCATAAGTCATCAAAGATACGGTTTCGGTTTTTCCGTTTAAAACAGGTATCTTGGCTACCATTGTCTGTGTTTCCGTTAACTGATACTTACCGCCGTAAGGCATAAGAACGGTTCCCGCACCGATTGATGAGTCAAACATCTCAACAAGTCCTTTTTGCGAGCAAACATTAAGGTCTGACAAAGAATGTTTCCAGTGTTTTATAACCTCACCCGGATTAGAGAAAGAAAGTTTTTCATTCTTTTTTCTGTTAGGAATTACAACATTTACTTCCGTTTCCTGATGAGCGCCGTTTGTATCCAAAAATTCTCTTGAGATATTTACAATCTCTTTGCCTCTCCAATAAAGTACAAGACGCGGTTCTTTTGTTACTTCCGCAACTTCCACTGCCTCTAAATTTTCTTCATTGGCATAATTTAAGAATTTTTCCACGTCTGCCTTATCAACAACAACTGCCATACGTTCCTGAGATTCGGAAATAGCAAGTTCCGTTCCGTCAAGACCCGCATATTTTTTAGGCACTTTATCCAAATCGATTTTAAGACCGTCGGCAAGTTCGCCAATGGCAACGGATACACCGCCGGCACCGAAATCATTACATTTTTTGATAAGTAAGCTTACTTCTTCTCTTCTGAAAAGTCTTTGAAGTTTTCTCTCTGTAGGTGCATTACCTTTTTGAACCTCAGCTCCGCAACTTTCCAAAGAATTTGCATCATGAACCTTTGAGGAACCCGTTGCACCGCCGCAACCGTCACGGCCCGTACGTCCGCCAAGAAGGATAATTCTGTCTCCCGGATCCGATGTAAGTCTCTTAACCGCTCTTCTCGGAGCCGCACCGAGAACCGCACCGATTTCCATTCTTTTGGCAACATAATTAGGATGATAGATTTCTTTAACCAATCCCGTTGCAAGGCCGATCTGGTTACCGTATGAGCTGTAACCGTGTGCCGCATCGGTAACAATCTTTCTTTGAGGAAGTTTACCGATTAATGTCTTACTCATTGATGTGGTCGGATCTGCTGCACCCGTTACGCGCATTGCCTGATATACGTAAGTTCTGCCGCTTAACGGATCTCTGATTGCACCGCCGAGACAGGTAGCCGCACCACCGAAAGGCTCTATTTCCGTTGGATGATTGTGAGTTTCGTTTTTGAAGTTTAATAACCACTCTTCTTCTTTTCCGTCAACATCAACCGGAATAATGATTGAGCACGCATTTATCTCGTCTGTTTCTTCCTGATCCGCTAATTTTCCCTGCTCCTTAAGTTTTCGCATTGCCATAAGAGCAAGGTCCATGAGACACATATATTTGTCAGGACGATCTTTGTAAAGTTCCGCTCTGTCTCTCTTATAACGATTGAATGTTGATTCGATAGGAGTTTTGTAATCTCCCTCGCCGAATACGACATTTGTAAGCTCTGTCTGGAAGGTTGTATGACGGCAATGGTCTGACCAATAAGTATCCAACACTCTGATTTCCGTCATTGTCGGATTACGTTTTTCCGTGTTTTTAAAATAGTTTTGAATATGCTCAAAATCTTTTATGGTCATGGCAAGACCCAAAGATTTGTAAGTTTCTTCCAATTTTTCGGAATCCGCGTCCGTAAAGCCTTCCAAAATCGCCACATCGGCAGGTTCTTCGTAATCCATAATGAGTGTTTCCGGTTTTTCAAGGTCTGTTCTTCTTGAATCTACTGGATTTACACAGAATTTAACAATATCAACATATTGAAGAGGAGAAATTTCTCCCTTAAGTACATAGGTTGTTGCTGTCTTGATAACGGGATCTTCGTTCTCGTTTAAGAATTTAACACACTGAACGGCACTGTCGGCTCTTTGGTCGAATTGTCCCGGAAGATATTCAACGCAAAAAACTATATCGTTTGTGTCATATTCAAAGTGTTCCTCATATAAGTCATCAACCGGTGGCTCCGAAAATACGGTTGTTAAGGCCTTTTTGTAGACCTCATCCGATATATTCTCAATATCATAGCGCACAAGTACACGCACATCTTCAACTTCCGGAATATCCAGATAATTTTGGATCTTTTCCTTCAATGATTTTGCCTGTACTGCATATGGCTCTTTTTTCTCAACGTATATTCTTCTGACTTTACTCATATCGTCCTCCACCACTGTTATTGTTTATATAAATTACACTTTTTGATTTTTATAATTTAATTTTATTAACTGCATCCGCAATATATTTGTTTTCGATTTTTTCAAACAAACCCGCATCGGCAAGTTCGGCCATATCCGAAACGATAGGAAGTTTACCCAAAACATCCACACCGAATTTATTGGCTGTTTCGTCAACCTTGCTTTCGCCGAAAATATTGATTTTCTTTCCGCAATCAGGACATTCAAAATAGCTGTAATTTTCTACGATTCCGAGGATTGGGACATTCATCATTTCAGCCATATTGCAAGCTTTTTCAACAATAAGCTGTACCAAATCCTGCGGAGATGTAACAATAATGATACCATCAAGGGCAATACTCTGGAACACCGTAAGAGGAACATCTCCCGTTCCCGGAGGCATATCGATTAATAAGTAATCAAGCTCTCCCCACATAACATCGGTCCAGAACTGTTCAACAACGCCTGCTATAACAGGGCCTCTCCAAATTACAGGTTTTGACGGATCGTCAAGAAGCATGTTTACGGACATAACTTCGATTCCCAATTCTTTTGTTCTTCCCGGAATGATTCCCTGTTCATCTCCTTGGGCCGGCTCTTTAATTCCGAATACTTTAGGAATTGACGGACCTGTAATATCCGCATCCATAATGCCTACTTTATATCCTGCTTTTGCAAGTTCAACCGCAAGAGATGATGTTACGAATGACTTACCTACACCACCTTTGCCACTTACAACTGCTATTGTCTTTTTTATACTTGAAAACATATTAAGCGGTTTTAAAAAACTTTCAGGGCCGGCATCACATCCGCCGCCGCAACTTCCGCAATCTCCGCTGCATCCTTGGTTGTTCATTTCCTCTGCCATGGTTTAAATCTCCTTTTCATAAAATATCTTTTCTTTTCCATATACAAAAATGCTATAAGCCAAATAGCGATACTATTTAGATTATAGCATTTTAATAATTTAAAGTATAGTTCAAAAAATGAACAATATAGAAAGATTAAATTCACCTTTTGATGATATATTAACCAAAATCCGAAATATTTTTCCGTAAAAGGTAAAAAGGAATCGCGGGGAAGCGATTCCTTTTTAGGAGAAGGTATTTCGTTTTTATGGGGTGTAGTAAAACTATATAATGTATTGGGGGGTTTTACGATACTTATTATATGGCATGGCAACTAATAAGTGTGCACAAATTTACCAACTATTATAAATTTATTTTGTGCAACTTTACTATGCCTCAAACAAAGCTTCGAACTCTTCCTGGCCGATTTTTTCTTTTTCTATAAGCAATTCGGCACATTTTTCAAGAACATCCTTGTGTTCTTCAATAACTTTCTTTGCCTTGTCGTAGCATTCGCTCACAATACGTTTTACTTCATCATCAATTTCGGCTGCGGTCTTTTCCGCATATCCCTTTGTATGTCCGAAATCTCTGCCGATAAAGACTTCTTCATCTTCATTTCCGTAATGGATAAGGCCGAGTTTTTCGCTCATACCGTAGGTTGTAACCATGCTTCTTGCCGTAGCTGTTGCCTGTTTGATATCCTGAGAAGCTCCGGTTGTAATATCATCAAATATTATTTCTTCTGCGATTCGACCGCCAAGACTTACCATGATATTTTGGAGCATTTTTCCTTTTGTATTAAACATTTCATCTTTTTCCGGAAGAGGCATCGTATAACCTGCGGCACCCATACCCGTTGGTATGATTGAAACCGTATGAACAGGTCCCACATCAGGAAGCACATGGAACAAAATAGCATGTCCCGCTTCGTGATATGCCGTAATTTTCTTTTCTTTTTCGGAAATAACCTTGCTTCGTTTTTCGGCACCTATACCTACTTTTACGAAGGATTTGTTAATATCTTCCTGCTTAATATATGCTCTGTTTTGTTTAGCCGCAGCGATTGCCGCCTCATTAAGCAAGTTTTCGAGATCCGCTCCGGTAAATCCCGCAGTTGTCTGCGCAACATTTTTAAGATCCACATCTTCACCCAGTGGCTTGTTCTTTGCGTGAACGTTTAATATTTCCTCACGTCCTTTAATATCAGGACGACCCACTGCTACTTTTCTGTCAAAACGTCCCGGTCTTAAAATAGCCGGATCGAGAATGTCAACACGGTTTGTTGCTGCCATAACGATGATTCCTTCATTTACTCCGAAACCATCCATTTCAACAAGCAACTGGTTAAGTGTTTGTTCACGTTCATCATGACCGCCGCCCATACCCGAACCACGGCGTCTTGCAACGGCATCAATTTCATCAATAAATACAATACAAGGTGAATTCTTCTTTGCTTCCGCAAAAAGGTCACGCACACGAGATGCACCGACACCTACAAACATTTCAACAAAGTCAGAACCCGAAATGCTGAAAAACGGCACTTTTGCCTCGCCCGCAACAGCTTTTGCAAGAAGAGTTTTACCTGTTCCCGGAGGGCCTACCAATATAACACCTTTAGGAATTCTTGCTCCCACTCCTATATATTTTTTAGGCTCTTTGAGGAAGTCTACTATTTCTTCCAATTCCTCACGTTCTTCATGAAGTCCCGCTACATTGCCGAAGTTAATCTTTGCTGCATCGGCATCCATCATTTTGGCACGGCTTTTTCCGAAGTTCATCATTTTGTTTCCGGCACCGCCGCCACCTGCTTGATTTGCAATAAACATAAAGAGGAAGAAAACCACTACGATTATTATTATGTAAGGAAGAATAGTTAAGAAAATGCTGTCACCTTCTATATCTCCCAAATGGTAATCCACGAAGTCCAAATCTTCGATATCTGTTTGTAATTTATTTACATCGGAAACGTAAAGTTTCTTCGTTGTTCCGTCTTTAAAATCGATTACAACGCGACCCGTCGGTGTTTCCTGATTTTGTACAATCGTCAGATAATCAACATCACCGTCTTTTACGTCTTTAATCAAGTCGGAATATACATAATCATCCGTTACTTTATTGCTGTTACTAACCGTGTAAATAGCAAATATAATAATCAGAATAATTATTATATATATCCCCAATCCCCTAAACTGTCTTTTCAAATCACTATCCTCCTTTAATACGATTTATAAATGCGATATATGGGCTTTTAAACCTCCACTACTCCGATATATGGAAGGTTTCTGTATTTCTGGTCATAATCAAGGCCGTATCCCACTACAAATTTATCCGGGATTTCAAATCCGACCCAATCCACCTTAACTTCTTTAACACGTCTGTCCGGTTTATCCAAAAGAGTGCAAAGGGCAAGGCTCTTAGGATTTCTCTTTTTCAATATTTCCATAAGATAGCTGAGCGTTCTGCCCGAGTCGATAATATCTTCCACAACGATTACATCTTTACCTTCAAGAGGCTCATCAAGATCCTTTACAAACTTAACAACACCGCTGCTTTCGGATCCCGAACCATAGCTTGAAACCGACATGAAATCGAGCGTAACAGGCACTGTAATTCTTTTTGCGAGTTCTGTCATAAAGAAAGCTCCACCCTTTAAAACGCAAATAAGGTGAATTGATTTTCCCGCATATTTTTCACTTATGATTTTTCCCATCTCGAGAATTCTTTTGTTAACTTCTTCTTCCGGAATCATTACACTGACTTTATCTTCCATTTTGTCCTCCACTGTACTCAACCTTTAAGGTTGTTTTAGTTTGTTTTGTTATTTTATATTCTTCATTTATTCTATATCCGACGATCCAAATAACTTGACTGCCTTTTGCCAAAAGCAGAATTTTGTCTCGTTCTTCTCTTGGGATTTTCATATCTATAAAATAATCTTTAAGTTTTTTTCTTCCTCCCTTAAGGTTTATATAATCGCCGTCTTTTCGGTTTCTGATTTCAAAACCAAATTTCATTTTATCATAATCAAACTCTTTAGTATATAGCTTTTCGTGAAATTCGCCTTCTGCACAATCCTTGCATTCAAATGAAAAATGCGCATTTTCAAGCTCTATACTTTTTCTTATTTCTTCTTTTAGAATCTCTTCGAAAAATTTATCATCAAGCACAATTTCATCCGATTTTTTAATTGATTCTTTTTTATTGCTTATGATTATCTTCCCGTACTCATTTCTTGCGGTCATATTGTAAGGCAGCTTAATATTCTTGCCGCTTTCGCTTTTTGCAAGTTTTAAAATGCTTTCAACATGCTTTGCGCTTAAATCCTTTCTTTTGCCGCAAACCATTTCCAAAGCATCAATAACCAACCTGCTTTTAATGACTTTGTTCAGTCGGCTTAAGGAGTCAATATCAATATACAAATCATCATCAATGCGAGCAAGGCTTTCTTCCATGGCCTCCCCGGTCTTTTCTTCCAAATAACTTTCCAAATCGCTTAACTCGCCCGCAAGCCTTACCAAATGGCTTACCGCTTGATTATTCACCTTTTCCAGTTCCGGAAGAACATTTAATCTGATTTTGTTCCTTGTATATTTGCTGTCCGAATTTGTAATATCCGTACAGTATTTTATGGATTTGTTTTTCAAATAGCTTTCGATTTCTTCTCTCTTAAGACATAGAATCGGACGAATTATATCATCCCTTACGGGCCTTATACCTCCAAGGCCTTTTACGGAACTTCCCCTTGCCATGCTTAAAAGCACTGTTTCGGCCAAATCGTTTGCATTGTGTGCAACCGCTATTTTATCGGCTTTTTCTTTATCCTTCACTTCTCTGAAAGCCTTATATCTGACAATTCTTCCTTCTTCTTCTTCGGATAAAGCCTCTTTTTTTGCCAAAGCCGGTACATCATATTTAAAACCGAAAAACTTTACACCTTTATTTTTACATAGTTTCTCCACAAAACTATAGTCTTCATCCGCATCTTTTCCCCTTATTCCATGATGCACATGAACCACAAAAAGCTTTAGATTATACTTTTCTTTTATTTCACAAAGAATCTCAAAAAGGCACACAGAATCAGCGCCGCCGGAAACTGCGACAACTATTTTGTCTCCCATATTAATCATCTTCTCTTTTTCAATGTATTCTAAAACTTTTTCCAACATTTCTTCTTTAATCAAATTTAAATAAAGCACCCTATCTTTAGGATGCCCTATAATTGTCTTTTATTAATTTGTTGCTTTAAAGATTATTTCATCGGGATAAACATATCCGATACTTTTTGCAACTTCTTCAGCGTATTTTTTTGTCTGAACATAGATTTTTTGTTCTTCCAAATCCGCTTGTCTTTGTTCCTGTTCTTCAAGTTCATCCAAAAGCGCTTGCTCTTGCTTTTTGAGCTCTGCGTTTTTGTGGTAAACGCTTATCATATGGCTTCCGAAAACAATGCACATTAAACAGACTACGGCAAGCATAGTTATAATCCCGATATTAACTTTTTTCTTCTTCTTAACCTTTAGTCTTCTCACAAAATCCCCCAAATGATTTACATAACATTTGTTCTAAACTTATTTTACAATTATATCGGCATTTTTTCAATAGTTTTTAGGATTTTTATGCAAAACCGATCCGCCTAAATTAAAGTAATTTGTACATTTCTTTGGCATCGTCTTTTCTGACATTGTCCGAAACGTCCAATATTTCGGCCTTTACGGTTCGTGTTCCGAAAAGAATTTCTATTACATCTCCTACTTTTACACTTGTCGATGCCTTAGCCGCTTTACCGTTTATCATAACTCGACCGGCATCGCAAGCTTCATTTGCAACGGTTCTTCTTTTTATTAATCTCGAAACCTTAAGGTATTTATCAAGTCTCATATTTTTCCTCTTTTAACACAAAACACCCTGCAAAAAATTGCAGGGTGTCGATAACATGGTTAATTATTTTTTATTAACGATATCTTTTAAGCCTCTACCAGCTTTGAATTTTGGAGCTTTTGAAGCTGCAATTTTCATTGGTTTGCCTGTCTGAGGGTTTCTACCTTCTCTAGCTGCTCTCTTAACAACTTCGAATGTACCGAAACCAACTAACTGAACTTTGTTGCCTTTCTTTAACTGTTCAGCAACGATGTCTGTGAAAGCTCTTAAAGCTTTTTCTGAATCTTTTTTTGATAACTGTGTTTTTGCAGCCATTGCTGCTACTAATTCTGCTTTGTTCATGAACAAAATCCTCCTCTGAATACTTTGTGCACAAGGCACATGTTTTATTAATCTCTCCCAAGCATAATTGCATGGTTTTCTTAAAGCA
This sequence comes from Lachnospiraceae bacterium, assembly GCA_015057825.1. Classification (GTDB taxonomy): domain Bacteria; phylum Bacillota; class Clostridia; order Lachnospirales; family Lachnospiraceae; genus RUG12871. The sequence continues at coordinate 88,365 of SVDN01000005.1, forward strand.
CCTCGCTCGGCGCCTCTAAATATATTTATATTAGATTTTTGCCCATTTGTCAAGGAAAATCAAGGATTTTTCTCAAAAAAAATGTCAATTTTTTCGACTTTTCCGTTGAAAAGCGTCTGTATACCGCATTATTACTGCAAAAAAGTAAAAAAATCTTTATCGCTTGGACAAAGATTTTTTTAGGTTTTTTAAAGTATGCTATATTTCCGAGCTAAGCGAAGTTGTGTGTGTGAGTGGTTGTCAACCTCGCTCCTCTTGTACTTATTATACTTCGAAATTTGATTTTTGTACAGAGAATGATAAAAAAACTTTTATTACTGACAGGAATATATAATTGTGATATTATTGCTTTTGAGAGGTGATATCATGGAATTTTCTTTAACATCGGTAACATTACAACAAATCAATATTTTTATAAATGTTGTGGAGACCGGCGGTTTTGCTAAGGCAAGCGCTGCGCTTTTGATGACCCAATCGGCCGTAAGCAAAAGCATAGCAAAGCTTGAACAGTCTCTGGGCATAACTCTGTTCCACAGAAGCACAAGGGAAGTCAACCTAACGGAAGCCGGCACTCTTTTATATAACGAATGGAAGCCCATTTTGCAATCAATCAATAACGGATACATTAAAGCCCGTGCAATACAAAACGAAAGCACTCAGGTATTGAATATCGGCATAATGAATACCGCTCGTCCCGACAAATATCTTAAAAACTTTTCAGAGACATTCAACATCAAATATCCGGATATTTCCGTTATATTTGACAGTCAATATTTATCCGAGCTGGAACTGGGACTTGGTAACGAAAAATACGATGCAATTATGCTGCCTGATTTTGAACGATTCAGTGTTGATGACATCGGCTTTAAATGGAAATGGGTTGCATGTTCCACAGCCTATGTAATCGTCCCGAAGGATCATCATCTTTCTTCAAAAAAGGCTCTCAAAACCAAGGATATTTTAAACGAAAAACTATCCGAATTGGAAGAACATCAATTAGGCTCCAGTTTCAGACGGGATATTAAGGAACGTTTCAAACCTTACGGCGTAACGCCTAATTTTGCCTACAAGTATAAAAACGCTTTTAATGTTATGTTCAATTTAAACACCAACAATTCTCTTTCCATAGTGGATAAGTTTTTTGATTATCCCGAAAACGATCATTCCGTTCTTATTCCTTTAACGGACCAGACAAACGGAATCATATGCGCGTGGAATCCCAAAAGAGAAACCCTACCTTTAAAGAAGTTTCTTTCTTCATTTAACGTTTCTCCTGCAAGCAACAAATAATCAGCAATATAAAAACGTCCGGAGGCGAGCTTAAAGCTACAACTCCGAACGTTTATTTTTTATAGAATTATTTATTTTGCTTTTTTAGCCATTGCCTTAAAGAGAAGTGAAAGTACGAAACCAACAGCCGCAACGATAATGGCGATTAAGAATGCCATAAGGTATGTTCCGGTTGATCCGTATACACTCTTAACAATCATAGGTGCAATAAGACCTGCAAGGGAGAAACCGATAAACATGATACCGTAGTTTACACCCTGATTCTTCGCTCCGAACATTTCCATTGTGAAGCCCGGGTAAATACCCATAAAGCAACCAAAGCAAATACCTGTAAGGATAATACCTATAATAAAGAGCGGTACTGACATGTTCTGTCCGCCGAAGAAGAGGCAAACCAAAGCTACTATCGAAATAATAAATACGATTAAGAGAGTATTTATTCTACCAAGCTTATCAGATACAAATCCACCACCGATTCTTGCAAGAGCATTGAAAAGTGCAATGATAGATACAAGTAAAGCAGCAAATGCAGGTTCAAATCCCATCATGTTCATACCGATTGGTTTTGCTGATGAAATCATCATCATACCCGATAAAGCACCTGCAAATAACATTGCCATCATTATATAGAAGAATTTTGATGTAATCATCTGTTTCCAGTTTTTGTTTTCTGTTGCGGAAACAGTAGTTGCCGCAGCCTTAGGTGTCCATCCCTTTGGTGCATATCCGTCAGGACATTTTGTAATAAGGAATGACATAACCACGATTACAACAATTGTCATAACACCAACAATCTTGAATGTTGATGTGACACCGCTTCCTTCAATCATAGACTGGATAATCGGTGGCCATACAATCGAGCTTACGCCGTATGCTGCAGTAGCAACGCCGCCCGCAAATCCCTTTTTATCAGGGAAGAATTTAACTGTATTGTTAATGGTAACACCGTAAACAAGACCCATTGCAAGACCTGTAAAGAGGCCGTAACCAACGATAAGTCCGCCAACGCCCGATGCAAAACCGCAGATTACAAAACCAAGTCCGAATAAAATACCGCCTACCAAAACAACAATTTTTGAGCCAAGTTTTGCGGTAATGAATCCGCCGGCTATCATTGTAATAAATCCTACACTGTTACCGATTGAGAACACGATTCCGAGATCTTCCGCAATAAGTTCAACACCGTTCTTTGCGGAAAGGTATTCTGCCATAGGACCGCTAAAAACGCTCCATACATAAAGTGTTCCGATAAAGAAGTTGATAACACAGCTTGCGATAAGTACAAGCCATCTTCTCTTGTCATACTTTTCCATGCTTTTCACCTATTTCCTTTTAATTGATATAACCCTGAAAATCACGAAATTTTCCCTTACTTTGTCTGAAGAGTCCCCTTCATTCCCGCTTAGACAAAGTCCCCTTTTACACTTTTTTCATTATAAGTAGTTATTTTTTAATTTGCAACTCTTTTTTTGTTGACCATTTATAACTATATCTTATCATAGTTATTAGCTAGATTCTTTTTATGAACTTTTCTCTTGTCTGTTCTCCTTTAAGCCTTGCTTCATCTCTTGCATCAACCTGCATTCTTTCGGTCATTCCTCTTCTGTCATATACCGTGGAAAGAGATGTCGAATGAGCACTCTTTTTTCTGCCGTTGGCCGTAACAACACGAGTAATGGCATCAAAATCTCCTTCTTTTAAATATCTTGCAATATCTTCTTCCGTGTATCCGGGATCGTAATCTTCATCATCATCGTCCAATGTATTTACATATCCCAAATCTTCCACACCTTCATTTTCCAATTCAAGGTCGCTTTTTTCATAAAGAATGTTATTGATTTCCTCAACCGCTTCTTGTAAATCCTCTTCTTTCAATTCGCTGTTTTCTTCCTTTTGCTCGGGCTTAGTTTGCGTATCCTGCGCAGGAATAAAAGCCGTAATTATTCCCGTAAAAAATCCTATGACTGCATTTACGAACTTTTCAAGACCCTTCGCAAACTTATCAAAAACATCCGAGGTTGCATCGATAACGCTTTCATTCTTTGTTTGTGATTGTTTTGTCGTGCTTGTGGCACGATTTACCTGAAAGTCGCTTGTGGTTCTTTTTGTTTGTCCCACAGGCTCTTTTTTTACAATCTCTTTTTTCTTTTCGGAACTGCGCTCAAAAACAACGCCCTTCTCTCCAAGATCTTTTAAAAAAGTCTGATTAAAGCTTTTGTCTCCGGATCTTGAGCCGGACAGGTTATTAACATTTTGATATTTTTCAATATTTGAGTTATTAACCCTATTTGTTTGCATTTCTGTTTATAAATTCCCCTTTTATCTTTGAATACATAATCTTTTGTGAAGAATACAAGCTGTAATATCCCGAAAGCATGTAACTTATGGCACAAGCTATGCAAAAATAAACTATTCCGCTTGCTCCGAACAGCTCCACACTTAAAATAGTGGATGCCAACGGACAGTTGGTAACGCCGCAAAACAGTGCAACAAGCCCAAGTGCCGCAGCAAAGCCGGGATCTACACCAAGAAGCATTCCCATCAAGCAGCCGAAAGTCGCTCCCACAAAGAAGGACGGGACGATTTCTCCGCCTTTAAAGCCGGCACCTATTGTAATAGCCGTAAATAGCATCTTAAGAAGAAAGGCCTCCCAATTGACTTCTCCTCCGATTGCTCTTTCTATAACTTCCAAGCCCGCGCCGTTGTAATCGTTTGTTCCCACAAGCATTGTAAGCAGAACGATTACTCCGCCGAAAACCGCGATTCTTATATAATCATTTCTGATTATCCAGCCAAGTATTTTGCCTGTCTTTTGAAGCAGTACGCAAAAAAGCATACTGAGCAGAGCGCACAAAATGCCTATTACGGCAACTTTTAAAAGAATGCTTATGCTTATGTCCGGAAAAGCCACTTTTCCGAAGTTTTCCGCCGGCAGCTTAAATGCAAGGCTTACAAGGAATGATACTATTGCCGAAACAACACATGGGAATAGGGCGGAATAATACATTATACCTACGCTTATAACTTCCAAAGCAAAAAATGCAGCTGTCATGGGTGTTCCGAAAAGTGCTGCAAACAATCCGCTCATTCCGCACATTACCAAATAGTGTTTATCTTTTTCATCCAGTCTGAAAAAGCGTCCCACCATACTGCCAAGGCTGCCTCCAAGTTGCAATGCAGCCCCTTCTCTACCGATTGAGCCGCCGAAAAGATGTGTAATAAGCGTGCCCGCAATAATCAACACCGACATATTAGCCGGCACTTCTCCATCCGTTCTTACCGTATCTATTACAAGATTTGTTCCCAAATCTTTTTCGACTCTGAAAAGTTTATATAATGCAGGAATGGCAAGACCCGCAAGAGGCAGAAAATATATAAGGAAAGAATGCCCCTGCCTTATGCTTGTTACCGCATCGATTCCCATTCTGAAAAGCGAGCCCACAAGTCCGCAAAACAGACCTACCAAAATAGCAATTAGCAGCCACTTGATAAAAGCTTTCGCATACTCACTTATTGTAAGTAATCTCTCTATATCTCTCGATCTCATTTTTTACGAGCCACCTTACTTTTTATCCAGCCGCACAAATACGCCACCTTATCGAATATCGTTGTAAGAGCGACATAAAGGGTTGGTATTGTAAATAAAAATACCGTAAATACAAGGCCCGATTTAAGTGTAAGGCCCGTAAGTGAAAACATTTGCGGCAGTACCGTCAAAATAATTATAAGCAATCCGAAAAGAACCGCAAACAATCCCGCATGGAGCCAGGTAAAAGGCTTTCCTCCCACGGTCCAAACCATGAAAAATCCCACTGCCGTTATAAGAAGTGCCGTCATGGTTGATATTTCCGTTTCGCCAAAATCAAACAATGCCTGAAATACTATAATTCCCACTACGATAATAAGGTCGGTAAGTGCCGCAGGCAATGCTTTATAAATTACATTAAATAAAAATCTTCCCTTAACTCTGTTTGTATTCGGTTCAAGGGCATATACAAACGAAGGAATACCTATTGTAAGATAAGTCATAAGCATAAGTTGTGACGGAGTAAGAGGATAAGCAAACACCGCCGTAATGGATATAATCGCAAGAATAAGAGAAAAAATATTCTTTACAAGATAAAGGGACGCCGCTCTTTCTATATTGTTAATAACTCTGCGCCCTTCCGCAACAACATCCGGCATATTTGCAAAGTCGGAGTTCATAAGAACAATATCCGAAACCTTTCCCGCAACTTCGCTTCCGGATGCCATGGCAACGGAACAATCCGCCTCTTTTAATGCAAGTACGTCATTTACACCATCACCTGTCATGGCAACCGTATGGCCCTGTTTTTGAAGGGCTTTGACGATTACTCTTTTCTGTTTTGGCTTAACACGGCCAAAAACCGTATATCTCGAAACCGCTTTAAATATTTTTGCATCCGTATCAAGCGTGGTTGCATCAATATAAGCATCGGCGTTTGAAATTCCCGCCTGCTTTGCTGCTGCGCACACGGTCATCGGATTATCTCCGGAAATAACCTTTATTTCAACATCGTTTTCGCTGAAATACTTAAATGTTGAACGAGCATTTTCTCTTACAGGGTTTGTAAAAAGCACAAGTGCAATGGGTTCAACGCCTCTTATATCGTTACCCAAGGCATCGTTGCATTTTGCATAAACAAGTACACGATTGCCTTCCTGCATATATTTTTCAACAATCGGAGCATAAGATCTGTAACCGTTTCTTATAACAAAATCCGGAGCCCCGAAAACATAACTGTCGTTTTCCCCAAAACTTAAGGCGCTGAATTTGGTTTCCGATGAAAAGCCCTGAATTCGTACCGCTTTTTTGGATTTTCTGACATTTACATAATAACCCTGAAGCGCCTCCATTGTCTGATTATCGTTTGACATATTAAGAGCGAAATCAGCAATCTGAAGGTTTATTTCATCCACTCCCTCGGGAGTGATTGCAAGATCCACGGAAGGTTTTCCGTTTTCATCTTTTGTAAGAGGAATAACTCCCGCAACTTTCATTGTATTTTCGGTTATCGTTCCCGTTTTATCAACGCAAAGCACATCAACTCTCGCAAGAGTCTCGGTACATTTCAAATCCTGAACAAGGGTTTTTTTCATCGCAAGACGACCGACACTGACTGCCAAAGCTATACTTGTAAGCAAATATAAGCCTTCCGGAATCATGCCGATAATGGCCGCCGTTGTGTTTTCAACGCCTTCTTTAACGGAAAGACCAAGGATTTCGGTCTGTCTGTAAAAAAGCATAATTCCGATAGGAATAACAGCAATACCTATGATATAAAGAAGTCTCGTAAGAGACTGCATCATCTTAGGTTGGTCTTTTTTCTTTGTCTTTTTTGCTTCTATTGTAAGTTTTGAAACATAGCTGTCCTCACCAACGTGTGTGAGCATGGCCCTGCATTCGCCGGAAATTATAAAGCTTCCCGAAAGAAGCTGGTCGTTTGGACCTTTTGTGATTTCATCGGATTCTCCCGTTATCAAAGATTCGTTAACCTGAACCTCTCCGCGAAGAATAACCGCATCGGCATAAATCTGGTTGCCGCTTTTAAATACAACAACATCATCCTTAACCACATCATTTGTGGGAATAATATATCCTTTACCATCCCTAATTACCGCTGCCTTGGACTGGGCCATAATAGCAAGGCTGTCCAATTTCTTCTTGGAAATAAGCTCTTGCACGATACCGATTATGGTATTAAAGAAAATTACAAGCAAAAATACGAGTTCATCAAATGAACCCACCAAAATAAGAAGCACCGCAAGTGCTATAAAAAGCATATTAAAAAAAGTAAAAATATTTTCTAAAACAATCTGTTTAACCGTCTTTGTAGGCGCCTCAACCGGATTATTTACAAGGCCTCTTCTGTACCTTTCTCTAACCTGACCTTCAGACAAGCCCGTAGACGCAATATCGAAAGATGCGTCAGCTGTTTGCATACAATAAACCACCTTTTATCAAATTTAACGTTTATTATACATCATATAATAACTTTTTTCCACAAGCCCTTTATTTTTTCTACCCATTTTAAAAGCTATATGCTATACTGTTAGATAGATTGGTAATCGGCTTTAATATGGCTGGCAACGGTGGTTGGCAGCCAAACTTTTGTTTAAAGCCTTCATGGAGGAATATATGAATAAAATTGGTTTTGATAATGACAAATACCTTAAAATGCAGTCAGAACACATTAAAGAAAGAATCGGTCAGTTCGGAGGAAAACTCTATTTGGAATTCGGCGGAAAACTTTTTGATGATTTTCACGCTTCAAGAGTTCTTCCGGGCTTTAAACCCGACAGTAAAATAAATATGCTGGTTCAATTAAAGGACGAAGCGGAAATCGTTATCGTTATTAATTCCGGCGATATAGAAAAAAACAAGGTCAGAGGCGATTTGGGAATCACATATGATACCGACGTGCTCAGACTTATCGATGCTTTCAGAGAATACGGTCTTTTTGTGGGCAGCGTTGTTATAACAAGATATACCGATGCGCCTCGTATCGAAGCCTACAAGAAAAAACTCGAATCTTTGGGGCTCAAAGTATATCGCCACTATCCTATAGCGGGATACCCTTCAAATATTCCTTATATTATAAGTGATGAAGGTTTCGGCAAAAACGAATACGTGGAAACATCAAGAAAGCTTGTTGTTATAACCGCCCCGGGTCCGGGCAGCGGCAAAATGGCCACATGCCTTTCTCAGGTTTATCATGACAATAAACGCGGAATAAAGTCGGGATATGCCAAATTCGAAACATTCCCTATTTGGAATATTCCTCTTAAGCACCCGGTTAATCTTGCATACGAAGCTGCAACGGCAGACTTAAACGATGTCAACATGATTGATCCTTTCCATTTGGAAGCATACGGAAAAATGGCCGTTAACTACAATCGTGACGTCGAAGTATTCCCGGTTTTGAATGCAATGTTTGAACAGCTCCTGGGCAGTTCACCATACAAATCTCCAACAGATATGGGTGTTAATATGGCCGGCAATTGCATTATTGATGATGATGCTGTTTCAAATGCGTCAAAACAAGAGATAATCAGAAGATACTACGCCATTATGTGTCAAAGCCGCCAAGGTGATGCCGATAACGAGCAAATAGCCAAACTGGAAATCCTCATGCAGCAGGCAGGCATTTCCATTTCAGATCGTCCGGTTATTGCGGCAGCCAATACAAAAGCCGAACTTACGGGCGACCCTGCGGTGGCAATCGAGCTTCCGTCGGGCCAAATCGTTACGGGAAAAACAAGTTCCCTCCTTGGCGCAAGTTCCGCTATGCTTTTGAATGCACTTAAAGTACTTGCGGGAATCGATGATTCCGTTGAGCTTATTTCACCTAAAATTATCGAGCCTATACAAGATTTAAAGGTTAATCATCTCGGTAATCACAATCCGAGACTTCATACAGACGAGCTTTTGATTGCTCTTTCGATTTGTGCTGCAACAGATCCAAATGCAGAGCTTGCTATGCAACAAATCGAAAAATTGGAAGGTTGCGAAGTTCACTCAAGCGTTATTCTTTCACAGGTTGATTCAAATGTGTTCAGAAAGCTTGGTGTTAATTTGACATGCGAACCTGTATATCAAACAAAGAAACTTTATCACAGATAATTTAAACAGCCACATTTTGTGGCTGTTTTTGTTATAAAACATGTATATTATTATAATCGGAGGTTAAAATGGCAAATTACAAGGATTTACCTATTGTAACAATCTTGGACAGTTGCGAGCTTTGCGCAAAAGGCTGCGACGGTTTTGTTTCAAAGTCCGAGAGTGGTATGGAAACATACAAATCCGTTGGCTTTTGGTACAACAGATATTATTTTCACGACACTTGCGAAGAAGAGTTTTTAAAATCTTTGGATGAAATCAAGTCAAAAGTTAAGGATGGCTATCCATTCCTTCTTTGCTATGAAAGAAACGATGAAAATGCCTTTTTTGACAAGCTTTTGGTTAAAAACGGTTTTATGCTCTTGTTTACTCAAAGCGGAATGAATATCAAGTTAGAGGATTTTAACGCAAATTATGACAGCTCCTCTATCAAATTAATCGCAAAAGATGAGCTTAAAAGCTGGTCGGAGGTTGTGGCAAAGGCTTTTGACAAACCATATGAAGACGAATGTTTCTTTGCCATGATGAATGCAAATGACGATAATGCCAAATTTTATGCCTATTATGAGGACGGCAAATTGGTGGGAACTACTCTTACTTATCTTAAAGACGGTGTTTTGGGAATACACGAAGTATCCGTTCTTCCCGAATATCAAAGAAAAGGCATAGCAAGAAATCTTATCTCAAAGGCACTTATGGATGCAAAAGCTTCAGGCGCAAAATACGCAAGCCTTCAAGCTTCTCCTACGGGAAAACTCTTATACGAAAGCATGGGATTTGAGTTGATTAACGAAATCCAAAATGTGGTATTAAGACCGAAAGAATAATGAAAAAGCAGGTTAAAACCTGCTTTTTCATTATTTTCTTTTGGAATAGCTTTCCAAATAAAATTTTCTCATTGCTTCGCAATCATCTTTATCAAGTTCCAAACTTATGGCTTTTGCATCCGTATAAGCCTTGCAAATGGCCGCCTTTTCAATAAGCATTTTCAAGGCTGTTGCATCATCGGCTTCTTTAGCTTTTAATATACAGCCAAAGTCTTCAACCATTGTGGCATCCGTTTTATCAAGCATCACTTTTATGGCTTTTGTATCAAGAGGGCAACTTTCAAGTCTTCTTCCAAGCATTTGAGCCATGTCATCCAGCTGCGCATTAAAGCCGGATGTTTTTGAAAGCTTTAAAAGCTGAGGATTTGAAAAAATAAGAAGATTCTTAAATTCCGACAAATCTTTACTCATTGAGTCCTCACGCTTATCATTTTTCAGATCCGCTTCTTTAGTGTCCCCGATATATTTTTCGACATTTTGTTTGCATACTTTTTCCAAAGTTACAGCCATATTAATAGCCTCATCTTTGTCTTTTGCGCAAATCAAAACCCCGTGGGAGCGCATTAAAACTATCTTCGCACCGTCCTTTAATGCTTTCTCAACATTAGCCGCAAGTTCGTCTGTTCCGGGAGATGCATACTCGGCTATCTCGATTTTTCCGAGAATTTGCGCATCTTCATTCGACATTTCAAGAGCAAGTGTTTTTTCAAGGCCCACTGCCGTAGCAAAGATTTGATGGGTATGAATGCAAAAATTCACATCAGCAAATACTTTCATTGCCGCAATATGGATTTTCATTTCGCTTGATGGCTTTCTTTTTCCCTCAAAGCTCCCGTTTTCTATATTCAGCAAAGGAACATCCTCGCCGGTCATATTATCATAAGATAAACCGCTTGGGGAAATCGCCATTGTTTTTTCATCAACTCTTATGCTGATATTTCCCCAGGTTCTGGCAACAAGACCCAATTTTAGGAGTTGTCTGCCACAATTTGCCACTTCGTTTTTTATTTCGTCTACTGTCATCTTATTTTATTTCGGCATGAATCTCCTGAAGAGATTTAACACCGATTATTCCTTCCTGTTTAACAACCTTAAGGCCTTCCGCTGCCGCTCTGGCCGCTGCCATGGTTGTAAAATACGGTACACGGTTTTTAACGGCTGTTTTTCTTATATAACTGTCATCAAAGACTTTGTTTACACCTGCAGGTGTGTTAATAACAAGCTGAATCTGCTTATTTGTAAGAGCATCCACAATATTTGGTCTGCCTTCCTGCATTTTAAATATTTTTTCAGCCGGAATTCCCGCATCCTTTATCATCTCGTATGTTCTGCCCGTAGCAAGGATTCTAAATCCCAAAGCATTGTATTCTTTTGCAATATCAACAAGTTCAGGTTTTGACTCATCATTAACGCTGAAAAGTACGGTACCTTCCTGAGGGATAACCGTCTGTGTAGCTTCCTGAGCTTTGAAAAAAGCTTCGCCGAAGTTTGGTGCAAGGCCCAAAACCTCTCCGGTTGAACGCATTTCAGGTCCGAGTACCGGATCCACTTCAGGGAACATATTAAATGGGAATACCGCTTCCTTAACACCGCAATGATTATACTGTTTCTCTTTAAGTTCAGGCACAGGTGATTTTTCACCGGTAAACTCTCTTGTCATAATCTGAGTAGCTATCTGAACCATCTGAATATTGCATACTTTCGAAACCAATGGCACGGTTCTTGATGCTCTTGGGTTTGCTTCCAAAACATAAACCGTATCATTTTCAATTGCATACTGCATATTCATAAGGCCTTGAACATTCATCTCTACAGCAATTTTTCTTGTATATTCCTTAATTGTATCCAAATGTTTCTTTGATATATTCTTTGACGGTAAAATACAAGCCGAGTCACCGGAGTGAATACCCGCAAGCTCGATGTGTTCCATTACCGCAGGTACAAAAGCATATTCTCCGTCACTAATAGCATCCGCCTCACACTCAAGAGCGTGTTTTAAGAAACGGTCGATAAGAATAGGTCTGTCAGGTGTTACACCGACTGCTGCCGCCATATATTCCTTAAGCTGGTCAGGTGTGTGTACAACTTCCATACCGCGACCACCAAGTACATATGACGGTCTTACCATTACCGGATAGCCGATTCTTTCGGCAATAGCCAAAGCACCTACAACGTCAATAGCCATGCCTGCTTCAGGCATAGGTATTTCAAGCTTATCCATCATTGCACGGAAAAGATCTCTGTCTTCGGCCATATCAATAACTTCCGGTGTTGTACCGAGGATGTTTACTCCGTACTTTTTAAGCTCCGCCGCAAGGTTAAGCGGTGTCTGTCCGCCGAACTGAGCAATAACGCCTACAGGGTTTTCTTTATGATAAATACTGAGTACATCTTCAAGTGTCAGAGGCTCGAAATAAAGCTTGTCCGATGTATCATAGTCTGTTGAAACCGTTTCCGGATTGCAGTTAACAATGATTGTTTCAAAGCCAAGTTTTTTAAGAGCAATTGCCGCATGTACGCAACAATAGTCAAATTCGATACCTTGGCCGATACGGTTAGGACCGCCGCCGAGAATCATTACTTTCTTTTTGGAATCCGATACAGGGCTCTCATCTTTTGCATTGTAAGTCGAGAAGTAGTAGTTTCTGTCTTTTGTTCCGCTGACATGAACCCCTTCCCATGCTTCTTCCACACCAAGTTCTATACGTTTGTTTCTTACATCTTCTTCTTTTATATTAAGAAGTTTTGCAAGATATCTGTCAGAAAAGCCATCTTTTTTAGCCTGAATAAGGTCTGCATCAGCAGGGAGTGAACCTTTTGATGCAAGGAGTTTTTCTTCTTCTTCCACAAGCTCCTTCATCTGCTCAATGAAATAGTGTTTAATCTTTGTAAGCTCAAAGAGTTCATCCACAGTTGCGCCTTTTCTTAAGGCTTCATACATAATGAACTGACGCTCGCTTGTTGGATTGTGAAGAAGTTCTATAAGTTCTTTCTTTGATAATTCGTTGAAATTCTTTCTGAATCCAAGACCGTACTGTCCGATTTCCAGACTTCTTATTGCCTTCTGGAAAGCTTCTTTATACGTCTTACCGATACTCATAACTTCACCTACGGCTCTCATCTGAGTACCGAGCTTATCTTGCGCACCTTTGAATTTTTCAAAAGCCCAACGAGCAAATTTAAGAACAACATAATCTCCGTCAGGAACGTATTTATCCAATGTTCCGTACTTGCCGCAAGGAATTTCCGATAATTTCATACCTGTTGCAAGCATTGCGGATACAAGGGCAATAGGGAATCCCGTTGCTTTGGATGCAAGAGCCGATGAACGTGATGTACGAGGATTAATCTCGATTACAATGATTCTGTCAGATACCGGATCGTGAGCAAACTGAACGTTGGTACCACCGATTACCTCAATGGCTTCAACGATTTTGTATGCCTGCTCCTGTAATTTTTTCTGAACATCTTCGGAAATAGTAAGCATAGGCGCCGAACAGAATGAATCACCCGTATGTACCCCAAGAGGGTCGATGTTTTCTATAAAACATACGGTGATCATGTTGTTGTCTGCATCTCTTACAACTTCAAGTTCAAGCTCTTCCCAACCAAGAATCGACTCTTCAACAAGGACCTGTCCCACAAGACTTGCCTGAAGACCTCTTGCGCAGACTGTTTTAAGTTCTTCCACATTATATACTAAGCCGCCGCCGGCACCACCCATGGTGTATGCAGGACGAAGTACAACAGGATAGCCAAGTCTGTCGGCAATTGAAAGAGCTTCGTCAACAGAGTAAGCAACTTCACTTCTTGCCATTTCGATGCCAAGGCTTTCCATTGTTTTCTTAAACTCTATTCTGTCTTCACCACGCTCGATTGCATCAATCTGAACGCCGATAACTTTTACACCGTATTTATCAAGAATGCCCTTGCTTGCAAGTTCCGAACAAAGGTTAAGGCCGCTTTGTCCTCCAAGGTTTGGAAGTACCGCATCCGGTCTTTCTTTAGCAATAATCTGCTCAAGTCTCTCAACATTTAAAGGTTCGATATATGTAACATCAGCAGTGTCTGGGTCGGTCATAATGGTTGCCGGATTGGAATTAACCAAAACAATTTCGTAACCAAGCTGTTTAAGTGCCTTGCATGCCTGAGTACCCGAATAGTCAAACTCGCACGCCTGACCGATTATAATCGGACCCGATCCAATAATTAATACTTTGTGAATATCTGTTCTTTTCGCCATCTGTTATCCCTCCGAATTATTCTTTTCCGTTCCAGCAATATGTGCAAAGCTTGCAAGGGCTTATGCCTACAGCCTTTAACATATCATCAAGTCTGTTAAATTGAAGACTTGTAAAATTAAGTTCTTTTCTGATTTCCTCTACCATTTCCTTATAGCGTTTGCTTTCGGGATCTGCGTATTCATCCAATATTTCAGGTGTAACTTCTTTTTCTCTTTTCTCGATGATTCTTCTTGTAATAAGATCCATCTCCGAATTCGTACGTGAGAAGTTAAGATATTTACAAGCATGTACAAGTGGCGGACACGCAGGTCTTATATGTACCTCTTTTGCCCCGCTGCTGTAAAGGAACTCTGTGGTTTCCCTAAGCTGAGTTCCTCGAACTATGGAATCGTCTATTAAAAGAAGTCTTTTGTTTTTAATCAAGCTGTCTACCGGAATAAGCTTCATTTTTGCAATCAAATTACGCTGTGACTGCTTTGTCGGCATAAATGAACGAGGCCATGTCGGCGTGTATTTGATGAAAGGTCTTGCAAAAGGCACTCCGGACTTGTTTGCATAGCCGATTGCATGAGGTGTACCCGAATCAGGCACGCCTGCGATAATATCCACATCCGCGCCGCCGCCGTCGCGCTCTGCCATAAGGCGACCGCAATTGTATCTCATTTCCTCTACGCCCACACCTTCATATGAAGAAGTTGGGTAACCGTAGTAAACCCAAAGGAAGGTGCAAATCTTCATTTCGTCTCTTGCGGGCGAAACCGTTTCGCAAGACTCGGGAGTTACGAAAACTATCTCTCCCGGGCCCAATTCCTTGTAATTTTTGTAACCCAGATTAAGATATGCAAAGCTTTCGAAGGAAATACAATAAGCACCTCGCTTCTTTCCCACAACCAATGGCGTTCTGCCCATTTTGTCGCGCATACCGTAAAGACCGTCTTTTGTAAGAAGAATAAGCGTCATTGAACCATCAATAACTTCCTGCGCATAACGCATACCTTCCACAAGACTGTCTTTTTGATTGATTATTGCGGCAACCAACTCCGTTGGATTAATATCACCGCTGCTTGTTTCTAAGAAATGGGAATTACCGTTTTTATATGTTAATTGAACTAATTCATCAAGATTGTTGATTTTACCGACTGTGGTAATAGAAAATTGACCCAAATGAGAACGAACCATAAGTGGCTGAGGTTCGGCATCAGAAATACAACCAATACCAAGATTTCCGCGCATTTCATTAAAATGCTCTTCAAACTTGGTTCGAAATGGTGAGTTTTCGATATTATGGATAGCTAAATCAAAATGACCACTGCCATAAACTGCCATTCCTCCTCGTTTAGTTCCTAAATGAGAATGGTAATCTGTACCGAAATACAGGTCAAATACGCATTCATCTTTTGCTGCTACTCCAAAAATACCGCCCATTTGATGCTCCTTTTTTAGTAAATTATTTATTATTATTCAAGTTTCCTTGTAGAATTATATGTCTGTGGGACTCAAGTGTCAAGAATAATTTTGCACAATAATCAGTGCTTTTTCATTTATTTAAATCAGTATAGTATCCAATTTTTCAAAAAGCTCAAAAAGGCTTTTTTCAATAGCGTCCACATTCGGCTTTATATTCTTTGGCATGTATTCGAAATATGGTTGCGCCGCATCCGCATGAAAGGTCAATCTGCCTTTCATTTCCTTTATTAAATCCGGAATCTTTTCCACATTCACTTTTGCATTTTTATACATCTTTACAAGTATTTTATTCTTGTCTCCGGATATTTCGGTAATATATCTTTTTTTCGCTTCAGCTCTTATCAGCGCCACTTCCATCAGGCTTTTTACCGCTTTCGGCAAATCGCCGAACCTGTCCATAAGCTCATCTTGAATATCTTCATATTCTTCCATGGACTCGATGCAGGCTATCTTCTTATACATATCCAGTTTTTGATGCTCGCTTTTTATATAAGTAGCCGGAATATAAGCGTCAAAAGGCATATCCACCACCGTTTCGTATTCCTCGCCGAGCTCGATTCCTTTAAGTTTTGATACGGCTTCGTTTAAAAGTTTGCAGTACATATCATATCCCACAGCTTCCATATGTCCGCTTTGCTCGCTTCCCAGGATATTTCCCGCACCTCTGATTTCCAGATCTCTTAAAGCGATTTTAAAGCCGCTTCCAAGATCCGTATATTCTCTTATGGCTTGAAGACGCTTTTCCGCCACTTCTTTCAAAAGCTTGTTTCTTCTATACATAAGGAATGCATAGGCCGTCCTGTTGGTTCGACCCACTCTTCCCCTTAGCTGATACAGCTGAGAAAGTCCGAAATTTTCCGCATCGTGGATAATAATGGTATTAACATTGGAAATATCGAGGCCCGTCTCTATAATACTTGTGGACACAAGTATGTCTATCTCTCCGTTTATGAAGTCATACATTATGGCTTCCAACTCTTTTTCGTTCATGCGACCGTGAGCATAGGCTATGCGTGCATCCGGCAACATCTTTTCAAGTTTAACTTCCACATCCATAATGCCGTTTACTCTGTTATAGACATAGTAAACCTGGCCGCCTCTTGCCATTTCTCTGTTGATGGCCTCTCTTATCATTTCTTCGTTATATTCCAAAACATAGGTCTGAATAGGCACTCTGTCCACCGGTGCCTCCTCCAATATGCTCATGTCTCTGATTCCCGCAAGGCTCATATGAAGAGTTCTCGGAATCGGCGTCGCACTTAAGGTTAAAACATCCACGTTTTTTCTGAGCTGCTTTATTTTTTCTTTGTGTGTTACACCGAATCGCTGCTCTTCATCGATTATTAAAAGTCCCAAATCCTTGAAATTGACATCTTTTGACAAAAGTCTGTGAGTTCCCACAACAATATCCACTTGTCCGTTTTTCAAAGCCTCTACCGTCTTTTTTTGCTCCGCTTGAGTCTTAAATCTGGACAAAAGCCCAACATTAACCGGATATTTTGATACCCTCTGCACCAATGTATTGTAATGCTGTTGAGCCAGAATAGTTGTAGGCACCAAAAAAGCGACCTGCTTTCCGTCCTGCACGGCCTTAAAAGCAGCCCTTATTGCAATTTCCGTTTTTCCGTAGCCCACATCTCCGCAGATAAGCCTATCCATAACTTTAGTGCTTTCCATATCGCGCTTTGTATCTTCGATAGCCTCCAATTGATCTTTTGTTTCTTCAAATTGAAATTGTTCTTCAAACTCCGTCTGCCAAACGCTATCCTTTGAAAACTTGTAGCCCACCTGCATCTGTCTGACAGCATATAAACGCACCAAATCCGCCGCAACGTCTCCCACTGCGGCTTTTACTCTGGCTTTGGTATTTGACCATTCTTTTGTGCCTAACTTGTTTAGTTTCGGCTTTTTGGCATTTACGCTTGCATATTTTTGAATTGCATCAAAACGGCTGACCGGTATAAATAAATTGCCGCCACCCGCATACTCTATCTTAATATAATCTTTTGCTATATTATCGCTTTCAACCTTTTCAATTCCGCGATAGATGCCCAGGCCGTAGCTTTCATGCACCACATAATCGCCTATGCTAAGTTCCGCAAAACTGTTAAGCTTGGTTCCCGAATATCTTCTTTTTTTCTTTGTCTTCTTCTTTTCGCCCCAAACATCGCTTTCGCTGATGACAACGAATTTTATAAGAGGATATTCAAAACCGTGACGAAGGCTGCCCATGCGCACCAAAACTTCGCCTTTGTTTTGCTCAATATCTTCTCTTTCGGAAAAATAGGCATTTATACCATCATCCATAAGGGCGTTTGCAATACGCTCCCCCCTTATTTTGGAATCTACTATCAGCACTACTTTAAAGGCATTTTTTCTGTAATTTTTTAAATCCTTAAGTAAAAGCTCGTAGCTTCTGTTGTATGTGTTCAGATTTTTTGCACTGATACTGAACTTTTCAGCTACTTTAAGGCCTTCGCATTTTTGATCCAAGGATGTAAATGCAATGGTCTTTGAAGAATTAAGTTTTTCGTAAAGTTTTGATTTATCTATTAAAAGTTTTTTCTGACCCGGAAGAATATAGCCTTTTTCTGCCCTGTTTTTGGCGCTTTCTTTATATTCCGCCTCGATTTCTTTTAACCTGTCCTTAACTCTTGCGGGTTCGTCCACAAAAAACACCGCATTTTCGGCATCAAAATAATCCGCAAAAGAAACGGTTTCTTTGCAGAAATAATCTATAAAGCTGTCAATGGGAGCATTTGCCGGAGAATATTCCAAAGTCTCCACAAATTCGTTCACTCCCTCTTTCAGTCTCTTTGCTTCCTCGTATTTTTCGTCTTTTTCAAACTTCTTGCAAGTTTTTTCAAGTTCCGAATTAATCTTATCTATACCCTCTTCAATTTCCGCTGCGGATAAAACAAATTCCGTCGCGGGATAGATGGTAATCTCCTCAAGATTTTCGATGGAACGTTGACTTTCAGCATCAAAAGACTTCATTACATCTATTTCATCTCCCCAAAGGTCGATTCTGAAAGGGGCATCCTCACCGAAAGAAAAAATATCTATAATGCTGCCTCTGATACTGAATTGTCCGCACTTTTCAACCTGACTAACATTTTCGTATCCCAGTCTAACCAGCTTTTTCCTTAAAGCTTCGGTCTCGATAATGCTGTCCATCCCTATTTTAAAAACCGTGCCAAGCATTTTTTCCAAAGGAAAAACCTTATCCAGCAATGCCGGCGCTTCCGCTATAATCGTTATTTCCTCGTCCTCATTTAAAGCGGCGATTTCCTTAAGAAGATTAAGTCTTTGACCAAGTATGTAATTTCCGTGAATATCGGCACTGTAGAAAATAAGATCTTTTGCCGGATAGATAAAAACGTTCGAAGAATAAAACCTACAGTTTTCGTAGATTTCCTTTGCTTTTTGTTCACTGAAAGTAATAATGATTTTGTATTTAAAGCCTTGAGATATGCCGTACAAAAAATGCTCCATCTGCGATGAAACGCAGCCTACAATTTGAAGCAGTTCATCTTTTTTTGCCAGGCGTTCTTTTATGATATTAAATTCCGAAAGCTCCGAAAGGGGCTCAAACATTTCTTTCATAATTTATCCGTTATATTTGTTCATGGCAGCGTCCATACCCTCTGTAATAATGGTCTCTACGGCTTCCACTGCTCTATCGATTCCTTCGTCTACGAGTTTTCTTTCCCCGCGATTAAAATGACCCAACACATGGTTTACCATGTCATCGCCTTTTTTCTCTCCTATGCCGATACGAATTCTGTTAAATTCCTCATGACCCAAATGCGCAATTATGCTTTTTATTCCGTTGTGTCCCCCGGCACTGCCCTTAGGCCTGATTCTGAGTCTTCCTATGTCCAAAGAAACATCGTCATATATAATAATTACGTCTTTCTTTGAGTCTGCTTTATAATAATCCACAACGGCACGAACCGCCTCACCGCTTAAATTCATAAAAGTAATGGGTTTAACCAGCATAACCTTTTGCCCCGCTATGCTGCCTTTTCCGATCATTGCTTTGTGCTTTGCCTCGTTAACTTTTATTTTGTAAGTTTTCGCTATTTTATCTATAGTATCAAAGCCCACATTGTGCTTCGTTCCCGAATATTTCATGGTTGGATTGCCAAGACCGACAATAATATACATTTTTTCCTCCATTATTATTATCCAAAAGAAAAGCTGTAAAAAAAGAGCATCTTTCGGTGCTCTTTAAACTTCGCTTTCTTCAGTTAAAGCCTTTTCGTATGCCTCAATTATTGCTTTTTGAAGCTTATCTCTTGATTCCGATGTAATTGGATGTGCAACATCTCTGTATTCGCCGTCGTTTGATTTTTTACTCGGCATCGCCACAAAAAGACCTTTTTCTCCCTCAATAACTTTTATGTCATGAACAACAAATTCGTTATCAAAAGCAACCGATACTACAGCTTTCATTTTGCTGTCTTTTGTCATTTTACGTACTCTAATGTCTGTAATTTGCATAGTAAAACTCCCTTTCGTAATTTATACCCAAAAATACGCTTTTCAAAAACGCTTACCTTCTTTTTGATTATAACACACGCCATAGTGTGAAAACAAGATATTTATATTGACAAAAGAATTTTGTAGTATTAAACTTTTCAAAGTTATATAATAATAAGAAATTAGTTTAAGGAAGTGCGTTATGTACGAAATTAATATAAATAAATGCGGAAAAATCCATTTCATCGGCATCGGCGGTATAAGTATGAGCTCTCTTGCCCATATTCTTCTCAGTAAAGGGCGCAAAGTATCGGGCTCTGACGCCAAATCTTCTCCTCTTACAAAAGAGCTTGAAGACATGGGTGCCGAGATTTTTTACGGTCAACGTTCAGAAAACATCAAAGATGATGTGGAAGCTGTGGTTTACACCGCTGCCATATCGGAAGATAACCCGGAACTTATGGAAGCAAGAAAAAGAAATCTTCCCCTTCTTTCAAGAGCTCAATTTTTAGGTCAGATAATGACTCACTACGATAAGGCCATCGGCGTTTCGGGAACACACGGAAAAACAACCACAACATCCATGATTTCCGAGATTCTTTTGCAGGCAAAAACAGACCCCACAATCTTGGTTGGCGGTATCTTAAATTCAATAGGCGGAAATTATCGCATAGGCTCCGACGGCACATTTATTACCGAGGCCTGTGAGTATACAAACAGCTTTTTATCTTTTGCTCCGACCGTTGGAGTTATTTTAAATATTAGCGCGGATCATCTTGATTTCTTCAAGGATCTTGATGATATTCGCCACAGTTTTAAGGAATACGCAAAGCTTATACCGGAAAAAGGAAGCCTTGTTATTAACCATGATATAGAAAATCTTTCATATATAACAAATGATCTTTCTTGCAAGCTTATTACCTTTTCGACTTCTTGCAAAGAAGCTGATTACTACGCTGAAAATATCGAATTTAACGATATGGCTTGCGCTGAGTTTGACTTAATGAACAAAGGCAATAAATTGGCCAAAATAAGCTTGAAGGTTCCGGGCATCTACAATGTGGGAAATGCTCTCGCGGCTGCTGCCACATGCCTTTCGCTGGATTTAAGCCTCGATGATATTTGCACAGGTCTCGAAAAATTCAGCGGTGCCGACAGACGTTTTCAAAAGAAAGGCGAAATCGGCGGTGTAACAATTATTGATGACTATGCTCATCATCCGGACGAAATCAAAGCTACTCTTACGGCTGCAAAGAACTATCCTCATAAAACATTATGGTGTGTTTTCCAGCCTCATACATACACAAGAACAAAAGCTTTGATGGATGAATTTGCCGAGGCTCTCGCTATGTCGGACAAAGTTGTGCTTGCAAGCATCTATGCCGCAAGAGAAACCGACACCTTAGGTATCAGCTCTGCCGATTTACAAAAGAAAATTCAAGAACTGGGAAAAGAGGTTTACTATTTCCCATCTTTTGATGAAATAGAATCTTTTTTACTTGAAAATTGTGCAAAGGGTGACTTGTTGATAACTATGGGCGCCGGAGATGTAGTAAAAATCGGCGAAAACCTGCTTGGAGAATAGTTATCCACAATATCCACAAGTTGAATTTTCGTATTATGTAAACATCTTAGGGGATTTTGCATTTTTTCCCAAAATCAGAAAATGCCCAAAATCAAGCAAATAATACCGGGGATTAATTTCCCCGATTTTTTTATCCACATTATCCACAATATCCACATTTAAACATTTTCGGACCCTTTTAGGTTTCCATAAAAAATAGCTTGTTTCTAAAGCAGAATTGTTATGTTAAAATACAAAAGCAATTGAGAACGAAAACAGATGTGGTATTGTTTTTTTGATTTTAAATGTGGTTTTAGTATAATATGTGGTTTATTCGGAGGTTTTTAAACGATGGGTTTTATTATAGAGAATGGTGCATCTTTGCAGACGGGCATATCCAACTGCTTTATTGAGGAGTATATGCCGAGTGCCAACGGTGAGTTTGTAAAGGTCTACATTTACCTGATGAAATGCGCGGGCAGCGTAGACGCCGGCGCATCCATCTGCACAATAGCGGACGTACTGGACATGACGGAAAAAGATGTGGTACGTGCCTTAAAATATTGGGAAAAGGTGGGGCTCTTAAATCTTACATTCAACGAAGACAAAAAGCTTACTTCCCTTTCCATTAACGAATGCAAGCCTTTAAGGCAGCTTTCAAAGCCGGCTGAGCCGGAAAGAGTTACAAGTGTTGCGGCAAAATCAGTTTCGGAAGTTACGACAAAGGATGTTGCTCTTTTGGACGCACCGGTTAAGAGAAGCTACACAAATGCCGAGCTTGATTCATTCCTTGAAGATGTGGAAGTTAAACAGCTTTTCCATATAGCTGAAAAATATCTTGGCAGATCCTTAAGCAAAACAGACAGCACTACACTCCTTTACATTTACGATGACCTTAAAATGGCTCCGGATGTAATTGAATACTTAATCGAATATTGCGTATCTTTGGATCACAAGAGTATCCAATATATCGAATCAGTCGCAATCGCATGGACATCGCAAGGCATCACAAACGTAAAAGAAGCAAAAGCTCATAACAGAGTTTACAAAAAATACGGTTCACCGATAATGAAAGCTTTTGGTCTTGTGGGACGTGTACCGGCACAAAGCGAAATGAATTATATTGTTAAATGGACCAATTCCTACGGCTTCACAATCGAGCTTATTTTGGAAGCTTGCAACAAAACAATCGAAGCAACTCACAGTCCGAACTTCGCTTATGCCGACAAAATTCTTTCCAATTGGAAGGATAACGGTGTTTCGACAATTGATGATGTGAAAAAATTGGATGAAGCTTTTATGGCCAACAAAACAAGCAAAAAGGCAACATCCGCCAAAAAGGTAAATGCAAATAACGAATTTAACAATTTCCCTCAAAGAGAATACGACTTTGAGGCGTTGGAAAAGGCTTTGCTTAAATAAGCTTGGGAGGATTTAAGTTTGGAAACAACATATTACACAAGCGTACGTGAAATCGAATCAAACAAGTACAGAGAAGTTCTTCGCGAATTTGAAGAAAAACAACTTGAAAATCACAAAAGGCAGGAAGCCGCAATTGCGGAAATATATGAAAAGATTCCTCGTATCAGAGAAATCGATTGCGAAATAGCAAAGATATCTTTGGGAAAAGCCAGAGAAAAACTCGAAAGCAGCAATTGCGATTTAACGCAATACAAAAAACAAATCGCATCTCTTTCTTTGGAAAAAGTATCCCTAATGGAAGAAGCCGGTTTTCCTTCCGACTATCTTGAGGCTCATTATTCTTGCAACAACTGCAAGGACACAGGCTTTGTGGATGGTAAGCCTTGCAGCTGTTTTAAGCAAGAGCTTTACAACAAGCTTTACGATCAGCACAATGTTTACGTGGCTTTAAACAGCGAAAATTTCGACAATTTCGACTACTCCCTTTATTCCGACGAGAAAGACCCTCTTCAGGAACTTACCCCTTTACAAAATATAAAAAAGGTGGTAAAAACTTGTAATGAGTTCATAGATAATTTTGACAAGTCAAAAGAGAGCCTTTTAATATTCGGTGAGGTAGGCGTCGGCAAGACCTTTCTTACAAGCTGCATCGCAAACGAATTGATTAAAAGATCTCACAGCGTAGTTTATATTTCAGCCGTGAAACTTTTTGAAATGTTAAGCGATACAAGAAGTTTTAGCAGGGACTATGAAACTCAACTGAATAATTTAAGCAAAAAACACTTATTTGATTCAGAGCTTCTTATAATAGATGACCTTGGCACGGAGCTTACAAACTCCTATACAGCCAGCCATCTCTTTAACTGTATAAACGAAAGAATGCTTACCGGAAAACCTACAATCATTTCAACTAATCTTAATCTTCCAGACATACAAAGACGTTATTCGGATAGAATTTTTTCAAGGATAATAAGTAGTTACAAACTACTTAAAATATATGGCGATGATATTCGCAACATAAAAAGAACAAGATCACTTATGGAGGATTAAATGATGCAAACCGATGCACGTATGTTGAATTCTATACCGGTTGGAAGCCTTGGTATAATTGCCCTCGACAGTTGCAAAGAAATTGGCGATAAAATCGACAAATACATTGTAGACTGGCGTGAAGAAAGAGAACACGAAAGAGAAAACCCTATTATTTACAAAGGTTACACTTGCGACAGCTATCTTATCGGAGCCAAATGCCCAAGATTCGGTTCCGGTGAAGCAAAAGGAACTATTGACGAATCAATCCGCGGTAAGGATATTTATATCCTGGTTGATATCACAAACCACAGCTTAACTTATAAGCTTTGCGGTAATGAAAATCACATGTCACCTGACGATCACTATTCTGACTTAAAGAGAATAGTTGCCGCTATGGGTGGTAAAGCAAGAAGAATCACTGTAATTATGCCGTTCCTTTATGAAGGAAGACAGCATAAACGTACAGGTCGTGAATCTCTTGACTGTGCATACATGCTTCAGGAACTTACAAGCATGGGCGTTGACAACATCATTACATTCGACGCACATGACCCTCGTGTCCAGAATGCAATTCCGCTTTCGGGATTTGAAACAATTCAGCCTATTTACCAGTTCTTAAAGGCTTTAACAAAGAATATTGAAGATTTAAAACTCGACACGGAACATTTAATGACAATCAGCCCGGATGAAGGTGCTATGGGACGTGCAATTTACTTCTCAAGCGTGCTTGGCGTTGATATGGGTATGTTCTACAAACGTAGAGATTATTCGGTAATCGTTGATGGCAGAAACCCAATCGTTGCTCACGAATTCTTGGGCGCCTCCGTTGAAGGCAAAGACGTGCTTATCCTCGATGATATGATTTCATCCGGTGACAGCATGATTGATGTTGCTAAACAGCTTAAGGCAAGAAAAGCAAACCGCGTATTTGCATGCGCTACATTCGGTCTTTTCACAAACGGCCTCGAAAACTTCGACAAAGCGGTTAAAGACGGAATTATCGATTATGTTCTTACAACAAACCTTGTATATCAGTCACCTGAGCTTCTTTCAAGAGATTGGTATATCAACGTTGATATGAGCAAATACATTGCATACATCATCGATACATTGAACCACGATGAATCAATAAGCGATCTTCTTAATCCTGTAAACAGAATTAACAAGCTCCTTACAAAATACAGAAACGAACATCAAAACTAAAAATTTTTTAATTATGAAGAGAATTTCATTCCTAAAAAATCACGGTCTGTCAAGCTGACCGTGATTTTTTTATTTGCCTTATATAATTTTAAGGATCCACTGTATTATGCAATGCACCTTCTTGTGCGTTGGCATTATTTTCGGAAGGCGTTGTCTGTTCCGTATTTCCCTGATCTTGTCCATTTTCCTCCGGAGTTTGGACATCCGGCGTTTGAGTTTGCTCTGCAGGCGTTTCTTCCTGCGTTTCGGTTTCTTGAGTTTCCGGCTCCGGATTTATGGCAGATGTCGAATTATCCGCCTGCTTTAGACTGTCTGCCTCGTTGAAATCTTTTATCTCAAGACCTTCGTGAAGATAAGTCATATAATCATGCCAAATACTTCCCGCAACTGCTGTATTCGGAATGGTTTTTGCATAATCATATCCCGTCCATACGGCCAAAGTATAATATGTGCTGTAACCGCAGAACCAACTGTCATAATCATCATTTGTGGTACCCGTCTTTGCGGCACAAATGGCATTATCCACATTAAAGCCCACACCGGTACCTCGGGTCAAAACATCCTTAAGTATATTGGTCATTACTCTTGAAGATTCGACGCCATATATTATCTTTTCGCTGTTATTTCCACCAATATATACTTCATTTCCGGAAACAACCATATCCACAATACAGGTCGGAGTTCTGAATATTCCATCGTTTGCAATGGTTGCATAAGCGGATGCCATTTCAACGGTTGAAACACCCTTTGTAAGTCCACCGATTGCGGAAGAGCCCACATAATCGCTGTCAACAATCTTACTGAATTCCATATCCGTCAAATAATTCATTAAATCACTTGCACCCAGTTCAAGGAAAAGCTTCCATGCTGTGGTATTTTTGGACCTATATACCGCATATCTGAGCGGGATCCAGCCCTCATAAGCACCATCGGCATTTGACGGACACTCATCGGAAATCTTGGAATCTTCCAAAAGCGTATCCGGCGTATAGCCTCGCTCCAAAGCCGGCGTATAAACAAGTATCGGTTTAATGGTACTTCCCGGTTGTCTGAAGGTCTGATAAGCACGGTTTAAGGTATATCCGTTAAAGTCCTGACTGCGGCCACCCACAATGGCCGTTACAAGCCCCGTGTTGTTATCTATGCAAGTTGCAGCCGCCTGGAAGGAATATACTCCTTCTTCGCTCACTTCTTCGTCTGCCGCGCATTTTTCATCCACAATCTGCTGCAAAGCTGCCTGCTTGTCCAAATCTATTGATGTATAAATCTTGTAACCGCCGGTGTAGAGCTTTTCGGAGCACTCTTCATAAAGCTCAACATAGTCTTCGTCATAGTCTGCTCTGTCAGCGTCATTCACAAATTTATATCTGAGTTCAAATCCGGATCTTTCCATAAGTTCTTCCGTTGCACAGAATTTAACATAAGTTTCCACATAGTTAAACTTTGTAACCGTCGGCACATGATTAAGAACTATTTGCTCGGACAAAGCCGCAAAATAGTCATCTTCCGTAATCATATCCTGAGCATACATCTGCTCCAAAACCCTGTCACGACGCTCAATTGTATTATCAAAATTAACCAAAGGGTCGTACTTTGTGGGACTGTTTGGAATCGAACAAAGGAATGCTATCTGAGATAGACTGAGCTCCGAAGACTTTTTATTGAAATATCCTTGAGAAGCCGCTTCTATGCCGTAATAACCGTTGGCAAAATAAATGTTATTCATGTAAAATTCCATTATTTCGGGCTTGGAATATTTCTTTTCTATCTCAAGAGCTATAAACATTTCTCGAATTTTACGTTCAAAAGTAACGTCGTTGGTCAGATATATATTTTTGCACAACTGCTGGGTTATGGTACTACCACCCTGGGTTATCTCGCCTTTATTTTGGATAAGTGCCCAAATGGCACGAAAAACCGCAGAATAGTTAACGCCGTGGTGGTCGTAAAACTCTCTGTCCTCGGTTGCAATCATAGCTTGTTGTGCATATACCGGAATATCTTCGATGGAAAGATAATAAGCATCTTTTTCCGCCTTTAAGGTAGTAATAACCCTGCCCTTTGCGTCGTATATGATACTTGTTTGCTCTTTTTGGAAAACGTCATCCCCCGCCGCGGCAATAATAGACTTGGCTTCCTTTTGATATTTAAGCATGACGCTGCCGAATTTGAAAATAAAAATAATGGCAACAAAAAGAACCGCAATAAGTGCAATTGCAAGGACGTTTCGAATAATACGTTTTTTCTTGGTCATCTTCTTACGTTTCTTTTTTGCCATTTTTTCCTCATGTTTCAGTGGGTCATAAAGTATTATTCTTCTGTAAGCAAGCTTGCAGAAGAATAATACTTTTGACCCTGTTATTATAAATCACAATTTCCCACTGTTCTTGGGAATGGAATAACGTCACGGATATTAGCCATACCCGTAAGGTACATTACGCATCTTTCAAATCCGAGTCCGAAGCCGGAATGTCTTACGGAACCGTATTTTCTGAGATCGAGATAGAAGTCGTAGTCTTCTTTGTTAAGTCCAAGCTCTTCCATGCGCGCAAGAAGCTTGTCATAATCGTCTTCTCTTTGGCTGCCGCCGATGATTTCACCGATGCCCGGAACCAGGCAGTCCATAGCCGCAACAGTCTTGCCGTCTTCATTCATCTTCATGTAAAATGCTTTGATTTCCTTTGGATAGTCCGTAACAAATACAGGTTTTTTGAAAATCTGCTCGGTTAAATATCTTTCGTGTTCTGTCTGAAGGTCGCAACCCCAGAATACTTTATAATCAAACTTGTCGTTGTGTTTTTCTAAGATTTCAACCGCTTCGGTATATGTAACATGACCGAAATCGGAATTTAACACGCTTTCAAGTCTTTCAACAAGACCTTTGTCGATAAAGCTGTTAAAGAAATTAATTTCTTCCGGCGCATTTTCCATAACATATTTAATAACGTATTTAAGCATATCTTCCGCAACACGCATATTATCGTTAAGATCCGCAAATGCCATTTCCGGCTCAATCATCCAAAACTCTGCAGCATGTCTTGTTGTATTGGAGTTTTCCGCACGGAATGTAGGACCGAATGTATAAATGTTTCTGAAGGCCATAGCATAAGTTTCGCCGTTTAACTGACCCGAAACCGTAAGGTTTGTCTCTTTACCGAAGAAATCCTTTGTATTATCAACTTTTCCGTCATCTGTCTTTGGAAGATCGTTTAAATCAAGAGTCGTAACTCTGAACATTTCACCGGCGCCTTCACAGTCACTGCCTGTAATAAGAGGTGTATGAACATATACAAAGCCTCTTTCCTGGAAGAACTGATGGATTGCAAAAGCAATTAAAGAACGAACTCTGAATACTGCCTGGAATGTGTTTGTACGTGGGCGAAGATGAGAGATTGTTCTTAAATATTCCATAGTATGGCGTTTTTTCTGAAGAGGATAATCCGGTGCCGACTGACCTTCAACCACTACTTCTTTAGCCTGAATTTCAAAAGGCTGTTTAGCCTGTGGTGTAGCAACAAGTTCGCCTTTTACGATAACTGCCGCACCAACGTTAAGCTTTGAAATTTCGGCAAAGTTTGCCATTGTATCATGGTAAACCACCTGCAAAGTATCAAAAAAAGAACCGTCGTTTATTACAATAAATCCAAATTGCTTTGAATCACGGTTGCTTCTTAGCCAACCGCCGACCGTTACTTCCTTTCCTATATATTTGTCCGTGTTCCGGAATAATTCTTTTACTGTAACCAATTCCATATTGTTTTCCTCGTTTTCTTTTCGCATTATGACATATTATAACGCAAACATGCATTTTTCTCAATAAAATATTTATTGCTCCCATGTCCTTTTAAATATACTTATTTTTGGCAATTTTTGGCGACAAGAGCTTGGCTTGTTTCTTTACAAGACTTCCTATATTATGTATAATATGAAATTAGGTGCAGGAAATGTACTTAGTTTTTTATTGTTTAAAACCCAAAACCGGGATTATATAAATATTTTTGTTATCAGGAGGAAAACAATGGAAGAAATGATGGACACATGGGAAAAGCTTAACAAGCTTATGGAAGAAAATCAAACAATAACAGTTGAAACAAACGGTTTTACAACCAATGGCCTTGTTGTCTATTATGAGGGAATAAGAGGTCTTATTCCCGCTTCAAAAATAGATGTTAAAAGAGTCGAAAACCTTGAAGATTACATGAATGTTGTAATCGACGTAAAGGTTATCGAAGCAGACAAGAAAAACAACCGCCTCACATTTTCCGCAAGAGATGTAATCGTTGAGAAAAACAGAAGCAAACGCGAACAAAAGATTGCAGAAATAAACGTTGGGGATATTTTCGAAGGAAAAGTTGATTCTTTAAAAGATTTCGGTGCATTCGTTAAAAACGAAGACGGCATCAGCGCACTTTTGCATGTTTCACAGATTTCTTCGGAAAAGCGCGTAAAGTCCCCGGAAGAAGTGCTTAAAGTCGGTGACCCGGTTAAAGCTGTCGTTACAAAGAACGAAGGTGGAAAGCTTAGCATCAGCATTAAACAGTTTGAAATCAATGCTAAGAAAGAAGCAGAAGCTGCTGAGCCTGACTTTGTTTACGAAGACGGCAAAGAAGAGGCATCAACAAGTCTCGGAAGTCTGCTTGCAGGCATTAAGCTTGACTAATCAAAACTAAACTTAGAAAGAGGTTTATTATGACAATATATGACGAACTCGTAGCCCGCGGTCTTATTGCCCAGGTTACGGACGAAGAAGAAATAAAAGAACTTATAAACAACGGCAAGGCCACATTCTACATTGGTTTCGATCCAACAGCGGATTCACTCCATGTGGGACATTTCATGGCTCTTTGCCTTATGAAACGTCTCCAGATGGCAGGCAACACCCCTGTTGTTTTAATCGGCGGCGGAACAGGCTATGTAGGCGACCCTTCAGGTCGTACAGACATGAGAAGCATGATGACACCCGAAACAATCCAACACAACTGCGATTGCTTCAAGAAGCAAATGGAGCGTTTTATTGAATTCGGCGAAGGAAAAGCCATCATGGTAAATAATGCAGACTGGCTCTTAAAGCTTAATTATGTTGATGTTCTCAGAGAAATCGGACCGCATTTCAGCGTAAACAATATGCTTAGAGCAGAATGTTACAAACAGCGTATGGAAAAGGGCTTATCATTCCTTGAATTCAATTATATGATAATGCAGTCTTATGACTTTTATCACCTTTTTAAAGAATACGGCTGCAATATGCAATTCGGCGGTGATGATCAGTGGTCAAACATGCTTGGCGGTACTGAGCTTATCCGTCGTAAGCTCGGAAAAGACGCTTACGCCATGACTATCACTCTTCTTCTTAACTCGGAAGGTAAGAAAATGGGCAAAACAGCCAGCGGTGCGGTTTGGCTTGATCCTAACAAGACCTCACCGTTTGAGTTCTACCAGTACTGGAGAAACGTTGGCGACGACGATGTGCTTAAATGTATCAGAATGCTTACATTCTTGCCATTAGAACAAATCGATGAAATGGACAAATGGGAAGGTGCCGAGCTTAACAAAGCTAAAGAAATTTTGGCATACGAGCTTACCGCTTTGGTTCACGGCGAAGAAGAAGCCAAAAAGGCTGAAGAAACATCCAAGGCATTATTTGCGGGCGGTGGAGATGATTCCAACATGCCTTCTACAAAGCTTGAAGCTGCCGACCTTTCAGACGGCGCAATAAACATCATGGACCTTATGGTTAAATGCGGTCTTTGCCCTACAAAAAGCGAAGCAAGACGTCTTATCACTCAGGGCGGCGTATTTATAAACGACGCCAAAGAACCTGACTTTAAGCGCGCCATTACGGAAGCAGAGCTTAAAAACAGCGTGAAGATTCGTAAAGGAAAAAAAGTATATCATAAAGCGTATATGGAATAAAAGCTATATACTAATTGGCTAACCTACGGATT
This sequence comes from Lachnospiraceae bacterium, assembly GCA_015057825.1. GTDB lineage: Bacteria > Bacillota > Clostridia > Lachnospirales > Lachnospiraceae > RUG12871. The sequence continues at coordinate 119,489 of SVDN01000005.1, forward strand.
ATAGCTAATAAACACAATCGTAAACGGCAACCACTACGTTGTTCTAACTGTTACTACGACTAATAAAAGAATATGTCTTTAGCACAAGTCTAAAGCCATATTCTTTTTTAAGTCTCCGTAAACAGTGGATAACAACTCCGTTCCTTTGCCTTATTGTTTACGATTGTGTTTATTAGCTATAATCCTGTTTATTATCTCATTCCTAGATTAGATTTCGTACGAATATCTAATGAATGGTCGTTTTAATCCAATGAGCGACAGTTGCAGAAAAATATCAAAAGGAGATGTCTTGAGACATCTCCTTTTTCTCTACAGCTCCACAACCATATCCGCATCCTTTAAATACTCTCTATTGTGGGTAACCATAATAACAGTTTTTCCCGCTTCTTTTAGTGCGTGAAGATGAGACATAACTATATTTGCGTTTTTTTCATCAAGGGATCCCGTCGGCTCGTCTGCCAGTATATATCTACATTGTTTTAGCATAACACGAGCGAGCGCTACTCTTTGCTGCTCGCCGCCGGAAAGTTTATAAACGGCAGTATCCGCTTTATCTTCGAGTCCCACTTTAGCCAGAGCCTCCTCCATAGTCAAGTCTGTACGATTTACTTTTTTTATTATATTCAAATTTGCTCGAACCGTCTTGTTTTCAACCAGTGCAAAATTTTGAAACAGAAAACCAACATAATTTCTAAAAAATTCTCTTTGCTTTATATCTTTCAATGATTTTCCATCAACCACTATATCCCCGGCGTCCGGCTTCTCCAGGTATCCAAGCATATTTAGAAGGGTAGTTTTACCGCAACCACTTTCGCCGGTTATTACAACAAAACTATTATTCGGTATTTCCATACTTAAATCTTTAAAAACGTCCTTTTCACCGAATTTTTTTTGTATATGTTTTATGCTAATCACAAGCATCCCCCTTTTAGTATTTTCCTAATCGCTGTTGTTTCCATCGATAATGCTTTTATCAATACAACAACAATCTCACCAACCAACAAGCAACATCCAAGTTCAATTCCAAGAACCGGTCGATATAAATTCGTAAATGCTCCTATAAAAGTAACAAAACATATAGCTATCAGGTTTGGCAAAATCAGTTTTATTAATTGTGTTTTGTTTTTCTCTAAAAATGAATAGCCCAATATTTTTTTTACCGCATAATCCATTCCAAATATTTTATATTCCATCCTTATAAGGACTGAAGTTATCAACATTTCCAGAATAATAACAAGCACACAAAGCGAGCTTAAAAAGCTTATCAGCCTTGCAATAAAACTCATTTGATATTCGTAATAATCCCCAAAATTTGTTGTACTGACATCATTAGTATCTATTATTTGGCTGTCTTCCAACAGCTGTTTCATCTCTTGTTCGCTAACGTTAAAAAAGATATCTTGATTATCTTTCAGCATATCCGCCCGAATATTATCAAAATCTTTAATATAAAAAACCGTTGGATTAAAAGCATTATCAATAGCTGACAAAGTTCCCGTTGAAATATAAGGAACATTCATATTATTGTCATATGTTTTCATTTCATAAGAAATATTTGACGCATTTTCAAAGTATAATCCTATAAGCCCTTCAATATCATATTCTGCCATCTCTTTTCCGGATTTGCAAAATACAACAATATCTGTCTTTCCTTCAGATTCCGCTTGAAGGTCATCAGGCAAAAGTTCCTTCGCATAATCATTCATGACTAATACCGACGGATTACCGCTTACAAGCATTATATCAACCACCGGCTTGATTTCATCATAACGTGTTTTAACTAATTCCGACCACGAATCTTTTATTCCTTCGTTAGAATATTCCTCGTCATTCATTAGATTTTTGTCATATAAATATACAAATGTTGCGTCTTTATATGATGAATACAGCACTTTTGATCCTTTTGACAGTGTCTGACCTGCTAAATTCGATAAATTAGTAGCCAGCGTAAAAGTCGCAAAAAAGAAAGCTGCTGTCTTTAGCGCATAAAGAAGCTTATATATACACGCACTATGTGTAACATTTGAAAAAGCCGCCCGTTTATCAGCCTTCAGATATAGCAAATTAAGCAATGCAGCAGATATACAGCCTATTTGAAATAGTGCAAACGACAGCCCAGGTTTATACTCATCCGACGAAAACAACGAAACCGTAAGCTTAGCAGCCAAATACAAAGCCTCAAATGTTATTAAATCCGCAAAAATAGCTTTAGCTGTTAAGCCAACAACGTCCTCGCCATAAACTTCTCTTATAATATTTTCTTTTCTTTTTCTGAATACCGAAACGGCGTTAATAGTCACCATAACTATAATTACAAGGACAGATATAATAATTATCATATCAGTTTCTTCTCCTTGCATCATACGCGGATAGGATATTTCATAATTTCTGCTCAACTCAGCATAAATCGATTTTGCAGAAGTTTCATCCGTTACAAAAACAAGCCACGGATTCGCCAACACTTCCTCATATGTCAGTTCGTCTATTGTTTTAACATCTATCTGAGTGCTTCCGTTCATGAACGACTTGTACAGACCGTCAGTTATTCCATATTCTTCTTTAATTAGGTTTGCTGCATTTTCATTTGTCAGGTAAATATTAAGGATATGCTCAATCTTTGTATTGTTTTTATACATACAAAACGCAATCGGCGAATCATATTTTTCTGAGTTTTCCTTTATATCGTTTTTAAATCTCTCAAACTCATTTGCAGAGACCATGCAAGAAGATGACAGATAATGTGCTGCCAGCTCATCCCCTAGCTTTATATGAAACAACTCGCATCGCATAACAAAGCCAAATACAAGAATCATAAATATAGGTATACATTTTATTAAACGGCTCTTAAAGTTTCCACGTTCCATGCCATATTTGCCTTCCATCTAGATAATTGCAAATATATACTGATGAGGAACTCCTCACCAGTATATATTTGTTTACTTTTTGTTAATTACGCACCCCACGGCATCTCTAAACCCCATGCTTCTTCCGCTTTATTAAAAAGCATATTTATGGCTTCCTGTGATTCATCAACAATCCATTGCTCGTCAGGATATCTGGCTGTCGTGCTGTTTTCAATGTAAACATCGTACATTCTATCATCAAGTTCAACCGTTACTCCGATATCACGTATTGTTCCATCAAAATCATTAAGCCATATTAACAAAGAGTTATTTGCAACATATAATGTCTGCCCATCATCAAGCACTTCTTTTTCTTCTAGCGGAGCTGCTATACTAAGATTTCCGTCACACCACCGTAAATACGTTGGATATGCCACATAATAACAATAGTCCTCTCCATCATATAACAGCCGATCTCTTTCAGCCGCAAGCACTTTTCCATTTAATTTCTCTTGGTAAATTAAATAAGGTTTTAATTCTTTAAAAAACCAGATAACATTTATAACTGCAAATAATATCAACCCCGCTATAATAATAAGCATTATTTTTTTTCTTTTTGGACTATGTATTTTTTTCATGATTTTAATATGTTACTCCGTAAACAATATAACTTCCCGAATGTGTCCATTCAATTGTTGACCAATTAGAATACAATGCAGCTTTACCCCTATGTGTTCCTGAACCATTTGTCAAATATGCCTGGCAATATTTCATTCCTGCATAGCAGAAGTCCTCATTAACAGCAAATGTGTTAAATCCATATTGCATTTCACACGTACCACCATTAAATGCTGCATACCTCTTCCAATCATAGTTAAATCCCATCCCGTTATTTGTAACGTGGTAATCTCTTGCAAATACCATTGTTGCATTTGCTAACACTAAAGCAATCAATGCTGTAGCAGCTAAGGTTTTAATAATTTTTTTCATAACCTTTTTTCCTCCTTTTTAATGATAATATGGGGTTGACATCTTTTATTTTATAAATCATCGCTATTACAAGGCACTATTTTTCCGTAGAGTTGTGTATTCTAATCGCATACCTCCTCATAATATACGTTTACACGCAATCACCTAAAGTCGCCTCGGAGACATTTCGGGATTATATGCAATCGTCAAATGTACTTTCTTGTAAGCAAGAGTGTATTTTCCTTGTTGCTAATCAAAAAAGACACCTGATTACAGATGTCTTTTTTGTCTTCTTTCTCCGAATTAATTTTTATAATTCATTTATTCTTACTTCAATCCCATATCTCATTGGTAACAAAAGCAAATATCCCACCAGTCCGCAAAATAGTCCGGAGCAAGCAACTGATAAATTTGGTAATACAACATCAATAACAACACCAAATTGTGTCAGAATAACAACTAGCGAAACTACGGTTACAACTATACCGGACAGTAATAGTATTTTGCCTGTAAAATTTATAACGGATATTGCATTCCTTAACTGCGTTATTTGAGGCTTTCCTGCTCCAAAAGAATATCCCACAGCTTTTCCAAATGATATCAAACTCTTTGTGCCTATCAGAAACAATAGCGTAATAATAACAATTACGCTAATCGGCAGTATGTCAACTACACTTGAAAATATCGCCATTCCGCCGCCGCAGACAATTACAATTATAATTACTGCAACTACAATTGCAATAATTGGTATAACTATTCTCGAGAATACGTTACCTTTATTGAAAACATCACTTTCTTTCATAAGCGCAATCATGTTTTCTTCAGACTTTTTACTGTAGCTTTCCACCGACAAACGTTCCGCCGTCAATAACTCATTGATTGTTATACCCAACTCTTTGCAAAGTTCAGGAATGGTTGCTATATCCGGCATGCCGCGGCCACATTCCCACTTTGACACAGTTTTGCTGTTTACTCCCAGTATCTCCGCAAAACTTGCCTGTGTTAAACCCTTTTCTTTTCTAAGTTCTGCTATAAATTTGCCAATTTCTTGCTGATTCAATGTTTCCTCTATTTTACAAATTCTTTTACTTTCTCGTATATTCCTTTTGCGTCTAATCCGTATTTTTCAAGAAGTCCCGCTGCCGGGCCCGATTCACCGTACACATCATATACACCGTGTTTAAGAACCTTTGTAGGACATTTTGCTGAAAGGCAATCGCATACTGCGCTTCCCAGGCCGCCGATTACTGAATGTTCTTCAACAGTAACAACCTTGCCTGTTTTTGAAGCTGATTTTACGATTAAGTCTTCATCCAAAGGCTTAATGGTGTGAATATTGATTACTTCAGCATCAATACCATCATCAGCTAACATCTTGGCTGCTTCCAATGACTGATATACCTCAAGTCCCGTTGCAACGATTGTTACATCTTTACCTTCTTTAAGAACGATTCCTTTACCGAGTTTAAATTTGTATGTATTTTCATCATTGAAAACAGCTGTTGCAAAACGACCGAATCGAAGGTAGCAAGGTCCGTCAAACTTAGCTGCTGCCTTAACTGCTGCCCTTGCTTCCACATCATCTGCAGGATTAATAATTGTCATTCCCGGGATTGTGCGCATTAAAGCGATATCTTCGTTACACTGATGTGTTGCACCGTCTTCACCTACCGAAATTCCGGCATGTGTTGCTCCGATTTTTACATTAAGATGTGGATAACCGATAGAGTTTCTTATCTGCTCGAAAGCTCTTCCCGCTGCAAACATTGCAAAGGAACTTGCAAACGGAACCTTTCCCGTTGCCGCAAGTCCGGCTGCTATACCCATCATGTTTCCTTCTGCGATACCACAATCTATATGTCTTTCAGGGAAAGCCTTTTTAAATGTTGCTGTTTTTGTTGCGCCTGCAAGATCGGCATCCAAAACAACCAGGTTTTCCATTTCTTTACCAAGCTCTACAAGAGCATTTCCATAGCTTTCTCTTGTTGCAATCTTCTTTATTTCTGACATAAAGCTTCACCTCTCTTTTTAAGATCTTCCATAGCAATCTCATACTGCTCGTCATTTGGTGCAGATCCATGCCATGATGCCTGATTTTCCATAAACGAAACGCCTTTGCCTTTAACGCTCTTTGCAATAATTGCAACCGGTTGGCCTTTAACGTTTCTCGCTTCCGTAAATGCTGCTCTTATTGAATCAAAGTCATGGGCATCCATTTCGATTACATGAAAATTGAATGCTTCGAATTTCTTATCTATTGGATAAGGTGAGCATACATCCTTTATGTCTCCGTCTATCTGAAGTCCGTTATTATCGACAATTACCACAAGATTGTCAAGATTTTTGTGGCCCGCAAACATTGCTGCTTCCCAAACCTGACCTTCCTGAATCTCGCCATCGCCCACAAGTGTAAACACTCTGTAAGAATCATTTGAAAGCTTAGCCGAAAGCGCCATTCCCACTGCCGCAGAAATCCCCTGTCCCAAAGAGCCGCTTGACATATCAACGCCCGGAATCTTTTTCATATCAGGATGTCCCTGAAGATATGAACCGATTTTTCTAAGGGTTTTTAAATCTTCTTTAGGGAAATATCCTTTCTCGGCAAGTGTAGCATAAAGTCCCGGAGCAACATGTCCTTTTGAAAGAACGAATCTGTCTCTTTTCGGATCTTTCGGGTTTTTCGCATCAACATTCATTTCCTCAAAATAAAGGAATGTGAAAATGTCTGCTGCCGAAAGCGAACCACCCGGATGTCCGGACTTTGCGCTGTGCACAGCTTCAATAATACCTTTTCGCACTTCATTGGCGATTTTTGCAAGTTCTAAATTGTCCATTTTAGCAACCTCTCTTTAATTATTTGGATTTTAAATAAAATCCTGTTCACGAAGCACTTTTGCTCCGGAATCTTTTTCTTTATGTGAAAATGCACTGAAGATTTTTCCTATGCCTTTTCTTTGCGCATTTTCAATGGCATCGTCAATTATATCTTTGACTTCGTCAGTGGTTATACGGCTTTCGCCTCTGTTTATTTCTCCTATGCTGACATGAAGGGCAAGCATACCCATTTCATCAATGTCGTAGCCTAAGCTCTTAGCATATTTTTTCGCATATTCAGCCCATTGTTTAACACTTAAAACATCAACGTTTAAGTTAATATTAAACATTGGTCTGAGAACCGGATGATCTCTGAAAAGCTTTGTAATCGCAACTTTTGTATCTTCTAAAACTACAAGTCTTTCACCGTCGCTGTCATTTATTGCTTTTGCCAGTTCTTCTATCTTTTCGTTTTTAAGTTTTCCGGCATTTTCGATAATTATATCCGTCGCAGTAAGTTTTTCAAACATATCAGCTATGTTCTTGCCGTTAATGGACGATGCCTGAGCTTTTGCTATCTTTCTTCCTTTACGTCCGGACTCTCTGTTTGCGACTTTTATAATATTTACAATAAGCGTGGTTTTTCCGCTCTTTCCATCCCCTGTAATAACAAGGTTAGAGCCCGTAAGCTGGTTTCCTACTGCATTTCTCTTAATGAGTTTGCCGATTGTATCACAAATTCTCGGTTCCATCTTCTCATTTAAAAGATGCTCTCCAAAAAGTTCTTTTTGCTGTTCGTTTAAAATATAAGGCTTGGTAAGGCTTTCCGTAACCTGCTCTGCGGTTTCTGCTTTTGCCGCCTTAACCGGCTCGAATTTGGCTGTTGCCGCCTGTACATCTTTTTGGGCTTCTTCTGTGACATCTTTTGCTGCAGCTAGGCTAGGAGCCTCTTCAACTTCCTCTGCTTTTGTTTCCTCTGCAACTTCTATGCTTTCTTCTTCCTCTACAGGCGTATTATTGGCATCGGCAAGTTCGTTTACAACCGCCATATCAAGGGCCGCATCGAGTATCTGGTCTGTTTCTTCTTTGTTTTCCTCACGCTGTGCTATACGTTTTTCTTCATCGCTTTGTCTTTGCTCTGCGAGGCGCTTTTCTGCCTCTTCTCTGGCTGATTTTACAAGAAGGAATTTCTCTTCCGCAAGTCTTGCCTGCTCTTTTGCATCGTTGTTTTCCTTCTCTAATCTGTCTTCGTATATGTCAAAAAGATCCGCAATGGACATCTGGCCTTCTATCTGTTCATCGTTTTGCAAAAGCTCTTCTATACGAAAGCTCATTTGGCCTTCGCCGTCTTCCATATAAAGGATTTTCTCCAGCTCGTTTATGGCAAGATCCTCATATGAAACATCCATATCATCAAAAAGCTTGTCGGTATCAAGGCTGTCCACATCAAGGCGTTCTTCTGCATGAGTTGCAACCTTTACAAGGTAGTCCGGTGCACCTTCCAAACCGGAATAGTCAACTTCCGTAGTTTCTTCTTCATCCAATTCACCGGCAGCTTCCTCAATGGGTTCTTCCGCAAGCTCATCAACAAGATCTTCTTCCACCGGCTCTTCTTCAGGCTCAACAAGAGGAAGCACAACCGGCACTACCGCCTCATCTACTGAAGGCTCTTCTTCTACTGCTTCATCTATTACAGAATCAAGTTCATCATTCAACGAATCATCTTCTAAGTCGTCTTCTGCAAGTGTCTCAGACTCAGATTCATCCACATCTACTACAGGCACTACTATCGGAACTATAGTTTCCTCATTCTCATCAGGCAATTCTTCTTCAGCTGCTGCCGCAAGCTCAACTTCAGCCTCTTCAGGTATTTCCGGCACAGCTTCCGTTTCAGGCTCTGCAATAGCTTGTTCTTCTACTTCAGGCTCCACCGTTTCCGGCTGATATATAGCCTTTATCCTCTTGGCAATATCTACCGACTCGCCCTCGCGATACCAAAGAATTATTTCGTCGCATAAATCTATACATTTCTTTTCCTGACCGTTTGCATGATAAAGCTTTGCAAGCTCAACCTGCCATTTTTCGTCCAATTCCAAGCTTGTATAGGCTTCAAGAATTTTAATCTGGTCTTTTATTGACACTTTGCTTGCTTTTGCAATCTCGAATTTTAAGATATATTGACTCGGATCGTCAGGTGAAAGCTTAACAAATTCTTTGTAAAAATCAATTGCCGAAGGAATGTTGTTATCACGCACCGCCGCAATCGAAAGTCTGAAAAGAAGCTGACGTGTAATGGGACCGCGCTCGTAGGCAAGCAAAAGAAGTGACTTTGCCTTTGCATATTCCCCTATATTATCATAAGCTTCCGCAACAATGCTGGATAGCGAAGCGCTCTTTACCTTTTTCCATTCTACTTTATCCGCAATGGACGCAATGGTCTTGTAATCTTTCTTTGCATAGAGTTTCTTTATCTGATCAACTCTGTATTCGAACTCCTGTCTGTCCACTAAATTTACACCTCTTCCTCTAATTTACTACACATCTTTTTTTACCCAAAACCCCATCGGTTACATTTCAACTCTGCCTTCTAAGGCGCGAAGCAAGGTAACCTCATCTATACATTCCAAATCGCCGCCAACAGGCACACCACTTGCTATTCTGCTGACTTTGATGTTTATAGGCTTGACCAATTTACTGATATACATGGCTGTTGTTTCGCCCTCTAAGCTTGAATTTGTGGCTATAATTACTTCATTTACATCGCCCTTTAATCTGTTAATAAGCTCTTTAAGCTTAATTTCGTTGGGACCGATTCCAAGCATAGGTGAAATCGCACCATGGAGCACATGATACACTCCGTTATATTTTCCGCATTTTTCATAAGCTGCTAAATCCTTTGTATTTTCCACAACCATAATGGTTTTGTGGTCTCTTTGCGGATTTTTGCAAATCGGACATACATCCTCGTCGGTGAGCGTAAAGCATTCACTGCAATATTTAATGTTTTCCCTTGCGCTTGTTATGGCGGTTGCCAAAGCGTTAGCCTGCTCTTTCGGCATATTTATAATATGAAAAGCAAGCCTACCCGCAGACTTGGCGCCGATACCCGGAAGTCTTGACAGCTCTTCTATTAACTTTGATATATTCGCACTGTAGTAATCCATTATTAACCTCTAGAAAGGAAATCCTCCGCCAAGACCGCCTGTAATGCCGCTCATTGACTGAGCCGATGCCTCGTCTGCTTTCTTTAATGCTTCGTTGGCTGCTGCCATAATTAAATCTTCAAGCATTTCAACATCTTCCGGATCTACAACCTCAGGATCTATTTTAACTTTGTTGATTTCTTTTTTACCCGAAACGGTTACTTCAACAGCACCGCCGCCTGCTGCAGCACTAAATTCCGCAGCTTCTAACTCTTTTTGAGCCTCTTCCATCTGACGCTGCATTCTCTGCGCCTGTTTCATTAAATTGTTCATGTTTCCCGGCATACCCATGCCGCCTCCCGGAAATCCTCCGCGTTTAGCCATTTTACATTTCCTCCTCTATGGGCATTTTAATTAATTGTTTAAATTTATCATTATAATTTTCGTTTGCTTCAAGCACACGAATCTCTACATCCACCTGTTTTTCAAGCACGCTTGCTATTGCATCACGCACCTTTTTGTCTACCTGCTGGTTAAGCAAACTGTCCGAAACAAACTTGTCCATAACAAGTAACAGTTTTTCGCCGCCGTCGGAACTAACCTTAATCTCGTTTTTTCTAAAATAAGACTTAAGCAAACCGCTTAATTTATCATTTATTTTTCCAAAATTATCGGCGACCCACTGCACTTCTTCCGGCACGGCTATATCCAGCTCTTTTATCTCTTTTGTGGGAGCGGACGCCGTTTCTTGCATTTTAGTCGGCGTAGCCGCTGCAAAATTGCCGCTTTCAATCATGCGCTCAAGATTTGAAACTCTGCTTATCAAAGACTCATAATCGTTTTTCATTTGCGGCTTGGTAAGCTTAATTATGGCAATTTCCAAAAGTATCTGCTTTTGGCTTGCATATTTTAAGCTTCCCGAAAGCTCCGAAAAAACGTTTATATATCTTATAATTTCAGACTGGTCGACTTTTCCCGCATGTGCCTTTAAAAGCTCTATGTTTTCGGCCGACATCTCCATCATATCGTCAGTAACATTATCTGTGGTCATTACCAACAAAATGTTTCTTAAATACCAAGTAAAATCGTTAACGAATTGTGTCAGCTCCTTACCCAAAGCCACCACTTCGTTTACCAGTTCCAAACTTCCTACCGTATCACCGTCCGTCACCTTGTCATAAAGGCGACCAAAAATCGATGTATCCACGGCACCCAGCACCTCAAGAGCGCGCTCATAAGTAAGCTCGCCTTCAAAATAAAAGGCAAGACATTGGTCAAGAAGGCTTAAGGCGTCACGCATGGAGCCATCCGCTACTTTTGCAATGTAACGAAGAGCCTTTTCTTCCACCTGCTGACCTTCCGCTTCCATAAGCTCTTTCATTCGGTCTGTAATGGTGTCGATAGTTATTCTTCTGAAATCGTATCTTTGACATCTGGAAAGAATGGTAATCGGAAGCTTGTTAACTTCCGTCGTCGCCAAGATAAATACAGCATATTCCGGAGGCTCTTCAAGTGTTTTTAAAAGGGCGTTAAAGGCCTCTTTTGTAAGCATATGAACCTCGTCGATTATGTATATTTTGTATTTCCCCGTAGTCGGGGAATATTGAACTTCCTCAATAATCTGTCTTACATCATCCACACCGCGGTTTGATGCCGCGTCGATTTCTATTACGTTAAGGGATGCGCCTTTTGCTATAGCCTGACAAGACGGGCAGCAACCGCATGGATCTCCGTCAACGGGATTCTCGCAATTTGCGGCCTTTGCAAGAAGCTTTGCCACACTGGTTTTACCCGTACCGCGAGTTCCGTTAAATAGATATGCATGAGCTATTTTATTGTTCTTAAGCTGATTTCTTAAAGTCTTAACCACATGGTCCTGACCCTTAACCTCCGAAAACTTCGCCGGTCTGAACTTGCGGTATAGTGCGACATACGACATTTTTTACTCCAAATCTATGTAAAGCATAATAAGCCAATTTACCTTTTAAATCTTACCATAATTTAGGGTCTTTATCAAGGCAAAAGGCGATGCCTACATTTGTAAGCATCGCCTTATTATTATATCAACACTTTTATTAATTTTTACGGTAATTTAAATACCGATACGGCATCTTTCAACTGATCTGTACACTCCAACGTGTTGCTTGCAAGTTTTGCGATATGTTCTGTCTTTTCGGTAATTTCCTGAGTGCTTTCCGCAATACTTGATGTACCTGTTGCCGATTCATCCGTTGCGGTAGCCACTTCGTCAAGAGACATAACGATTTTTGAAATTGCATCATTAACTTCCGCCGATGTATTGTTAAGGTTTTCAACATCATCCGCAATGCCTTTTGCATCTTCGTTGTACTGTTTGCTTGTAACAACAAAGTTTTCGTAGTCCGGTCCGACCGTTTCGTTTAAGAACTTAAGAATATCTTTAGCACAATTACTTAAGTTTTCAACACTCATAATAACACCTGATGCAACATCTTTAATCTTGTTAACCGAGCTTTGCGAATCTTCGGCAAGCTTGCCGATTTCTGTTGCAACAACGGCAAAGCCTCGTCCGCTCTCGCCGGCTCTTGCAGCCTCAATAGAAGCGTTTAACGCAAGAAGGTTAGTCTGTGATGTGATATCCAATATTGCGTTGGACAACTCATTGATTTCATTAACTCTCTGCGCATCTTCAATAGCCGATGCAAGAGTTTCCGTAGCGTCTTTGTATATTCTTTCCGCATATTTTTGCGACTCGATTGTCTTAAGTTCGAGCTCATGCGCTCTTTCGCTGATCTCTCTAGCATTTTTGGCACTTACATCTGCCTGGTTGGCAATATTTCCAACGCTGTTCTTAGCTTCGTCGGATGCCTCTGTCATAGACTGGGTTGAAGCTGCGGTTTCTTCGGATGATGCCGAAAGTTCTTGTGTTGTAGCCGATACGCTTTCAACCTCGTCTCGAAGTTCAACAACTTTTTCATTCTGTTCCTTGGCGCTTTCGGCAACGGTATCTGCTTCGTTGACAATGGTTTTAATTACATCCACAAGGGATTTTTGCATCTTATCAAGGTCTCGTGCCAAAAGTCCCGTTTCATCTTTTTTCTTAAACAAGAAACTCGGTACAGGTTTTGTAAAATCGCCTGTTGATATTCTGTCAAGAGAATCTCCTATAATTTTAATCGGTTTAACAATCATTGATGCAATAATAAATGTAGCTACAATTGCCGCAGCACCCACTATGGCCGCTATAATAATTGTTCCCCACATAATAGCACTGTTTGCATCTTTCATTTCCGATGTCTGGATTTCCGTAACTATTACAAATCCCGTGTTCGGATCCGTTGCCCATGCTTCAAGTTTTTCCGTGCCGAACTCATCTACTGTAGTCATGCCCGTTTCGTTATTAATCATCATTGTTGTTGCTTCTATGGCTGATGCATATTCCGGATCATCTGCATGATCTGTAATAATATTTGTAGCTGCAACCCACTCAGGGTTTTGATGAGCAATTATCATTCCTTCCGAATTTAACATATAACATGAACCCGTTTCTCCAAATGATACGGTATTTGTTATTAACGAAAGATTTGTGGCGTCACAAACCATAAATAAACATCCGGATACCGTGCCATCATTTGCATGTACGGGAACCGAGTAAATCATGATAATAAGTTCTTCATTGGTAGGGTCTTTCTTAGGTCCCGACAATGATGACTCTCCGTTAAATGCTGCCTTCACATAGGCTCTTTCGCCAAGGTCCAACACCTGTCCGTCATCTGTCATGGATTGTCCGGCTTTGTTAACAAAACTGATGTCATTAACACCTTCTCCGGCATGTGTAAGCGCCTGAAGAAGCATCTGTTTTTGTGCCATCATGTCGGCGTTAGGATCTTTTAACAGCTCCGATTGTGCAATACCGTTAAGTAACGCGTATTTAGCCGAAATAAACTGTTGAATGGTCTCTCTTTCGGCATATGCCACCGTCATAAGCTGCTCGACGGTTCTTTCTTCAATCTCCGTCTCGGTTTTTTTAATGCTGAATGCACCCAATACTACGGCCATAACCACAACAATAATTATAACCGGAACGATTATTTTAAACCTTATGCTTATTCCCGGTTTTTTAAATCCTCTTTGCTGCTTTTGAGGTCTAGGCTGTTTTTGTGTTTGATTTTGGGTTTTTTCAATGTTTTGATAGTTTCCGTCCATACGCTCTCTCCTCACTTTAATTATTTGCCCTTATTATATGTATCGATGATACAAATATAATTGTAGTAAGAATACTTTACGTAACAGTGAATAAACTATGAACTGAATGTTAACTTGCATTTTAATGCTACTTTTCATTTTTGAGAATTGTTATTATATATCAAGATATGAATAAAAAATCCGTGCGCTTTACTTCGAATAACAAATCGCAGGCGTTACTTAGGCAGTTAACTCAACCCAGGTGACCTTGCGGCACCCGAAAAATCCTACTTAGTGCTGCTTTGTTCCCAACCTGACACGGTTCGTAGGCATTCGCCGCGCAAGACCCAAGTCTCAACGCCACTTACCTAAGGCAGCCCTGCAAACGTTACCCTCCATAAAGCATCACCCCTGCTATAGCGGATTGCAGGTAGAAGGCACCGCTAACGCCCCGGCTGCACGGAAAGGTTATGACTGTTTGATTAGATGATGCCAAAGCTTTGCATCACGGAATTATAGTATAATTTAAATGAGCTCTTTTGTCAAAACTTCTTTTAAATAACACTTCAATTTGATAAAATATTCTTGAGTCGAATCGCTTCTTTGCCGATTCCGACTTTTATAACATCACTATAAAAGATTGAGGTTATTTCTATGACAATTCATGGTTTTAATAAATTTACACTTGTTGATTATCCGGGTTTACTTGGCGCCACAGTTTTTCTTGGGGGCTGTAATTTCAGATGCCCTTTTTGCCATAACAAAGGCTTGGTTCTTACACCAAATGACGAGCCGGTAATTCCGGAAGAAGAAGTTTTGGCATATCTTAAAGAACGCGTCGGAAAAGTTGAAGGCGTCTGTATAACGGGCGGTGAGGCAACACTTCAGCCCGATCTTGAAACTTTTATTCGAAAAATTCGCGATTTGGGTTACAAAATAAAGTTAGACAGCAACGGCTACAGACCTGATGTTTTAAAGGATTTGTATAATAAAGGACTCATTGACTATGTTGCAATGGACATTAAAGCAACAAAAGAAAACTATCCCAAGGCTTGCGGTATCGAAAACGTCGATTTGTCCAAAATTCAAGAAAGCATTGATTTTATTATGAACAATGTAGGTGACTATGAATTCAGAACAACTCTTTGCAAAGAGCTGCATTCTCCGGAAGATGTTAAAGAGATAAGAAACTGGCTTAAAGGCTGCAAGCTTCACAGACTTCAGTCATATCGTGAAACTGAAGGAGTAATTAATCCGATTTTCACCGGCTATTCCGACGAAGAACTGGAAGAGCTTAACAAAATACAAGCTGACTGATTAGTTTAATTTTTAAATAAACGGATTGTTAAAGCTAAGATAAAGGGGAAAAAATGAAATTCGAATACGAAACAAAGCACTTGGTTTTACGCGTATTAAATGAAAATGATGCTTCCATAGTATACGACTTTGTAATAAGAAATAAAGCCGACTTTGAAAAATACGAACCTTTTCATTCGCCGGATTACTATACCGAGGCGGGACAGGCTTCCATTTTGAGAGCGGAATACAAGGCGTTTTTAAATCTTAAATATGTACGTTTCTATGTTTTTGACAAAAAGAACCCTTTTAAAGTGCTGGGAACCGTTTCTTATTCTCATTTAAGAAATTCACCTTACTTTAGCGCTATTTTGGGATATAAAATCGACAAAGACCACAGAAGAGAACATGTGGGACTCGAAGCCGTTTCGGGCGCAAACAACGCAATATTCAAAGACTTGAAGGTTCATCGTCTGGAATGTTTTATTATGCCGGAAAATCAAGCTTCAATAAAGTTTATAGAACGCCTTGGTTTTAAACGCAACGGTCTTTTGGAAAAAAGCATCGAAGTTAAGGGTAAGTGGGAAGATCACTATCTTTACTCCACACTTAATCCTCACAAACTAAAAATGTATTTCTAAATATTATAAAAAATAAGCTACGTAGGTGGTCATCCCCAAACAACGTAGCTTTTTATTATCCAAGCAAATCCGACAACTTTGCAAACTGCTCAAGCGTAAGTGCTTCTCCCCTAACTGTGCTTAATAAGCCCATTGTTTCAAGGGCTTTACCCACATCATCTTTCAAATAGTTTAACTCCCCTGAATTTGCAATACTGTTTGTCAAAGTCTTTCTTCTTTGATTAAATGCAGCCCTGATTATCTTAAACATTTTCTTCGAATCTTTTACTTCAACAGGAGGCTGTTCGTATTTTTCAAGCTTAATTACCGCCGAATCCACATTTGGCTTTGGCATAAAGCAGCCTGCGGGCACATTCAAAACCACCTTAGGCTTGGAATAAAACTGTACCGCCAAAGAAAGAGCTCCGTAGTCTTTTGTTCCCGGACCCACCTGCATGCGCTCGGCTACTTCTTTTTGAACCATTACGGTTATACTTTCAAGAGGCAGATTACTTTCAAAAAGTCCCATTATAATCGGTGTTGTAATGTAATATGGCAGGTTTGCCACAACTTTAACATTTTTTCCGCCGTTTCTTTCCTCTGCGATTTTGTTTACATCAACTTTTAAAATATCTTCGTTAATAACCCTTACATTGTCATATTCCGATAAAGTATCTTTCAAAATCGGTATAAGCTTTTTGTCGATTTCCACTGCCACAACTTCTCTTGCATGTTCGCAAAGATGTTGAGTCAGCGTGCCGATTCCCGGACCTATCTCGATAACAAGATCGTCTTTTGTCACTCCGGCATTTTCAACGATTTTTTCAAGGATATTATTGTCAATCAAAAAATTTTGTCCGAATTTCTTTTGAAAGGAAAAACCGTATTTTTTTAATATTTCGATTGTATTTGTAGGATTACCTAAATTTGCCATTTTCTTACTCTATTCTTTGTTGTGATCCTTTTCGACCTTTTGCTTTTTTCTTAGTTCCTTAAAGAAGTCGCTGAGCATTTTCGAACACTCATCTTCCAAAACGCCCTTTTCCGTTTCCACTTGGTGGTTAAACTGCGGCACCTGCAGCATGTTCATTACAGAGCCCGCACAACCTGCCTTCGGGTTCATGCAGCCAATATACACTTTCTTAATACGCGACTGCACTATGGCTCCCGAGCACATCTGGCACGGTTCCAGCGTCACATACATTTCGCAGTCGTCCAAGCGCCAGTCCCCTATCCTTTTGCAGGCCCTCTTAATGGCCGTAAGCTCTGCGTGGGCAAGGGCAGTTTTATCCGTCATTCTGCGATTGTAACCGCGTCCTATTATTTTTCCTTCGTAAACTATAACGCAGCCGATCGGCACCTCTTCCAGTGCATATGCCTTTTTTGCCTGCTTTATAGCCTCTTTCATGTATTTATCTTTATCTTCCATAGTATCTTATTAATATAATTTGCTGCTTAAGCGCTTTTCTTAATCTTTATTTTCAGTCCCACACTAGACACGAAAAAGTGTCCTTGCATTCTCTCTTGTGATATCTTCAACTTCTTTTCCACCGATTCCTTTGATTTCAGCGATTTTATCCACAACATATTCAAGATATCCCGAATAATTGCGCTTTCCTCTGTAAGGCTCCGGCGCCATATAAGGACAATCCGTTTCTATCAAAATTTTTTCCAAAGGAATGGCTTCCACCGTTTCCACAAGTTTTCTTGCATTTTTAAAAGTTACAACACCACCGACACCTATATAATATCCGCGCTTTACAAATTCTTGTGCTATTTCCTTTGAATAAGAATAGCAATGAATAACACCATGCACATTAAAAGCCTTATGTTCTTCCATCACTTTCATGGTATCATTGGCCGCATCTCTTGAATGAACGATTATCGGTTTGTTCAAGCGCTTGGCAAGTTCTATTTGACGTCCGAACCAATCACGCTGGATTGCTTGTTTTTCCGGCTCCTTATCCCAATAATAATCAAGCCCGATTTCTCCCACGGCAATCATTTTCGGCTCCAAAAGCGCAGCTTCGATTTTTTCAATGTCGCTGTCTTTAAGTTCGTAAACTTCTGATGGATGCACTCCCGCAGCGCCGTAGAAAAAATCATATTTTTTTGTAAGCTCCACGGTTTTTTTTATATTGTCAAGTTCCGCGGAAACATTGATTACATTACATATATTCTTTTCTTTTAAGGATTTGATAAGCTCTTCCCTGTCTTCATCAAAGGCTTTATCATCATAATGTGCGTGTGTTTCAAAAATCATTTGTAGTTCCTTTTACTAAACCTTTATTTAGTCAATGTGGCATGCAGCCATTTTCCTTCCGCGCTTAAATCGTCTATGGTAAAGCCGCTTGTTTTGCTGCAATCACTGTTAATTAATGCCGATGATTCTTGCTTGTTTGATAAGTTCCAACAAACATAGCTTACATTATTTGCATCCATAAGACTAACCCAAGCATTAGCCGATTCCTCGTCTATTGCACCGTTTCCGCTTGCATCACATATACCAAACTCCGACACAAAGATCGGAAGTCCTGCATTTATGGCATTTGTCATCTTATTTCTTAAATCATCTTTATGGCTTGCAGCGTAAAAATGCAATGAATACATAATGTTATCATAGCCCGTTATCGGATCTGCTGCTGCTTGATCCACATCCTGGCACCAGGTCGGCGTTCCGACTATTATTATGGCATCCGGATCATTTGCCCTGATTATCGGAATAATCTCGTTTGCGTAGGCCTTAACGTCGCTCCAACTTGTCCCGTTGTTCGGTTCGTTGCAAATTTCATAAAGGATATTGTCCCTATCTCCGAATTCCGATGTCATCTGCGAAAAGAATTCTTTTGCTTCTTCCTTATGATTAAGCGGATTGTTATCATTCAAAATATGCCAGTCCACAATCACGTACATTCCGGCATTTGTTGCATATTCTACACCGTTTCTAACCATCTGTTTTAAGTTTTCTTTGTCTCCGCCGCTGCAATATCCGTTATATTCGTCCGTGTACATGGCGATTCTGAAAACATTTATTCCGAATAATTCTTTTAAATCGTTAATACCGTCTTGATTTAGATAGTCCGGAAACCACGCGATGCCATGTGTTGAGATTCCTTTTAGCTGCACGGGATTGCCTGTTGCATCAAGAAGTTTTGTTCCCTCAAGCTTAAGAGCCATGCTGTCTGACTTTGGACTTTTGGTCTCTTCCTGTGTTGTAGCCTGTGTTTCCGTTTGTTTTGTTGTTTTTGTTTCTTCTTGCTTTTTGTTTTTTTCACAACCCACAAGGCTTAGGCATACAAACAATGCAAGCAATACCCCAATTATCTTTTTCATTCCTCTTCCCCCATTGTTTCATTTATTCCTTCTCTGAGTCTAAAAGCATTGCTTTAGCTCAAATATAAAAATCACCGAAAGCTGCCTTTTGGCAGCGTTTCGGGATTTAAATAATCTTTTTATTAGCAGATTTCGGCACCGGCAGGCATATCCTTTTCAGGAGTCATAAGGGCCAATTCCCCTTTTTCGTTTTCCGCGCATAAAATCATGCCTTCGGATAATACTCCCGCAAGCTTGGCAGGCTTAAGGTTAACAAGCACCATTACTTTTTTACCAACCATATCTTCCGGTTTATAGTAGGCCTTGATTCCTGAAACAATCTGTTTGATTTCGCTTCCGATTTTTACCTTTGAACAAAGAAGTTTCTTTGATTTTGGAACTTCCTCGCATTCAATAATCTCACCTACTTGGAACTGCATTTTCATGAAATCGTCATATGTGATTTCTTCCTTTTTCTCAATATCGATTACCGGTCCGTCTGCATTATTTTCAGCCTGCGCTTCTTCCGGATTTTCCTCGGCAAATTTCTTTGCAAGTTTTTCCTGAAGTGCTTTTGCTTTTTCCATTACTTCTTTTTGATCGAGTCTTGCAAAAAGAATTTCGGGTTTTTCAACCACTTTTGTTCCGGACTCATACAAACCGAATTTATCCAAATCTTCAAAAGCTCTTTCTTTTGTGTTTAATTGCGTAAATATAGCATCCGCGGTATTCGGAAGGAAAGGTTTTAAAAGCGTTGTAATAATGTTTATGCTCTCTATAAGATTATAAAGAACAGTATTCAATCTCGGAAGCTTATCTTCTTCTTTTGCAAGTGCCCAAGGCATCGTTTCATCTATGTATTTGTTGCAACGTCTGTAAGCGTTGAATACTTCCGTTATTGCATCCGCAACGCGAAGACCTTCCATTTTCTTTGCGACTTTTTCTTTTGTAGATGTTACAAGAGCAATCAAATCATCGTCAACCGGCTCTTTCACTCCGGCATCTTTTACAATACCGTCAAAGTATTTGTTTGACATGGAAATAGTTCTGTTTACAAGATTTCCAAGAGTATTTGCAAGATCTGAGTTGATTCTTTCTACCAAAAGCTCCCATGTTATTGTTCCATCGTTATCAAATGGCATTTCGTGAAGCACGAAATATCTGACAGCATCAACACCGAGCATCTCGCAAAGGTCATCCGCGTAGAGAATATTGCCTTTAGATTTACTCATTTTTTCGCCGCCCTGTAACAACCAAGGATGTCCGAAAACCTGCTTTGGAAGCGGCAAATCAAGAGCCATAAGGAAAATAGGCCAATAAATTGTATGGAAGCGGATAATATCCTTGCCTATAAGATGTAAATCCGCAGGCCAATATTTGTTGAATTTCTCATCATTATTGCCGTCAACATCATAGCCAAGGCCTGTAATATAGTTTGTAAGCGCATCAAGCCAAACATAAACAACATGCTTGTCATCAAAGTCAACGGGAATGCCCCATTTAAAAGATGTTCGGGACACGCAAAGATCCTGAAGACCCGGAAGAAGGAAGTTATTCATCATTTCATTCTTTCTTGATTCCGGCTGTATAAACTCAGGATGAGTATTTATATGCTCTATAAGTCTGTCCGCGTATTTTGACATTTTAAAGAAGTAAGCCTCTTCTTTTGCTTCCGTTACGGGACGTCCGCAATCCGGACATTTCCCATCAACAAGCTGGCTCGGCGTAAAGAAGCTTTCACAAGGTGTGCAATACATTCCATTATATTCGCCTTTGTATATATCACCTTTTTCATAGAGCTTCTTGAATATCTTCTGTACCTGTTTTTCATGGTCTGCATCGGTGGTTCTTATAAATCTGTCGTAAGATGTTCCCACAAGATCCCATATTTTTTTGATTTCTCCGGATACTTCGTCTACAAATTCCTTTGGGGTTTTGCCCTTTTTTTCTGCATTAATCTCGATTTTTTGGCCATGTTCGTCGGTTCCCGTTTGGAAGCAAACGTCATATCCCTCCAATCGTTTATATCTTGCAATGCTGTCGGCCAAAATAGCCTCATATGTGTTTCCTATATGAGGTTTGCCCGATGTATATGTGATTGCCGTTGTTATATAATAAGGTTTTTTAGTCATTTATATCGCTCCTTTTTGCGAATTTTTCACCGCATTCGTATTAGAATAGTTTATTATTTAAATGCTTATTTGTCAAGCTGTAGCGCGGTTTTCGGGCATTTGACAGATTTTTTTCCAATCATTTTTTCGAATCATTCGGACTGAATTAAATGTTAAAAAAATATTAATTTTTTTACTACATTTTTATTGAAAGGATTTTCATTTAAATGTATAATTTATTCATCGTGATAGGGTTTAAAAAATAATGTATATTTAGGAGGTTTCTTATGGAAAACAGTAAAATCATGGAAGCTTTAAAAATTGCACTTCCTCTCGTCAAGGATTTCCTTGATCTTGATGTCTGCATTTCATTGGTAGACAGAGAAAAATCTTGCGGTACATGGGATGGTAAAACATTATCTTTACCTAATCCGGAAGGTAAACCTCTGGATCCCTCAAGCAGAGCCGACGGATTTCTTTTACATCTCATGGAAACAGGTGAATGTGCAACCGACTTTCTTCCACCGGAAGTATATGGCGTACCCGTAAAAGGTATTCTCACACCTGTCAGAGAAAACGGTGAAGTTGTGGGATTGGTTTCATGTGCGGTTAACATTTCCGACAAAGTAGGTTTAAAAGATTGTGCGGAAGAACTTAATCAAGATATTGAAAACACCGATGAAAACATATCTTCAATTAAAAATACAACTGATGATTTATCTGATAAAGTCGGCGAAATCAAGTCTTTATCGGATGTTGTAAAAGAAGAAATTACCGAAGCAAATCAAATTGTTAAGGGACTTCAAAGTAACTCTTCAAAATCAAATATTCTTGCTTTAAACGCTTCTATCGAAGCTGCAAGAGCAGGTACACTGGGCGCCGGTTTTGCGGTTGTTGCCGGTGAAATGGGAAAACTTGCAAAAACCAGTCAGGATTCATCAAAAGAAATTACAGAAAAATTGGAAAGTATGTTTTCTAAAATTTCAACCATCCTTGAGCAAATAGATAGCATTGCTGATATAACACATAAACAGGTCGATACTGTTTCCGACATGTCGGAGGCAATCGAAAAAATCAGGACAGAATCATCTAATTTACAGGCTTCAATGGATTTATAATATTTATGAGTATAAATAAACAATTAATTATCAAAAAATTTTTTATATTGGCGCTGGGATTATTTATTTTAGCATTTGGTATCGCCCTTTCCACTAAATCAGGATTGGGCGTTTCTCCGTCTGCGGGATTGGCTTATGTTTTAAGTCAAATTTTCCCACTTTCCATGGGTTTATTCACTACTTTTGTAAACGTTATTTTTGTTATTGTACAAATTGCACTTTTGCGTAAAAACTACAAAATTATCAATTTACTGCAGCTTGTGGTTGTTTTTCTCTTCAGCTATTTTACGGATTTAACTTTGGCGATTGTTTCACCTTTAGAAATCTCATCTTACCCGATTCGGTTAATACTGTGTATTGTCAGCTGCCTGATAATGGCCTTCGGTGTTTTCTTGGAAGTTAAAGCCGGTCTTATCGTTATGGCTTCGGAAGGCGCTATTTCCGCAATTTCCGATAAAATTCATTTGGATTTCGGAACCGTAAAAATAATACTGGATTGGGTCTTTATCGGACTCAGTACTCTCATTTCTCTTTTGTATTTCAAAAGTCTTATCGGAGTACGCGAAGGCACTATAATTGCCGCATTTTTAGTCGGATATTTTGTTAGATTTTACAATAAAAAAATTCACTTTATCGATAGATTTCTTGCCATACCCGCAAAAGAAGATACAGATGACAAAACTGATGCTTTGCAAGCAGAATATCCGCTTGTTATTACTATAGAAAGAGAATTCGGAAGCGGTGGCCATGAAATCGGAGAAAAAGTTGCAAAAGCACTTAACATTCCTTTTTACGATTACGGCATAATTGCTGAAACAGCCGCAAATACCGGTTTGCCGGTGGATTCGATTAAAAATAACGAAGAGCGTGTTAAAACAGGTCTCTTGTTCAGTCTTGTTCAAAACAGCTATGAGATGAGCCAAATGACTTCCAAACAAGATGAAATATTTGCAGCACAAAGTAAAGTTATTAAAGACCTTGCATCAAGTGGCAGTTGCGTTATAGTCGGTCGATTGGGAAGTTATATCCTAAAGGACAGACCAAATACATTTGATCTTTTCTTCTCTGCCGACGACGATTTTAAAGCAAAGCGCGTTTCAGATATTAATAACATTTCTTTCGAAGAAGCTAAAAGACTTGTTAAACACGAAACCGAGCTGCGAGTGCACTATTGCAAACATTTTACCGGTATGCCATGGGGCTTGGCTGCTCACTACAATTTAACAATGCATACTTCGGACTTTGGTATAGAAAAGACAGTTAATACAGTTCTTGACTCTATAAGAGCATATGAAAAAAACTAAAGTTTAAAAGATAAAAGCATTGGTTTAACCAATGCTTTTTTATGTTGCTATCAAAAATATACTTTTGCGAAATCTATAATGATTCCGAATCAAGAACAAGCGTAAACGGTCCGTCATTTTCAAGACTAACCTTCATATCCGCCCCAAATATTCCCTTTTCAACCACAGGAACGCTCTTTTTGCATTCAGATATTATATATTCATAAAGTTCATTAGCTATATCCGGTCCGCCTGCTGCGGTAAATGAAGGTCTGTTGCCCTTTTTGCAATCTGCATAAAGAGTAAACTGCGATATTAACAATAGCTCACCATTAACATCAGCAAGGCCCAAATTTGTTTTACCGTTTTCATCATCAAAAATTCGCATATTTACGAGCTTTTTAATCATTTTATCAGCAACATCTTTACTATCATCATTCGAAACACCTATAAGTACCATAAAGCCTTTGTTAATCTTTCCGACTGTTTCTCCGTCAACTTTTACATCTGCATGGTTAACCCTTTGTATAACGAATCTCATTTAATCTTGCTCCTTTTAATTTATGCATTAAGTCTTTATTTAGTCTTTAACATACGTTCATATCAATCAAAAATCATTATATCATAGCAAATAATTATAATTCAATCATTGACCTAAACTCGCCAACAAATCAATCGGCAAAAGAAATCTAAATGAACAATGAAAATGTATTTTCTCGTCATGTGTACAAAAAAACCACCGTAAATATTTACAGTGGTTAAATATGAGACATCGGGGATTCGAACCCCGGACAACTTGATTAAAAGTCAAGTGCTCTACCAACTGAGCTAATATCCCATTTTCTGTTGTCATTTGACAACAAATGCCCAGAACCGGAATCGAACCAGTGACACGAGGATTTTCAGTCCTCTGCTCTACCAACTGAGCTATCTGGGC
>SVDN01000006.1:0-690 GCA_015057825.1 Lachnospiraceae bacterium
AAATTGAACGTGAGAACATTCTGGTTCAAACAATGGAAGGCCGGCGACAGAAGGCAAGAGAAGGCAAATGGAATGGCGGTTTTGCTCCTTATGGCTATAAGCTTGTGGATGGTGAGCTGCAGATTGCTGAGGATGAGGCAGAAGCAATCCGGATCATTTTCGATAAGTTTACGCACACAAATATGGGCTATACGGGAGTGGTTAAGTATCTGGCTCAGCAGGGCATCAGCAAAAAGGCAAGGCAGAACGGACATCTGACAAGATTTTCGGTCTCGACTGTAAAGGCAATACTGGATAATCCGGTTTATTGTGGAAAGATCGCTTACGGCAGACGGAAAACTGAGAAGATTGAAGGCACAAGAAATGAGTTCCATATTGTGAAACAGAATGAGTTCTCCGTTTATGACGGGAAGCATGATGCCATCATTTCTGAAGAAGAGTTTGAGCTTGCAAAAAAGAAGAGAGCAGCCACTGCAAAGCGCCTGGAGAAGAAGCATGATCTGGAGCATGAACATCAGCTCAGCGGCATTGTAAAATGTCCTGTATGCGGAGCCGGACTTGTAGGTAATGTAAACCGCAAAAAGAGAAAAGACGGAGCATACTATAAGGAATATTACTTCTATGCCTGCAAGCATCGTCTGGAGGTGAATGGACATCGCTGCGATTATCATCATCAGTGGAATGAAGCAT